>JBAPUB010000246.1:0-53604 GCA_049282455.1 Actinomycetes bacterium
GTCCTGTGGCGCGCCCGAAGGGATTCGAACCCCTAACCTTCTGATCCGTAGTCAGATGCTCTATCCGTTGAGCTACGGGCGCACGGCCTGGCGGCCGAGCCGGCAGTCTAGCCAAGCCGCCCGGCCAACTCGAAATCACGCAGGGAGCCGTCCCCTTCTCAGGCGTTGGGGTTGCCGCCCGAGCCCGCGTTGTCCGGACGTCCGCCGTCCTCACCGGTCGTTGCCACCCCGCTGGCGGCATCGTGAGACTCATCGCTGTGCTCGTCCGGGGCCGCCGACCCCTCGGACTGGTCCGGCTTGCCCGCCTGCTCGGACCCCTGCCCCTGCTCTTCACCGGCGTGGCTTCGCCCGCCACTGGCCAATGCGGCGACTGCGGCGCCCTTCTCCCGACCAGTGAGGTCAGTGGTGGTCGCCAGGTCCGACACCGCGGAGCCATGCTCTGACCTGCCGGGCCCCGCCTCATCTGCGGCGTCCGGCTGAGCGTGGGTCGAGACGTCGGCCGCGGCGGTTGAGTCGTCGCCCTTCACATCATCAACCGGGTCGTCCTGCCTGACGGTAGTGACCTGATCGTCATCTCCCGCTCCGGGAAGCACACCCGTACTGGCCGCGGCAGCCGTGCCAGTCGCAGCAGTCAGGACGAACGCCGCAACCACGGCCTTACTCGAAAACGCAATGCGGGGCATGAGTCCTCCTGGACGCCATCGACGCGGACGCGCCAATCACCTTTCGCCCCGAGAAAGATGGATGTTACGCCCGCCCACGGTCGGTGGCAGCGACCAGGCGCTTCGGTGCGACCGCACGCCAGGCTTCCTCGACCAGCTCGGCAATCTCGGTCTTGTCTGCCCGGCCCAAGACCACCGACACCCAGCCAAAGCGCCCCACGTGCGCAGCCACCGAGTAGGTGTCGGGGGATTGCTGGATCAGCGCCTTCTGGTCGTCCAGCGATGCCTTCACCGTGGCTGTCGTTCCATCCTCACCGAGGATGACGAAGATCTTGTTGCGGACCCGAAACGTGGGGTGCACCTCCCACGTGAGCTGCTCGGTGGTCTCTGGGAGCGCCAGAGCCACCTCCCGAACATGGTCCGCTGAGCTGTGGCGCATGCTGGACATCGCGCGATGCTACTGCGGCCAGTCGCCTGGCAGTCAGTGCCGCGATCTGGAACCGGGCAGTGCGGCCCGCGCCCAGCTTCCGAGAGCCAGGGCCGTCAGAACATGCCAAACCGCGTGCCCTTGGAGCAACGAGCCGGGGTGACACAGGACGCCGTTGGTCCGACTCGCGAGGTAGAGGCCCACACCGACGAGCAGGGCGACTGCCGCCACTGAGTACGCCGCCGCCTCGGGAGTGCCCCCCCGAAGCCGCCAAGACCGTCGTCCAGTGACGAGAACCCAGCCCTCGGCCACGACCATCGCCAGCGCGCCCACTCCGGCGAGTACGGCCCCGATGGTCGGGGCGATCACCAGCGCCACGCCGACCGCGACGACCGCGAAGAGGTAGACGCCCCATTGCCGCGCACGCTCCCAGACGAAGATCAGTGCCAGGTCGAACACCACGATGAACAGCAGGGCCGCCGACAGTCCCCAGTCGTGGACGAAGGACGCTGCCAATGAGCGAGTGCCGTGGTAGTCGGCACTGCCGATTCCGGTCAGCACGACAGCGAGGCCGTAGCCGACAGCGAGGCGCAGGTCGACATCGGCTCGACGACGCGCCCACCACGTGACCCACAGCCCGGCGACCACGAACGCGAGGCTCGAGGTGGCATTGACCGGCTGGCTGAGCCAGCCCCCGCCCGGCGCCTCACAGTCACCCTGGCCCGGCAGTGCACCGGCAAGAGAAGGCACCAGGTCAAGCACGGCGTCGCCCCCGAGGGCAGATGGTCACCAGAATCCCGCCCGCCGTGAAGGCGGAGCAGCCCGCCCCGATCGAGACGACCGAGACGGGCTGACCAGCGGAGGCGGCGGGATTTGAACCCGCGAGGGGCTTTGAGTCCCCAACCCGCTTAGCAGGCGGGCGCCATAAACCGGGCTAGGCGACGCCTCCAGTGCAACCTTGCTCCAACGAGCCTGGGCTCGGTTGGAGAATATAGGACACGCAGCCGGCACCCTGGAGGCAGGCAACCTTCAGGCTCGTGGCGCAAGGACCATCGTCCAGGCCACCTGGGACGCCGACGTCTGGTCCGTCGTGGCGACCAGCCCCCCGAACGGCCCGAGCGGGACAGGTGCAGCCCCGTCAGTGGCCAGGTCGTTGACGTGACCACCCCCCGTTCCCCCAGCCGAGGCTCGGACGACCTGACCACTCGGCGCCGTCCACGACGTGACGTAGGCGGAGCGAGCAGCCCAGTACGAGACAACCCAGGATCCAGGGGTGGCCACTGACGTGAACGGACTTGCGAAAGAGGTTGTCGTCGTCGCGCCGGTTCGCCCGGTCGGTGTGGCCGCGAGGGGTCCGCCTGCTGCGGTCCCGGAGTAGGCGAGCAGCTCGAGGGTTCCCTTGGTCAAACTTGTTCCGAGCGTGACCGTTACCCGGCTCCCCGCGTCCGAGGCCGTCGCAACCCGCTGCCAGACGGTGCTGTAGATCGTCGACGTGCCGGCTGTCTGCATGAGCTGCCAGCCCGATGGCGTCGACTGTGGAACGGCCCCACGGCTCGTCGCGATCAGCAGCAGCCCGTCTCCCTGCGCAACCTTCGTCGGCACGACCACCGACGCGGTCAGCGCATTGACGCTCGTCCCGGTGGCTGCGACGAAGGACACAGGTGGGGAGCTGAGCTCCACCGACTGCGATGTAGATGCCGCGTTGCCGAACGAGTCGTTGACGGTCAGAGTGACGGAGTACGTGCCGGGCGCCTGGTAGGTGTGTGTCGTCGTCTCGCCCGCACCGCTCGCACTACCGTCACCGAAGTCCCACGACAACGTCCGGGACCCGGTAGCGGTCGAGCTCGAGCCGTCGAAAGAACAGGTCGTGGCCGAACAGCTCGCCGTGAACGCAGCGGTGGGGGCGGCAGCCGCGGTGACCTGATGCGACACGACGGCCGTCCCACCAGCACTGTCCGTAAGGGTCAGGGTGATCTTGTAGCCGCCAGCAGACCCATAGGTCTTGCCAGCCGTCACCCCGCTGGCACCCGTGCCATCACCGAAGTCCCACGAGTAGCTGGCCACGTCCGGCATCGTCGAGGCGGATGCGTCCACCGAGCACTCGAGCAGCACACACGTCGCCGTGAAAGAGGCACCCGATGGGGCTTGAACGTCGACTGACTCGCTGTGCGTTCCGCTCTGCCCCAGAGCATCGGTGACGGTCAGCGACACCGCGTACGAGCCGCTGTCAGCGAAGGTGTGGGTTGTCGTCACGTCTGACACCGGCGCGCTGCCGTCACCGAAGTCCCAGGAGTATCCGGCGATCGTCGAGCCGTTTGACGACGGACCCGACCCGTCGAACGTGCACGTGAGTCCGGCGCACGACGAGACGAACGACGAGGCGGGCGTCGGAACCCCCGCCAGACCGAAGTCGCTCAGCAGATCCGGTGCAGTGGCAGCTATCCCGAGCTCAGGAACACCTAAAAGATCCTCTGTTGCCTTGAGCGTCGAGTAGAGCGTCAGCTTCTTCGCCGAGGAGGTACCCATGCTTTGCGGACTGATCACAATGAGCGGGATGTGACAGGACTCGCTGGTGCTCGTCGTGCAGTCGATCCCCTTCAAAGTCCCGCCACCGCTGCCCTCGTCCCAGGCCAGGAAGATGACAGTGGATCCCGAGGTGAACTCACTGCTCTGAAGGAGCTGCGGGAGATTGTTGGCAAGCCATGTGTCACCTGTGGCGATGTTGCCGTCGTGCATGTCATTGGCCATGTTAGGAGTGACGAACGAGAACGCTGGCAAGGTGTGGTTGGCCAAGTCGGTCGCCAGCATCGGGTACCCGACGTCGTTGGCCGCACAGCTGGCAGCGGAGATGTCGGTGAAGTAGAGCGCGGGGTTGTGGCGCGCGACGTAGAGCCCCCCGGAGTCTTGGTTCCTGCGACAAGGAGTGGTCATCGACTCCTCGTAGGCGCGCCAGCTCGGAACCTGCGTGAACAGGTCAGGGCCGGGCTTGGTGCAAGTCGTGCAGTCTGATGCAGGCAGCTGCGACAGCGGTAGACCGGAGTGGGCGCCGATGTAGTTGGGGGCGCTGGGGTGCGTGATGGCCCAAGCGTTGCTCGCCGATCCATATGTCCGTGCCAACGAGTTGATGTACGGGGCCTGCGAAGAGCCAATCACCGAGTTGTACGAGCGGTTCTCCATCCATACCCAGACGACGTGTTGAATCGCCGGGGACGTCACAGCCGGAAGTGGGGAAGCGTCGGCCCGCGACGACCCCGCATCCCCGACGGCGGGCAGGAGCATCGCCCCCAGCGCAAGCAACAGAAGGGCGAGGGTGGAGACACGCAACCGTCTGTACATCCGAACAGTCAGCCCCTCAGGAAGCAGCAGAATGCAGGCTGGCAGGACACGGTCACCCTTCCACAGCGACGCCGTTGAGCCTAGGACCTGGAGCGTGTGCCGCCTTGGCGCCTACGGTGGGGGCATGCCGACGATCCGCATCATGCGCAGCGGGGTGATCAGCGCAGAGTCATCCTCGATCGACGACGGGCTCGCGGCGCTCGAGGACAAGGACAACTGCGTCTGGTTCGACGTCGACCCCCAAGAGCTTCCCGCCCTGACCGAGCCACTGGGTCTGCACCACCACGCAGTCGAGGACGCGGTGAAGGCCCCTCTGTCATCACCGGAGATGAGCCAGCGCAGCAAGCTGGACCGCTATCCGGGCTACGTCTTCCTGTTCCTGTACCGCACATCACTGGACGCCGACGGAAGCCTCCAGATGGGCAACATCGGCGTCTTCGCCTCCGACCGCTGGGTCATCGCTGTGAACCGTGCCGACGGGTACGCCCACAAAGACCTTGCCGAACGGTGGGACGAGCACCCCGAGCTCCTTAAGTACGGGGCGCCCGCGCTCCTCTATGCGGTGCTCGACCTCGTGGTCGACTCCCACCTCGAGGCCGTCGACGCCCTCGGCGACGACGTGGACCGCATGGAGGACCTGCTCTTCGACGGCGACGCCCAGTTCTCTGACGACCCACGCGACCTGCAACGCCGTGGATTCGCGACCCGGAAGTCGCTGGTTCGGCTGCGCCGAGTCGCGCAGCCCATGCGCGAGCTTGTCGGCGGCCTCATGCGACGAGAGGAGGAGGACTCGACACCCATCGAGGCCGGTCTCATGCCTTACTACCAGGACGTCTACGACCACGTGCTGCGCGTGAACGACTCGATCGAAGGACTCCGGGACCTGCTGACGACGATCTACGAGACGCGCCTGGCGATGGCCGACCACACGCTCAATACGGTGATGAAGAAGCTCACCGGCTGGGCGGCGATCATTGCCGTCCCCACTGCCGTGACCGGCTTCTACGGACAGAACGTTCCGTACCCTGGCTTCCTGCACCCGGCCGGGTTCTACACCAGCACGTTCGTGTGGGTCGGCATGTCGGTAGCGCTCTTCGTCGCCTTCCGACGCAGACGCTGGATCTGACCGGCTTCAGGACAACCAGCTCGGGCGAAGCGGGAAGCCACTCACTGCTGCGCCTGGCGATGCCGCCGACCGACCAAGTCGCACGCCGAGGAACTGGTGCAGCTGGATCTGGTTACTGTCGAATCCGGCTCGCGAAGCGGCCATGTACAGGCGCCAGGCCCGGGCTTTGAGGACTCCGACCTCAGCCACAGCGTCGTCCCAGCGCTCATCGAGGTTTCGTCCCCAGTCGCGCAACGTCATCGCGTAGTGCTCGCGCAGGTTCTCGGTGTGACGGCACTCGAAGCCGGCACCGTTCATGGCTTCGAAGATGTACCCGGGTGACTCCAGCTCGCCGTCGGGGAACACGTACCTGTCGATGAACGCCTTCGCCTTGGCGCGTCGACCTGGACCGGGTCGGGTGATGCAGTGGTTGAGCAGCCGCCCCTCCGGTCGGAGGCGGTCGTACAGCCCGCGGAAGTAGGGCTTGAGGTTGTCCTGCCCGATGTGCTCGGTGAGGCCGATGGAGCTGATCGCGTCGAACGACGACTCCTGGAGGTCGCGGTAGTCGAGATGGCGGACCTCCGCCCGGTCGGACAGCCCCCGCTCCGCGATCACCTTCGATGCCCACTCAGCCTGCTGGCGAGAAAGGGTGACGCCGATGGCTCGCACGTCGTACTTCTCGGCGGCGTGCATCACCATTCCGCCCCAGCCACAGCCGACGTCGAGCAGCCGCATCCCCGGCTGAAGGTCCAGCTTGCGGGCTACCAGGTCGTACTTCGCCGCCTGAGCCTGCTCCAGTGAAGCCTCTACCGTCGGGAACACGGCACACGTGTACGTCATCGAAGGGCCCAGCACCATCTCGTAGAACGCGTTGGACACGTCGTAGTGATGCGCGATCGCCTCAGCGTCGCGGCCCTTGGTGTGGCGGCGCAGACCCCGGCGCCAGCGCGACGGCGCCTCGATCTCAGGGATGGGCGGCCGCGAGAAGGCCATGGGGAGAAGCTGGCCAAGTGCCGGTGCGAGGGCCGCCACCTCGCGCAGCGGCACGCCCACGACACTGCGGGGCAGCAAGACGGTGATGAGGTAGGCAAGATCGCCCTCGACGTCGAGTGCCCCCGTGACAAACGCTCGCGCAAGACCGAGATCACTGGGCGCCCGCAGGATGTACTCCACCGCCACGGGTGCAACCACCCGGACGGTGACGCGAGCCTGCTCAGGCCCGGTCACACTTCCGTCGTACCCCTCGAAGCGCACGCCCTCGGGGTGACCCGCGAGGCGCACGAACATCTGCGCCAGCGTCATCGAGTCGGTCATGGGTGCCTCTCTCACGGCTCAGCGGGCCCGAACGCACTTGTCGTACAGGTCGAGAAGCCGACCGTCCGGGTCGTACGTCTTCTTGAGCACGTCGTACTCCGCACCGTTGTACAGGGCCCAGAACTGGTCCTTCTCGAAGGTCGACGTCGAGTAGAGCGACTTGCGGCCGCCGAGCTCGGTCACCAGCTCCTCGACGAGACGGTTGTGCTTGTCCGCCGGGTCTCCGACGTTCTGGGAGACAGCTCCCCAGAACCCGAAGTTCACGTAGGTGGTCGACGGCTCCAGACGGTACAGAGGCCACACCTGGGACGAGTCACGTTGGCGCAGCGGGCAGATCCAGACCGGGGAGAGCCCGACCTCGCGCTGGAAGACGTCGAGGAACTGCGCGGCGCGTTCGACGGGTACCTCGACGTCCTGCACGACGAGCTCGCTCGCAGGTCGTCCGCTCCACCGGCGCAGCCGTGCCACGACCTGGTGACGGCGTTCGAAGCCGACCGCCTTGAAGTAGACGTCGGAACGCAGCAGCCGACGAGGTACAAGCGGGCGCAACAACGGGTTCTGCACGCCCAGGGCGCGGGAGCACCAGAACCAGTCGGTGTCCCAACGCCAGAGGTAGTCGCGGACACTGAGGTAGTCGCGGCTGCGTCGGCGAAGCGACTGGTAGTAGATCCGGTTCCCCGCGTAGTCGGACGTGTACGGGGCGCTGGTGACGTACCGGGCCGTCGTCAGGTACATCTCGTGGGGACCGAACACCGTGCCGTCGACGAAGTCGACCGCTGTCCCTTGCCAGCTTCGTTCGTCGACGACGCTCGACACGGCCGCGAAGTAGCTTTCGGCGTCACCGAACCGGGTGTGCCTCAGCTCGACGAAAGGGCGAACGGGCTCGAGCTCGATCGTCAGCCTCAGGGCGTAGCCCAAAGTGCCGTAGGAGTTGGGGAAGCCAGCGAACAACCCCGCGTGCTCTCCGTCGGGTGCGACGGTGAGGATGCGTCCGTCGCCGGTGAGGACCTCCATCTCGAGCACGGACTCGTGCGGGCAGCCGTTGCGGAACGAGGCTGACTCGATTCCCAGGCCCGTGACTGCCCCGCCCAGGGTGATGGTCTTCAGCTCGGGCACCACCAACGGGACCAACCCGTACCGCAGCGTCTCGTCGACCAGGTGCTCGTACGTGGTCATGCCGAGCACGTCGGCGGTCCGCTCGCGCACGTCGACGCGCAGGACTCCGTCGAAGGCCGACACATCGAGGCCGGGTTCCTCGGCCGGCGGACGCATTCGAAAGAGGTTGGAGGTGGGTTTGGACAGCCGAACCCCAGCGTCTCGTGGCAACCGGTCGTACTGGTCGCACAGTCGCTGTTTGGCCGCGGCGAACTCCAGGTCGGTCACCACCCCCCGATGGTAGGAACCCAACCCCTCCCGCGTCACCCCGTTGGCCAACTCGATCAGGCCGCGTGGACCCCGGTCACCGACAGGAGCATCCCCAGTCCCGCGCAGACACCGAGCACCGGGAGGATCCCCATCCTGCGCCAGAACACCAAGACGGCAGCCAGAGCGGCCAGCGCTGCTGCCCACAGGTCGAGGCTGCCCCAGGCCGGCCAGGGGATGGCGATGACCCCTGATCGCGTCTGGTCGACCTCGTCGAACAGCACATTGACGGCGAACCACAGTCCGAGGTCGGCGATCACGCCGACGACGGCCGCCGTGACCGCCGCCAACGACCCGGCGATCCGGACGTCGTGCCTGAGGCTCTCTATGTGAGGCGCTCCAGCGAACACCAGGACGAACGACGGCAAGAACAGCACCCAAACCGTGACCAGTGCGCCGAGGACCCCCGCGAGCAGCGGCGCAACGCCGACTGGGGCCGCTTGGTACGCGGCGAGGAAGCCCACGAACTGGCACACCAGGATCAAGGGGCCGGGCGTCGTCTCGGCAAGGCCGAGCCCGGTCACCATGTCGCCGGTGCTCAGCCACCCGTAGTTCACCACGGCTTGCTGGGTCACGAACCCCAGCACGGCGTAGGCACCACCGAAGCTGAAGATCGCCGCCTGGGCGAAGACCACGGCTTCCTGGGCGAAGACGTTGTCGCGCCCCAGCAGGACGACAAGTGAAGCGATCGAGGCGGCCCAGACCACGAGCACGACGGTCGCCACGATGCGCGTCTGCCGGACGACTGTCGGCCCGACCTGGTCCGACGTGGCGTCGTCGGCCACGCGCACGTCCAGCGCCGACGGCCGCATCCGTCCGACGACCCAGCCGATCGCGAGGGCCACCGCGACGATGACCGGGAAGTGCAGCCCGAAGACGAAGACGCCCGTGAAGGAGGCGACCGCGAGTGCGACGCTCGTCCGGGTCTTCAGCGCCCGACGACCGATCCGCACAACGGCTTGCGCAATGATCGCGATGACGGCCGTCTGGACGCCGAACAGCAGGCCGGAGATCCAGTTGACGTCCCCGTACAAGGCGTAGGCCGCAGCGATGAGGAGCATGACCAGTGCGCCGGGGAGCACGAACAGGCCGCCTGCCAGCAGTCCACCGCCCACCCCGCGGCGAAGCCACCCCAGGTACGTCGCCAGCTGCATGGCCTCCGGACCTGGCAGGAGCATGCAGAAGTTCAGTGCGTGAAGGAACCGCTTCTCGTCGACCCACTGCTTCTCGTCGACGACCACGCGGTGCAGAACCGCGATCTGGCCCGCCGGACCGCCGAAGCTGTTGACCCCGATGTAGCCCCACGTGCGGACGTCGCCGCGAAGGGTGCCAGGGCTCACGTTTCCTTCGGCGGCTCGACACCCGCCCGGACGGCGGGGTTGCCGGAGCGCCTCGCCCGTTTGGCCGGTCGAGACCCAGCAGTTTCGTCGCGTGCTCGCGCCCGACGCCCGAGGCGCAGACCTCCGGCCTTGCGGACACCGGCCAGCAGGACGGTGCCCGAGATGATCCACAACAGCGGGATGTACCACGGCCCATGGGCCACGAAGGTCGCCACCGCCAGGGCGTAGAACATCGCAGCCAGAACGATCAAGGTGATCCGTTGGGGTCTGCTCACCCCGACATTGAACCGCTCAGACGCGGAAGCGGGAAATGGACTCACGCAGATCGTCGGCCAGACCCGTGAGGGAGGCTGCTGCCGCGGCCGCCTCGCGCGACCCGGATGCTGCTGCCTCGCTGACCTCGGCCACCTCGCTCATGGCCGCGACGACGTCGGAGGAGGCCGTCCGCTGCTGTTGACTGGCAAGGGAGATCTCACGAGCGGCTGTGGTGGTCTCGTCGGCCATGTCGGAGATCCGCTCGAGAACTGTCACGACGTCGCGGGCCAGGGCCACTCCGTTGAGCACCTCCTCGGCACCTTCGGCGGTCGCCGTCGTCGTGGCCCGCATCTCGGCCTGGATCTCCGTGACGATCCCCTGGATCTGCTTGGTCGACTCCTGAGCGCGTTCTGCCAGCTTGCGCACCTCGGCGGCGACCACGGCAAAGCCCCTGCCGTGCTCACCGGCTCGGGCTGCCTCGATGGCAGCGTTGAGGGCCAGCAGGTTGGTCTGGTTGCCGAGCTCGTCGATCACGTCGAGGATTCGGCCGATCTCGCCCGACTTGTCGGCCAGGGCCGCCGTGCGCTCGGCCACCAGGCGCGACCGCCTGGCGATGGCATCGATCGCCGACACCGCGTTGGTGATGGCCTCTTGGCCCTCCTCGGCGAACCGGTAGGTCATCGCCGCGTGCTCGACGACCTCGCCACTGGTCGACGCGATCGTGTCGGCCATCTGGGCCAGCTGCTCCAGGGTGCTCGTGGACTCCACGACCGCCCCTGACTGTTTGGTGGACGCCGACGCCTGGTCCCGAGCAGCGACCAGCAGGTGTGAGGCACTCACCGAGATTCGCTCGCCGCCGTCCCGGACCCGGTCCACCAGCATCCGAAGAGACACCAGCGTCTCGTCGATGTTGACCGCCAGGGAGCGCAGGGCCGTGTCGTCCTCCGGCATGGTGATGTGGACGGCGAGGTCACCGTCGGCCGCCTGGCCCAGCGAGACCGAGAGCTCCTCGACGCGTCGCTCGAGACGGTCGTGGTGGTCCTGGGTGATCCGGCCCTTGAGCATCTCGTCGAAGGCCACAGCCAGCGGAAGCACCGAGCACGCGGCCACGAGGGCCGGCAACGTCTGAAGGTTCAAGGTCCCGGCGGCGGCCGCGGAGGCGACCAGCAGCCCGTCGGCCAGCAGCACGAAGTTGACCAGGCCGGCCCGGTCGACGGTGTCGACGACGAACACCGCCACGGTCACCATCAGCACCCAGGTGACGCTGCTCATCCCGCCGGTGAGTGCGACCAGCCCAGCGACCCACACCATCTGGGCGGTGATGAGCACCAGAGGGATTCGCCGGTCGACCGTCTGCAGGTCGAGCGCGCGGGTCCTGCGGTACAGGGCGGTCACCAGAGCAGCGAACCCGAACCCCAGCGCGCACCAGACGAGCGCCGGGACGAAGACGTGCAGCACCTTGGGCTGGGTGGCCAGGAAGAGCAGCGTCAGGCCCAGCCCGAGGCCGGCGTTGACCCATGCGGCCACCGCGCCCGTGCGTGCCAACGGCTGCGGGTTGTCCATCCCAGCCCTTCGTCGTCAGTCCCGAGGAAACCTCGGACGACCATCCGGATACCGGCCGCCCCTGCGTCGGTGCGGACCCCCAAGCCGAACCTCCCCTGAAATCGGCAGCCAACGGGGGCAACTTGATCCGTCTGGGCTAGTCCAGATGGGCGCCGGAGGGCCCCCAGATGGAACCCAGAAGGATTCCGGACGGATCGGGTGGGCTACGCCAGACCCTCAGGCCGAGCCGCCTGCGGCCGAAGCCGCCGCGTAGCCTGACCGGCCATGGCGGCTCAGGCAGGGGTTGCGGCAGGCAGCGAGGCCAGCGCCGCCGCCGCAGTGGCCGTCCTGCGTCGGGGGGGAAACGCCGTGGATGCGGCGCTGGCGGCCGGCTTTGCGGGGGCGGTCGCCGAACCCGGGCTCACCAGCCTTGGCGGCGGGGGGTTCCTGCTCCTTCGGGCCTCGGACGGCGAGCACCAGGCTCTCGACTTCTTCGTGGACGCGCCCGGCCACGGCCTCGAACCCGGCCGGACCCCCCACTTCACGCCCGTCCTCGTCACGTTCGCCGGCGCCGAGCAGGTGTTCCACGCGGGGTGGGGCTCGGTCGCCGTTCCCGGCTGCCTGGACGGCTACCTCACCGCCCACCGCCGACACGGCAGGCTGCCTCTCGCCGACGTCGTCGCGCCAGCGGTGTCCTATGCCCGAGACGGCGTCGAGCTGGCCGCCCACCAGGCCCAGGTGCTCGGGCTGCTCACCGGCATCGTGACCTTGACCCAGACCGGACGCGAGCTGTTCGCCCCCGACGGGTTCGTGGTCGCAGCCGGCGCCCGCCTCCACAACCGCGCCCTGGCCGATCTGCTGGACCAGCTGGCCGACGGCACGATCTCCGGGGTCGCCTCGGCGTCGGTCGCCGATCCCCTTGTCGCGGCGATGGCCGAGCACAACGGTCTGCTCACCTCAGCCGACCTCGCCGGCTACCGGCCCGTCAGCCGCACCCCGCTGACGATGACCTACCGCAAGGCCAGGATCGCCACGAACCCGCCGCCGTCGTTCGGCGGGTCGATCCTGACCGGCGCGCTGGCCGAGCTGAGTCAGGGCCCCGGGGTGACGGCGTCCAACTCCGACACCCGCCGTCTCGTGGAGGCACTGATCGTCGCGACCGACCGTCGGAAGGCAGTCAGCCAGGCCCCGCAGTCGACCCGGGGCACCACGCACGTGAGCGTCGTCGACTCCGAGGGGCTCATGGTCTCGATGACCACCTCGAACGGATCCTGCTCCGGGGTCTTCGCGCCCGGCACCGGGGTCCAGCTGAACAACGTCCTGGGTGAGGACGACCTGCACCCGGACGGGTTCCACGCCGTCCCGGCGGGCACGCGGATCGGCTCGATGATGTCGCCGACCATCGTCGAGCGCCCTGACGGCTCGGTCGTGGCGCTGGGCAGCGGCGGCAGTCAGCGCATCCGAAGCGCTCTCCTGCAGGTCGTCGTGCACCTCGTCGACCACGGCCTCGATGTCGACGCGGCTGTGGAGGCCCCCCGGCTGCACTGGGACGGCCGCCAGGTCCAGGCCGAGCCGGGCTGGACCGACGCGGCCGTCGAGGCGATCGCCCAGTGGGCCCCGGTGAACCGGTGGGGCCAGCGCGACCTGTACTTCGGTGGCGTCCAGGCTGTGGCTGTCGACCCGACCGGGCGGGTCAGCGCCAAGGGAGACCCCCGCCGCGGCGGGGTCGGCCTGGTCGTCGACCTGTAGCCACCGGCCGACGTCTTCGACCACCACCGTTGGGAGAGCAGGCAGTGCGCGTGCGACACTCGTGCGGTTGTCTGCCCGAGAGGAACCGATGGACGGCAATTCCGCCTACCGGCACACGAACACCGCGATCCTGTCGGTGACGGCTGCCGAACCTCCCCACGTGGTCACCTCAGCGTCCTTCGACGAGATCCTCGGCCCGACCTTCGACCGAGTCGGCATGCGCACCGGCCTCCTCGAAGGGCTCGCGGGGATCTATGAGCGTCGATGGTGGGCCGATGGCACCCGGTTCTCCGACGGTGCGGTCGAGGCCGCCGAGTCGGCGATCGAGACCTCAGGCGTCGATCGGGACCGGATCGGCCTGATGATCAACTCGTCGGTCTCGCGCGAGCACCTCGAGCCGTCCACGGCCGTGGAGATCCACCACCGGCTGGGCATGCCCACGTCGTGCACCAACTTCGACCTAGCCAACGCCTGCCTCGGCTTCGTCAACGGCATGCACCTGGCGGCCACGATGATCGATGCCGGGCACATCGACTACGCGCTCGTCGTCGACGGTGAAGACGCCCGCCCCGTGCAGGAGCGCACTCTTCGCCGACTCAGCCAGCCCGACGCGTCGACCGAGGACGTGATGAACGAGTTCGCCAGCTTGACGCTGGGGTCCGGTGGCGCGGCCATGGTGCTCGGTCGCATCGACAAGCACCCGGAGGCCCACCGCCTGGTCGGTGGCATCTCCCGGGCAGCCACCGAGCACCACACCCTGTGCATCGGGGACAACGATTCGATGCGCACCGACACCAAGGGCCTGTTGGACGCCGGCCTCGAGCTCGCCGAGGCGGCCTGGAAAGAGGCGTTGCTCGACAACGAATGGCAGGACATGGACTGCTACGTGCTGCACCAGGTGTCGTCGGTGCACACGTCCGCCTTGTGCCAGCGGCTGGGCATCGACACCGCCAAGGTCCCGCTGACGTTCCCGACGTTCGGCAACATCGGTCCGGCGTCCGTACCGTTCACCCTGGCTCGCGAGGTCGAGTCGTTGAACCGAGGCGACCGGGTGCTGTGCATGGGAATCGGCTCCGGTCTCAACACCGCGTTCTGCGAGATCACCTGGTGATGCCCGGCCCCACCGCGCCGGCGTCTCTGCCCCCCCGAGGACTGCCCGGGCTCGACCCGTCCTGGTCGCGCCTGGTCCAGGCCAACGACCGCGAGGGGCGTCGTCGCACGTGGCACGTGCTCGACACGGCGCCGCTGAACCCGGTCGGCACGCTGCTGTGCGTGCACGGCAACCCGACGTGGTCGTACCTGTGGCGGTCCGTGGCCGCGACGCTGGGCGCTCGGTGGCGGGTCGTTGCTGTCGACCACCTGGGTATGGGGTACTCCGAGCGGACCGGTGACTTCCACCGGCTGGCCGACCGCGTCGCAGAGCTGTCAGCAGTCACCGGCGCCCTCGCCCTCGACGGCCCGGTCGTCACGGTGGGGCACGACTGGGGTGGCTCGATCTCGCTGGGCTGGGCGCTGGACCACCCCGACCAGCTCGTCGGCATCGTTCTCACGAACACGGCCGTGGCGCAGCCCGACGGCGCCCCGCTTCCCACTCTGATCGCGGCTGCGCGCACCCCCGGCGTGCTGCGGACGTCGACCGTGCGGACCCCCGCTTTCGTCCGCGGCACGCTGCGTCTGGCTCACCCGCCACTGGACGCCGACGTCCGACGTGCGTTCGCGGCGCCCTACGCGGGCCCGGCCCGGCGTCAGGCCGTCGGCGACTTCGTCGACGACATCCCCCTCACCCCGAACGACCCGAGCTTCGAGGCGTTGGCCTCGATCCAAGAACGGCTCCCCGAACTGGCCTCGGTGCCGACGCTCCTGCTGTGGGGCCCGCGCGACCCCGTCTTCTCCGACCGGTACCTGCGCGACCTCGAGCACCGGATGCCCCACGCACACGTGCACCGGTTCCCGTCGGCCGGTCATCTCGTGGTCGAGGACGCCGCGGTCGCCGATGCCGTCGCGCAGTTCGTCGACGGGCTGTCACCTGACGCCGAAGCCCGCGCTGCGCACGACGGTCGAGCCGGGGCAAACGCGTTCGACCCCGAGGGCCCGGTGGAGGCCCCTCCTCGGGAGGCACCGGTGCGCCGTCCCTTGTGGTCCGAGCTCGACCGGCGCAGCGACGACCAGGCTCCCGCGGTGGTCGAGGGGGGCGACGCCGCCCGCGTCGTCTCATGGCACCAGCTGAGCGCCCGGGTCGCCGACCTCGGTGCCGGACTGGCTGCCCGTGGCGTCGAGCCCGGTGACCGGGTCGCCCTCCTCGTCCCGCCCGGTGCGGACCTGACCGCCGTGCTCTACGCCTGCTGGCGGATCGGCGCCGTCGTCGTCGTTGCCGACGCCGGGCTCGGGCTCACCGGTCTGCGGCGCGCACTGACCGGTGCGAAGGTGCGCCACGTGGTCGCCGTCGAGCGAGGTCTGGTGGCGGCGAGGGCGATGCGCCTCCCGGGCCAGTACCTCTCAGTCGGCCCGGTCACGCCGGCCGGCCGCGCCCTGACCCGTCCGGTCGCGCATCTGACCGAGGTCGCGAAGGAGGGTCGGGGTCTTACTCTCCCCGAACCACCAGCGGCGGAGGCCCAGGCTGCGGTTCTGTTCACGTCCGGTGCGACGGGGCCCGCGAAGGGTGTGGTCTACCGCCACCGACAGCTGGAGGCCCAGCGCGACGCAGTCACCGCCATGTTCTCGATCACCAGCAGCGACCGCCTGGTGGCTGCCTTCGCGCCCTTCGCCCTGTACGGGCCTGCTCTGGGGATCACGACAGCAGTTCCCGACATGGACGTCACCGCCCCGGGAACGCTGACCGCGGGTGCACTCGCGGAGTCGGTCTCGGCCGTCGACGCGAGCATCGTCTTCGCGTCGCCGGCGGCTCTGCGCAACGTCGTCGACACAGCGGAATCGCTGACCGACTCGCAGCGGAAGTCCCTGAGCTCGGTCCGGGCCCTGTTGTCGGCAGGCGCGCCCGTTCCCCCGGCCACGTTGCGGGCGGCGTCGCAGCTGCTGGGTGGCTGCGAGGCGCACACCCCGTACGGCATGACCGAGGCCCTCCCGGTCGCGGACATCACCCTGGCCGAGCTCGACAGCGTCGGCGCCGGGCTCGGGGTCTGCGTCGGACATCCGCTGCGAGGAGTCGACGTCACCATCAGCGCCCTGTCGGCGACCGGCACCGCCGACGGTGGGCTGACCATGAAGGCCGACGTCACCGGCGAGATCGTCGTCCGGGCTGCGCACGTCAAGGACCACTACGACCAGCTGTGGTCGACCCAGGAGTCCAGCGAGCAGCGGCCGGGTTGGCACCGCACGGGCGACGTCGGACATCTCGATGCCGACGGCCGGTTGTGGGTCGAGGGCCGCCTGGCACACATCGTCGTGACAGCCGAAGGGGTCGTCACGCCGGTGGGCGTCGAGCAGCAGATCGAGCAGCTCGACGAGGTCGGGCTGGCAGCTGTCGTCGGCGTCGGACCCGTGGGCTGCCAGCAGGTTGTCGTCGTGGTCGAGCCGACCCATGGGACGTCATCGGGTGTGCTGGCTTCCTCGTCGCTGACCGACCTCGTGCGTGAGCGGGCGGACGCGGTCGACATTGCCGCGGTCTTGGTCGCCAGGAAGCTGCCGGTCGACATCCGGCACAACTCCAAGATCGACCGGACCCGGGTGGCTCGGTGGGCCACCCGGGTACTGGCCGGTGACAGGGTGGGTCGGCTGTGAGGGTTCTCGTCACCGGTGCGAGCGGGATGCTCGGTGCGGGTGTCGCAAGAGCCCTGGCCGCACGCGGCGACGCCGTGACCGTCCTGCAGCGACGTCCTTCGACGCTGGGTCTTCGTGAGGTGCTCGGGGACGTCGCCGACGCCCAGGTTGTCGCGTCGGCGAGCCAGGGCCAGGACGCCGTGGTGCACCTGGCCGCCCGGGTCTCCGTCACCGGCCCTTGGGAGGAGTTCGAGCGAACCAACGTCGGTGGCACGAACGCGCTGGTGGCCGCGGCACGCGCCGCCGGGGTGACCCGCTTCGTCCAGGTCTCGTCGCCGTCGGTCGCGCACGGCGGTGCGGCGCTCGTCGGTGCTGGCGCGGATCCGGCCGACCCCGGCCGCGCCCGCGGCCACTACGCCCGAAGCAAGGCCCTGGCCGAGCAGGTCGCGCTGCAGGCCGATGTACCTGGCTTCGCCGTCGTTGCGGTACGCCCTCACCTCGTCTGGGGACCTGGGGACACCCAGCTCGTCGAACGCATTGTCGCGCGGGCACGCACTGGACGGCTCGTCCTGATCAACGGTGGAACGGCGCTCATCGACAGCACCTACGTCGACAACGCAGTCGACGCGATGGTGGCAGCTCTCGACCACGCCCCTGACATCCACGGCGAAGCGTTCGTCGTCACCAACGGTCAGCCACGTACGGTGGCCGAGCTGCTCGGCCGGATCTGCCAGGCGTACGGGGCGCCGGTCCCCACACGGTCGGTGCCGAAGGCGGTGGCACTGGGAGCGGGTGCGGTGATCGAGTCGCTCTGGACGACGACAAGGCACGACGACGAGCCTCCGATGACCCGCTTCCTGGCTGAGCAGCTGTCAACCGCCCACTGGTTCGACCAGCGCCGCACCCGCGAAGCACTGCAGTGGACGCCACGCATCAGCCTCGACCAGGGCTTCCAGCTGCTGCGCGACGGGTAGGTTGCGCGCATGACGCATGACACGGCCGAGTCCGTCCGGCAGGTCGACGCAGTACGGTGCGGCCGGTTCGTCGACGTCCGGAAGGGAACGGTTCTCGACGACGTCACCCTCGTTCTCGAGGGTGACCGCGTGGCGGCGGTCGAGCAAGGGACGCCAGCAATGCCTGAGGGCGCGCACGTCCTCGACCTGAGCGACTGCCTGGTGGCACCCGGCCTGGTCGACCTGCACAGCCACCTGGTGGGCGTCATCGAGGGTGGCTCCTACGCGGAGATCCTCACCAAGAGCGAGGCCGACGAGGCGTTGATCGGCGTCAAGCATGCCCGCGACACGTTGCGGGCCGGATTCACCTCGGTGCGTGACGTCGGCACGTTCCGGGCCTTCGCCGACGTTGCGCTCAAGCGCGGGATCGAAGCGGGGTGGTTCGAGGGACCTCGCATGCGCTGCGCCGGTGCCTACATCACGACCGACGGCGGGGGTGGCGGAGTCACCGGCTTCGCCCACGACATCGACCTCCCCCGATCGCTTCGGTACGGGGTGAGCAACTCGCCCGACGAGGTGCGGCGCAACGTCCGTCTGCTGCTCGGCGGTGGAGCCGACTTCATCAAGGTGATCGGGACCGGGGCCGTGCTCGCTCCGGGCACGACTCCAGGCGCCCCCGAGTTCTCCGAGGCCGAGTTCCGGGCCGCGGTCGAGGAGGCCGCGCTCTACGGAACCTTCGTTGCCACGCACGCCCACGGTGCGGAAGGGATCAAGCGCGCCGTTCGCGCCGGCGTCCGCTCGATCGAGCACGGCTCGTTCGCCGACGAGGAGTCTCTGCAGCTAATGGCCGAGGCGGGCACCTACCTGGTCGCCGACGTCTGGTGCGGCGACTGGATCGACGAGACCGGACGCCGTGACGGCTGGCCCGAGGCCACGCTGCAGAAGAACACCGACAGCACCGAGACCCAGCGAGCCGCGTTCTCCCGAGCCGTAGAGCTCGGAGTCCGGATCGGGTTCGGCACCGACTCCGGCGTCTACCCCCACGGCATGAACGCCAAGCAGCTGGCCGTCATGGTGCGGCTGGGTCTGTCACCCGTCAACGCGCTGCGATCGGCAACCCTGTGGGCTGCCGAGTGCATGGACGACGACCTCGTGGGCTCGCTCGAGCCGGGCCGGTACGCCGACCTCGTCGCCGTTGGTGGTCACGACCTCGGGAACCTGGCCGTGTTCGCCGACGACGTGCGGGTCGTGGTCAAGGGCGGTCGGGTGGTACGCGGAGGGTGAGGGATTTGAACCCCCGGATGCTTGCGCATCTCCCGCTTTCAAGGCGGGTGCATTCGGCCGCTCTGCCAACCCTCCCGGGTCACCGCATTCTGCCGTACGCCGCCCTCGTCGTGCTCGGGCTGTGCCTCTCGCTGTCGACCCAAGCCACGGACTGTCGGTCAAAGACGGTCGCCGCAGACGAGCCGGGTCAGTTCTGCGACGAGCAGGGAGGCATGTACCGGCTGGGGCCGACCGCGATCGACGCGGCGAGCGTCTCCACCGCTGAGGCTGTGGTGGTCGCGGGATCCACGTCGGACGTGGTGCAGATCCAGTTCGACGACTCGGGCACCACCGTCTTCGCCGCCCTCACCGCGGCGCTTGTGCGCAAAGGTCCGCCACGGAACCAGCTGGCCATCGTGGTCGACCGAACCGTCGTCTCAGCGCCAGAAGTCCAGGAAGAGATCACCAGCGGCATGGCCCAGATCGTGGGCGGCTTCACCGCCGCCGAGGCGCAGGCGCTGGCGGACCGGCTCCAACCGACCGGATGAAGTGGGGCGTCACAGGTCCTTGGCGTAGCAGCGGTTGGCCGGCTCGTCGCGGTAGAAGCCGAACCCCGGGATCGGCTGGTAGCCGCTCGACTCGTACAGCGCCATCGCCTCGGGCTGCTTGGTCCCCGACTCCATGAGAACCCGGCGGTAGCCGAGCTCTCGCGCCTCGTCCTCCAGCGAGGCGAGCAGCAGCCGAGACAGACCCTGTCCGCGGAACGGAGATCTCACGAACATCCGTTTGCCTTCGACCTGCTCGTCGTCGTGGCGACGAAGACCACCGCAGCCGACCGGCTCGCCGTCGCGATAGGCGACGAGGAACGACCCGGACGGCGGCGCGAACTCGTCGGGATCCACCGGAGTCTCGTCGCGGCCCCCGTACCGAATGACGTACTCCGCCTGCAGCTCCTCGATGAGGGCGTGCACCTGCGCATCGTCGTACCTGCGCCGACGCACGACGAACGCTGGGTCAGCCACGCTCGAGGATCCTCCGGTGTCGTGTCGAGGCCGTCACCGGCCTACAGTCACACCACACGGTAGGCACCGGCCCATGAGGGGGCAGATCCGGGTGATCGAGTTCGATGCGATCGTCCTCGCGGGTGGTGGTGCACGCCGCTTCGGGTCGGACAAGCTCGCCCACGACATCGACGGACGCCCGCTGCTCGACCGTGCGCTGGACGCCGTCACCGGGGCGCGAACCGTGGTCGTGGTCGGGCCGCGGCGGGCGACCGAGCGAACCGTGGTCTGGGCCCAGGAGGAGCCGCCTGGTGGCGGTCCCCTTGCCGGCATCGCGGCCGGGCTGCCCCTGATCCGCAGCCGGTACGTGCTGCTGCTCGCCGGCGACATGCCCCGGGCCGCGACGGCGGTCAACCAGCTCGTCGACGTCCTCGCAGGCTCGAACAACCCGAGCGTCCCGAGCACCTCGGGGGCTACCGACCCGGTCCGCGCCATGGTCGACCGTCACGACCGCCTCCAGCCCCTGACGGCGCTGTGGCCGTGCGACGTTCTGACTCGCCGGCTCCGCGAGCTCGGTGACGTGCAGGGTCTGGCCGTGATGCGGCTCTACGACCAGGGCGAGGTCGTTCGCGTGAGGGCGACGCAGGAAGCCACCCTGCTCGACGTCGACACACCCGCCGACCTTCCCCAGGGCGGCCCTGAGGTCAGGGCGTCGTCCGACCCCGCCTGACCCACGAGGGGTCAATGCGGTCGGCGTAGGCCGCGAACCCCTCCTGGGCCTCGTCGGAGCGGAACGCGGCAGCAGACACGACGGTCGTCCACGAACGGGCCTCGTCGCGGCTCAGCGTCGGCACCCGGGTCAGCACACGCTTGGTGACCGCCAGCGCCTGCGGGCCCCCACGCCGCAGCTGCGAGACCCAGCCCTGCACGGTCGCGTCCAACGACTCGCCGCGCACGACGCGCTGCACCAGGCCGGCCTCTCGTGCCATCTCGGCACTGACCCGGTCGCCGGTCAGCATCAGCTCCGAGGCAGCAGACGGCGTGACCTTGCGCAGGACGTAGGGGGCGATGACAGCGGGGACGACACCGAGCCGCACCTCGGTGAAGGCGAACCAGGCAGAGTCGGTCGCCACCGCGAGGTCACAGGCAGCCACAAGGCCGTTGCCGCCCCCGGCGACAGGACCCTGCACGCGCGCGATGATCGGTTTCGGGTGATCCACCATCGCCGAGAGGACGTCGGCGAAAGCACCTGCAGCATCACCGGCGAACGACTCGTCGCCGCCATCGGACGCGGCATCGAGATCCGCCCCGGAGCAGAACGCACTGCCGGCGCCGGTCACCACAACGACTCGGACCCCGGTGTCGGCGGCCAGCTCATCGAGGGCCGCCTGCAGCGCCAGCACCGTGGCCAGGTCGAGGGCGTTGCGTCGTTCCGGCCGGTTCAACGTCAAGGTCGCAACGTCGTCGTCGTGGCTGATCCGAACGGTCATGGCAGCTCCTCTTCGCTGGGCACGAGCACGGTCGGGATGTCGACGACTACGGCCCGCAGGTACTCGCTCAGACCCTTGCCCTGAGGGTCGAGTGCGGTGTTCTCCGCCACGCCACGACCCAGCATCCCGCGGATGACGAAGTTGACAGCTGCGACGTTGGGCAGCTCGAAGCGGTCGACGACCAGGCCGGCAGCCTCAGGCATGAGCTCGACCAGGCGCTTGGGCGTGAGCTCGGCGCACAGCCACGCGTAGACCCGATCGCGGTCGGGGTGGTCGTTTCGCACCCAGACCCCGATGTTGGCGTTCCCGCCCTTGTCGCCCGACCGCGCTCCGACCAGGACCCCCAGCCGGGTGGGGACGGACTCGCCGAACGTAACCGGTGGGTGCCCTGGTGGCTCGGAGGGGACGGTGGAGGTCGTGCCCGGTGAACCGGTGAAGCCCGAGGCGACTCGGGCCACCTCGACGGCCTCCTCGGCGCTGCCCGTGTCCAGGACCGGCTCGACCAGCAGGACGGTCTGCTCGACGGCCGAGGCCGCCACGGTCGTCGGCCAGTAGACCCCGAACGGGGAGGCTTCCGGCGGCGGCCCCGGAAGGAACAGCCCGGGGACCGACGCCAACGTGAGCTCGACGGCCTTGGCCGTGAACGGCCGCCCGACCGCGTTGGGGTCGCGGCTCTTGACCGTCACCCGGAGCTCGGCCTGGGCCTGCCACAAGGAGGCCGGTCCGACCGGGACCGCCGACGGACCGGCGTCCGGACCGAGGTCGGTGTGACGGTGCAGCTGCACGTCGACCTCGTCGAAGGCCTCGCGACCGCCGTCGATCCCGTCGAACAGCTGGTCGACCACGATCTGGGCCTTGAGGTCGACGTCGGCTCCGGTGAGCACGAACGTGACTGTGTTGCGGAACCCACCCAAGTAGTTGAGGGCGACCTTCAGCCGGTCCGGAGGTGGTTCTCCCACTGTTCCGCTCACGGCGACGCGGTCGGCGCCGTCCGAGGCCAGCCGTACCGAGTCGAAGCGGCTGACGACGTCGGGCCCCAGGTAGCGCGGGGAGTCGATCTCGTAGAGCAGCTGGGCGGTGACGGTGTCCAGGTCGACCACGCCCCCAGACCCTGGCTGCTTGGTGATCACCGAGCTTCCGTCGTCGGCGAGCTCGGCGACCGGGAACCCGACGTGGCCCAGACCCGGCACCCGGTCGAAGAAGGCGAAGTTCCCGCCGGTGACCTGGGTCCCGCACTCCACGAGGTGACCGGCCACGGTCGCGCCGGCCAGGACGTCGAGGTCGTCGGGCGACCAGCCGTGGAACCACGCGCCGGGCCCGACGACCAGCGACGCGTCGGTGACGCGCCCGGTGATGACGACGTCAGCACCGGCGTCCAGCGCCGCCTTGATGCCGAAGGCACCCAGGTACGCGTTGGCGGTCAAGGGGGGCACACCCACCTCGCTGAACCGTTCGCCGGTGTCCAGGTTCAGCCACGACTCCCCGGAGGCGGACAGGTCGTCGATCCGCGGCACGAGGTCGTCACCCAGCACGTAGGCGATCCGCGGTCGCAGTCCACGACGGACGGCGAGCTCCTGAAGGGCTCGGGCCAGGCCGGCGGGGTCGACGCCACCGGCGTTGGACACGACCTTGATGCCGCGGCGCAGGCACTGGCCCAAGACGTCGTCCATCTGGTCGAGGAAGGTTCGGGCGTACCCACTGCCGGGACCTCGTTTGAGTCGAGCCCGCGCCAGGATCAGCAGGGTGAGCTCGGCCAGCCAGTCGCCGGTGAGCACGTCGAGCGGTCCCGCGGACACGACCTCACGAGCGGCAGCCAGACGGTCCCCGTAGAACCCGCTGCAGTTGGCGATCCGCACCGAACGGGCCATGTCACCTCCTTGCACGCACGATCGCCGGACCGAACCCGGACCCGTTGACGAGTACCGTCTCACGACGCCGTTCGGCGCAGCGACGGCCTAGGGTCTGGCCATGCGTGCCGTCGTCGTTGCCGAGCCAGGGGGTCCCGAGCAGCTGCAGTGGCGCGAGGTCGCCGACCCCGGCTACTCCGACGACGAGGTGCTGGTGCAGGTCGCCGCGGCTGGGGTGAACCGTGCCGACCTGCTGCAGCGTCGGGGCCACTACCCACCACCTGCGGGGGCGTCAGCCGTGTTGGGTCTGGAGGTCTCGGGCACAGTCGTTGCCGTCGGCGCAGCCGTGACGCGGTGGACGCCGGGAGACCAGGTGGCCGCACTCCTGGCCGGCGGAGGCTACGCCGAGCTCGTCGCCGTCCCCGGCGGGCAGCTTCTTCCGGTGCCCAGAGGCGTCGATCTCGTGACCGCAGCAGCGCTGCCGGAGGTCGCGTGCACGGTCTGGTCCAACCTCGTGTCCGTCGCGCGGGTGCAGGCGGGCGAGACATTGCTCGTCCACGGCGGCGGCTCCGGCATCGGCACCTTCGCGGTCCAGGTCGCCCGCGAGCTGGGACTGCGCGTCCTGGTGACGGTCGGCTCGACCCGTAAGGCCACCGTCGCCCTGGGACTGGGCGCTGAACACGCCATCAACTACCGCGACTCCGACTTCGTCGAGGCGGCTCGTGCCGCGACCGGCGGCCACGGCGTCGACGTGATCCTCGACGTCGTCGGGGCTGCCTACCTCGACCGCAACCTGCGAGCGCTCGCAGCTGGAGGGAGGCTGGTCGTGATCGGGCTGCAGGGCGGCACCAAGGCCGAGCTCGACCTCGGGCGGCTCCTGGCGCGGCGAGCCTCAGTCCACGGCACCACGCTGCGGGCACGACCCACGCACGAGAAGGCGCTCATCGTCGCCGACGTCGAGGCCCACGTCTGGCCGATGCTCGAGCGCGGCAGTGTTCGCGCCGTCGTCGACCGGGTGATTCCTGCAGAGGAGGCCGCAACGGCCCACCAGGTGATGGAGGACGGCGAGAACGTCGGCAAGCTGCTGCTGCGCATGCCCGATCCCGCGTAGCCTTCCGTCCATGCGCGCACTGGTCATAGCCAACACAGGGGACGACGACGCCGGCTACGTCGGCGAGCGCCTCCGCGGGCGCGACGTCGAGCTGGTCATCGGGTACCGGGACAGCCCCGGCGGCCTGCCCTCCACACTCGACGGTTTCGACCTCGTCGTGATGCTCGGCTCGGACTGGTCGACGTACTGGGAGCACCTGGCCGATGAGGTCGAGCGCGAGAGCGCCCTGGTCCGCGAAGCCGGAGTCCGCGACCTGCCCGTGCTCGGGATCTGCTACGGGGCGCAGCTGCTCGCCCACGCGCTCGGAGGCGCTGTCCACCCCGCCCAGCGCACCGAGATCGGCTGGTTCACCCTCGATACCGAGGACGAGAACCTGGCTCCGCCCGGACCGTGGTTCGAGTTCCACATCGATGCGTTCACCCCTCCGCCGGGCGCCAAGGTGCTGGCTTGGACACTCGCTGGTCCTCAGGCGTTCCGGATCGGCCGCATGCTGGCGTGGCAGTTCCACCCTGAGGTGTCACCGGAGATCGTCCGCCGATGGGGTGCTGGCTCGCGTGACCAGGCCGAGCGGGCCGGGGTCGACCTCGCGGCCATGCTCAGTGAGACCGACGAGCAGTGCAAGACCTCGCGGGCTCGTTGCTACGCCCTCGTGGACGCCTTCCTGGACGAGTTCGTCGGCGTCAACGCCCGCTGACGACGGTCTCGTAGAAGTTGATGGCCATCGTGGGCCTCATCCCGACAGACTCGTACAGCGCGGTCGCTCCAGTCGTGTTCTCGCTGTCGACACCGAGCATCGCCGCGGTGAGACCCCGACGCCGGAACTCCTCGAAAGCCGTCTGAAGCAGCGCCCGCGCCACACCCCGCCCACGGAACGGCGGCAGCACCCCGAGCGTGGGTACGTACCCGGCGCCCTCGTCGGTTCGCGACTGGTCGCCGACGAGCAGCCCGACGGGGACCGCCTCGAGCTCGCCGACCCACCACTGGGTCGGGTCGTAGACCGGCGAGGACGCGTTCTTCTCCCACACCTGCTCGAACGTGTGCTCGACGAAGCCGTGGTGCTCGCGGAAGGTCTCGTTCATCAGGTGCACGGCCAGTCGGCGGTCGTCGTCGTCATCGGCGTCCAGGATTCTGGCCGTGAAGCCCTCAGGTCGGTCGACGACGATGGGGGAGTCCGGGTCCAGCACCACCTTCATCCGCCAGTAGACCCGCTGCAGGGACAGGCCGACGTCAGTCAGGACCTCGATCTGCCTCGTCTCGTCCGCATAGCTTCCCGACGACACCTGGACCGAGGGGCGCCCGCTCTCCCGCAGCTGCTCACGGATGCGAGCCAGGCAGGTGGCCGCGACCCACCCACCCACGGCGCGGTACGTGGGGTCGTCGAGGTCCGGGTGCAGGTAGAAGTCGATGAAGGCTCGATCCGGATGGGCGTCCAGCGCCATCGCGAACGCCGCAACCTGACCGTTGACGTCGTGGACCAGCCACGTGTCGCGAACGAGGTCCATCGTCGGCGCGGTCAGGCTCTCGAGGACCTCGTCTCGGGTCACGTCCGGCTCCCCGATCGCAGCGAGCGAGGATGCCGCCATCACGGCCATGACCTCATCGGCGTCGTCGAGGCGGCACGGCCGCACCGTCGAACCGGCGGGGAGCCCGACGTCAGCTGGGTACCCCGGGCTCGACCCGGGGGATGGAGTGGCAGTCACAGGGACCACCGTGCCCGGACCCCCGGCTGTCGTCCAGCGACTTACCGGGACAAGATGGACGCATGGAACTGCAACGACCAGAAGCCGACCCCTCAGCAAGCATCGTCGTGGTGGGACCCGACGGTCAGCCTGTTTCTTCGCTCCCCGTCCCCTACGACTCGTCCAACAGTGACGGGTCCGAGGTCGGTGAGCCGTCGATCACCGACCTGGTCGAGCAGCCCGCCAAGGTGATGCGGATCGGCACGATGATCAAGCAGCTCCTCGAGGAGGTCCGCCAGGCGCCGCTCGACGAGGCCGGCCGCGAGCGGCTGAAGGAGATCCACCGGCGTTCGATCGGTGAGCTGGAGTCAGGCCTGGCCCCCGAGCTCGTCGACGAGCTCGAGCGGTTGTCCCTTCCGTTCGCCGACGACCAGACGCCGTCGGAGGCCGAGCTGCGGATCGCCCAGGCGCAGCTGGTCGGTTGGCTGGAGGGTCTGTTCCACGGCATCCAGACGGCTTTGTTCGCCCAGCAGGTGGCCGCCCGCGCGCAGTTCGACGAGATGCGCAGGCAGGCCGCGCTCCCGCCGGGGGCAGGTGCCGCGCCCGACGACGAGCGCCCCGGTCCGCATCTGTCCAGTGGTCCCTACCTGTGAGCTCCGCGCTGGGGGGTCGCCGCACTGGTTGAGCCTTTGGCCTCTGGGCGACACAGTCCTGCGGACCGACACTGGTAGCGAGCCAGAGGCGGCAGCCGTGAGATGCACGAGCCGGTGGCGGACCATGGTCCGCGCCGGGCGGGTGCCCGGGCCCACGCACCAAGCGGGGGCGGGGTTGCTTGCAGATGTCGCGGCGATCCTGTTCGCTGTCGCACTGATGGTCCTGGGGTTGGCCCGATGGGTGCTCCGACGCGGCTGACCGGACTCCAACAGCCTGACTCGGTTGCGGCTAAGCAGTTCCCCGCGTCGACGACGGCAGCCCGGCGATGCGACGCTGCAGGTACCCGGAGAACCAGCCCGCGTAACGCGTCTGCAGCTCGGGGAGCCGCCAGTCGTGACCGGTGACGACGCCGCGACACCGGTCTGAGCCGCAATGGCACACGAACTCGTCGTAGTCGGTCCCGTCACACATCGCGTAGTCGAACGTGATCTCCTCGCCGGGCTCGATGTCACGCATCGCTACGACCACCATGGAACCGACGATCCCGCAGGTCGGGTCGCACGAGTGGTTGACCATGTCACCAGGCTCAGGAGTCTCGGCTGTGAGCAGGTACAGGTCGTCGTCGACCTGGATCGACCGGTTCTGACGGTCCTCGGGGTGCGCCTCGAGCTGAGTCCGGGACACGACGTGCCCGCCAAATGCCGCAACGGTGGTTCCGGCCGGGATGTGCTCGCACGCGAAGCTGCCCCAACCCTTGGGCCCCGTCGGGCGAGCCTGCGCCACCGGCGACAGCCAGTTCAAGTCCATGCGTCAAGCCTGGCATGGAGGATCCTGACAATCGAATCAGGATCAGGACCGGTCGAGCAGACGTTCGACGACCGAAGCAACCCCGTCGTCCTCGACGCCGGCCGTGACATGGTCGACCGCGGCCAGGACCTCCGCGTGCGCGTCGGCCACTGCGTACCCCAGGCCGGCCCAGCGGAGCATCGCCACGTCGTTGGGCATGTCACCGAAGGCGATCACCTCGTCGTGCCGGACGCCCCATTTCGTCGCGAGCTTCTCCAGCGTCGTGGCCTTGCTCACGCCATGGGCCGAGACCTCGAGCAGGCAGTCGTTCACGTTGGAGTGCGTCACGTCCGCGAGACCGTCGAGCGCCGGCCTCGCACGAGCGAGCATCGTGTCGCCGTCGGACTCCTCGTCACGGACGAGCAGCTTGGCGATCGGTCGGTCCAGGAGCGCCTCGACCGGGGCGATGCGTGGCGACCCGACGTCCCACCTCGGCGTGTAGCGCTCGTCGTGGGAGAACCCGTCCAGGCTCTCGACCCCGAAGGCGGCCTGCGGAAGCACCGAGCGCACGGCTCGCACGGCAGCCAGCGCAGCCTCGACCGACAGCGGGAACTGCTCGACGACCGCCTCGGAGTGGAGGTCGTACACGTACGCGCCGTTCGCACAGACCGCAAGCCCCCGATGCCCCGTCTGCTCCGCGACGCTGTGCATCCACCGCGGCGGCCGCCCGGTCACGAAGACCACCCGGATCCCCGCGTCCTGCACAGCGGTCAGCGCCGCGCGGGTCCGGGGACTGATCGAGCCGTCGTGGCGCACAATCGTGCCGTCGAGGTCGGTCGCCACAAGTCGGATCACCCGATCATCTTGCCCGTCGCTCGCCGACTGGGCCGATTCTGGGCAAGATGACCACCGAGGGCCGAGGGGCTCGTGACGACCGAGCAATGGGAGCGTTCGTGATGCGGCAGCACAAGATCCTGCTGGACGAGTCGGAGATGCCCACGCAGTGGTACAACGTGATCCCCGACCTGCCGAGTCCGCCGCCACCCCCGCTGCACCCCGGGACGCTGCAGCCGGTCGGACCCGACGACCTCGCGCCGTTGTTTCCGATGGACCTGATCCTGCAGGAGGTGTCGACCGACCGGCACGTCGACATCCCCGAAGAGGTTCAGGACATCTACCGGTTGTGGCGTCCGTCGCCACTCTTCAGGGCCCACCGCCTCGAAGCCGCGCTGGGGACCCCCGCCCGGATCTACTACAAGTACGAGGGTGTCTCGCCGGCCGGGTCGCACAAGCCGAACACCGCAGTCCCCCAGGCGTTCTACAACGCCAAGGCCGGAGTCAAGAAGCTCACCACCGAGACCGGCGCCGGGCAGTGGGGCACCGCGCTCGCCCTCGCCTGCTCGATGTTCGGCATGGAGTGCGAGGTGTGGCAGGTCGGGGCCTCGTACGACCAGAAGCCGTTCCGGCGCACCATCATCGAGACGTTTGGCGGAAGGGTGCACCGCTCGCCCTCCTCGCTCACCGAGGCCGGACGCCGCTTCCTCGCCGAGGACCCCAACCACCCGGGATCGCTCGGTATCGCCATCAGTGAGGCCGTCGAGGTGGCAGCAGGCGACCCCGAGACCAAGTACGCGTTAGGCAGCGTGCTCAACCATGTGCTGCTGCACCAGACGATCATCGGCGAGGAGGCTCTCAAGCAGCTTGCCAAGGTCGGCGAGACACCCGACTTCATCGTCGGGTGCACCGGCGGGGGTTCGAACTTCGCTGGGCTCGCCTTCCCGTTCCTGCGCGAGAAGCTGGCCGGCACCATGGACCCGCACATTCGCGCCGTGGAGCCGGCGTCCTGCCCGTCGCTCACCCATGGCCGTTACGCCTACGACTTCGGCGACACCGCAGGTATGACACCGCTCATGAAGATGCACACCTTGGGTCATGACTTCGTCCCCGACCCCATCCATGCGGGTGGGCTGCGCTACCACGGGATGGCCCCGCTGATCTCGCACGTGTACGAGCTCGGTCTCATGGATGCCGTCGCGATTCCCCAGCTCGAGTGCTTCGAGGCCGGCGTCCAGTTCGCCCGCACCGAGGGGATCGTGCCTGCACCGGAGCCCACGCACGCACTCGCCGAGACCGTGCGAGAGGCCTTGCGCTGCAAGGAGTCCGGGCAGGAGAAGGTGATCCTCACAGCACTGTGCGGGCACGGCCACTTCGACATGGCGGCCTACGATGCGTTTCTCACGTCGCGCATGGTCGACGAGGACGTCAGCGAGGCGCGGTTCGCCGCCGCGTTGGAGACCGTCCCGACCGTCTGACCTGCCGCCGGACGCAACCTTCAGGGGCGGAGGACGTCGGCGCCGACCGTGGCGCGAAGTGGCTCGGGCACCACGACCGACCCGTCGGCCCGCTGGAAGTTCTCAAGGATGGCGACGATCACCCGGGGGATCGCCACAAGCGTGCCGTTGAGGGTGGCGACCGGCGCGACGACCTCACCCGACCGTGAGCGCACGTTCAGGCGCCTCGCCTGGAACGTTGTGCAGTTGGAAGTCGACGTCACCTCGCGGTACTTCCCCTGGGTCGGGATCCACGCTTCGCAGTCGAACTTGCGTGCCGCGCTCGACCCGAGGTCACCGGATGCTACGTCGATGACCCGGTACGGGAGATCGAGCGTGTCGAGGAACTGGCGTTCCCACCCGAGCAGCCGCAGGTGCTCGTCCTCGGCGTCCTCGGGCGCGCAGAACGAGAACATCTCGACCTTGTCGAACTGGTGCACGCGGATGATGCCTCGCGTGTCCTTTCCGTACGATCCGGCTTCGCGTCGAAAGCACGTCGAAAGGCCTGCGTAGCGCAGCGGCAGCGACTCGGCGTCGAGGATCTCGTCGAGGTGGTAAGCGGCGAGCGGAACCTCCGACGTGCCCACCAGGTAGAAGTCGTCGTCCGGCAGGGCGAACACGTTCTCGGCGGCCTGACCGAGGAAGCCGGTGCCCTCCATCGCGGCCGACTTCACCAGGACAGGAGTGACCATCGGGGTGAAGCCGTGTGCGACCGCCTGCTGCACTGCGAGGTTGACCAAGGCGAGCTCGAGCAGGGCACCCGGACCGGTCAGGTAGAAGAAGCGGGCGCCGGAGACCTTCGCGCCACGGGCGATGTCGATGGCTCGCAGCCGCTCACCGAGCTCGACATGGTCCAGGGGTTCGAACCCTTCAGCAGCGAAGTCTCGTGGCTGGCCCACGTGCTCGATCACCCGGAAAGCGTCCTCGCCGCCGACCGGCACCTCCGGCGCCACGACGTTCGACAACAGCAGCGCAGCTTCGCGCAGCTCACCGTCGGTCTCGGACAGCTCACCTTCGGCCGCCTTGACGTCGATGCTCAGCTGCTTGGCCCGGTCGAGCAGCGCCTGCTTCTCCGGGCCCGATGTCTGGGCCACCTGCTTGCCCAGGGACTTCTGCTCGGCGCGCAGCCCGTCGAACCGGGTCACGGCAGCGCGTCTGCGCTCGTCCGCCACAAGGACCGCGTCGACCAGGGAAGGGTCCTCGCCGCGAGCCGTCTGCGAGGAGCGCACTGCGTCGGGGTCGTCACGAAGAGCTCGAATGTCCAGCACGCTGGCAGCCTACCGAGCCGGTGCTACAGGTTTCGTGCTCCGACCGCTGCACTGTCGTCCACGGGACGCAGAAATGACAGGGCCAGCAGAACCGTGGGCAGCTCGGCGGAGGGCACGGGCCGCGACCACAGGTAGCCCTGCCCGACGTCGCAGCCCATCTCGCGCAGCCGCTCGGTGACGACCTCGTCCTCGACACCTTCAGCGACGACTTCCAGACCGAACTCGTGTGCCAGCTCGACGATGGCCTTCACGAGCGTGGCGCCTCCAGGGTCGTCGACCATCCGGATGACGAACGACCGGTCGATCTTCAGCGTCTTGAGCGGCATCTGCTCCAGCTGGGCCATCGACGTGTAGCCGGTACCGAAGTCGTCCACGGCGATCGTCACACCCATCGCCGCCAGCCGGTGCAGCATGGCGTGGCTGCGTACCGGGTCCTCGATCAGTGCGCTCTCGGTGACTTCGAGCTCGAGTCGCTCCGGCTCGATGTTGTGACTGGCCAGCAGGTCTTCGACGAAGTCGGCGAACGACGGCTCGACGAGGTTCCGCGCCGACAGGTTGACGGCCACCGGCAGGTGAGCGAAGTCGGTCTCCTGGGTGTCCCACTCGCCCATCTGCACGACGACCATCTCCAGGACGTAGCGGGTGAGCCCGTGGATCAGGCCCGTGCGCTCGGCAAGAGGGATGAAGTCGTTCGGCGGGATGTTCCCGCGGGTGGGGTGCTGCCAGCGCAGCAGCGCCTCGGTCCCGACCACGTGCCCGGACTCGAGGTTCACCTTGGGCTGGTAGTGCACCGAGAGCTGCCCGGTCCCCAGCGCACTGCGCAGGTCGCCCAGCATGATCAGGCGCTCGGTGCTGCTTCCGTCGTCCACCGGGTTGTAGACCACGACACCGAGGTGCGCCTGCTTCGCGGCGTACATGGCGATGTCCGCGCGTTGCATGAGCTCGGTTCCGTCGGTGGCGTGGTCGGGCAGGACGGCGACACCCAGGCTCGACTCCACGTGGAGGACGAGGTCGCCGAGAAGGAACGGTTCGTCGAAGACGGCATGGACCCGGCGGGCCAGGCGTTCTGCGTCTTCCACCGACTGAACCCGGGGGGCGAGGACGGCGAACTCGTCCCCACCGAGGCGGGCCACCGTGTCAGCGTCGCGCAGCACCGTGGCGAGGCGTTCGGACACCTCGATGAGCAAGGCGTCGCCTCGGTCATGCCCCAAGGTGTCGTTGACCTCCTTGAAACGGTCGACGTCCAAGATCATCAGGGCGACGTGCTCGGCACCACGCGTGCTCGCCGCCACTGCGCGTTCCAGACGGTCCGCAAGCAGGCGTCGGTTCGGGAGACCGGTCAGCGGGTCGTGCAGGGCCAGGCGCTCGTTGTCGACGGACTGCTGACGCAGCCGGGTACTGGCACGGTGCACCGTTCGGTACATCAACAGCCAGGCGAGCAACAAGACGGTGGCGATGAGAGCCGCGACCGTGAGCGTCGAGTTGCGGATCAGTGCCTGGGTGTCCGCCCAAGGAAGGTTCACCTCGGCGACGCCGTAGGTGCCCGCGTACTCGTCGCCGTAGCTGATCGGCACGTACACCGACAGCACAGCCCCATCGCTCCCATTCTCGACAGCCGCTACCGACCGCCCGGTGGCCAGGACCTTGTCCATCGTCTCGCCCTCGGCGGCCGGCCCGTTGACGACGTCCCCGGTGCTCGTCCACAGGAGCTCGCCGCTGCGCGAGTACAGGTTCAGGGAGTCCAGGGACTGCTGGTTGGCCCCCGTCGCAAGACCGTCCAGGGATCCCGCACTGGCCATCTGGGCTGCCTTGGCGGGGTCGGCCCAGAACTGGGCCGCGGTGGTGTTGGTGATCACCCGCTCGACGCCGACCGTGGTGAACGTCTCGGCCCTGGCCATGCCGTCCTGCCGTGCCTGGGTTCGCACCGTCGACGCGAAGAGGAAGGTCAGGGCAACCATGAGCGCCGCCATGGTCGACAGGCTCACCACAGCGAACGTCGTCATCAACGAGAAGCGGCGCACGAGACCAGTGATCGGCCCGTTTGGACCCCTCCTGAAGCCGCAGGGAGCCAGGGTCAGGTTCGACCCTCTCGGATCCGGGCCAGCCACGCCTGGGCTTCACGGAACTCCTCGTCGGTGACGCCCCGCCGAAGTAGCGGCCGCGCCCCGCTGCTGCGCGGGTACGAGCCCAGGTAGCGGACCTCGGCGCAGACCCTGCGAAGTCCGGTCAGGGCCTCGCCCACGCGTGCGTCGTCGACGTGACCTTCGATGTCGATGGAGAAGAAGTAGTCACCGATCCCACCCCCCGTCGGGCGGGACTCGATCCGGGTCAGGTTGACCCCCCGGACCGCGAACTCGGTGAGGATCTCCAGCAGCGCCCCAGGATGGTCCTCGCCCATGACCAGCACGAGGGACGTCTTGTCGGACCCGGTCGCCGGTCCCGGTGGCACCGGACCACTGACCAGGACGAAGCGGGTCTGGGCCCCCGAGTGGGCACCGACCCCGTCGGCCAGGACGTCCAGCCCGTACACCTCGGCTGCCAGGGGACCGGCGATGGCCGCGTCGAACGGCGAGCCCGGCTCGGCGACAGCCGCAGCGGCCGCCGCCGTCGAGGCGGACAGGACCAGCGTGGACTCGGGCAGGTTCTCGGCGACCCAGGCCCGACACTGGGCCTCGGCGTGGGGGTGTGTCGTGATCGTCCGCACAGCACCCAGCGGGGTGCCCGGCCGAGCCATGAGCGCGAAAGTCACCGGAACCAGGGCCTCCGCGATGATGACCAGCGGCGAACCGGTCGCCAGCGCGTCGAGGGTCGCGCTCACTGACCCTTCGACGGAGTTCTCGAGGGGGACCATCGCTGCCCTGACGTCGCCTGACCGAACCGCGAGGAGGGCGGTGTCGACGCTGCTGCACGGGACCAGATCACCCGGGCGCCCCTGCAGCCAGCCCAGCAGCGCAGCTTCGGTGAAGGTGCCCTCGGGGCCGAGGTAGGCGTAGCGAGGCACCGCGGGTTCGGACACGCCGGGCAGCCTAGCGACCCGAGCCAGTGGTCGAGGTCGTGGTCGAGGGCGCGGTCAATGTGTGAGGGGTCGGTCAGCGTCGAGCGTTCTTGGCGATGACCGAGACGAGCTCGTAGGCCAGGTTCGCCGCGGCGATGGCGGTCAGCTCGGCATGGTCGTAGGCCGGTGACACCTCGACCACGTCGGCACCGACGATCCGGGCGCCGTCGAACCCGCGCACCAGCGCCAGCAGCTCACGGCTCGTCAGGCCACCGATCTCCGGCGTGCCGGTTCCCGGGGCATGTGCCGGGTCGAGGACGTCGATGTCGATGGACACGTAGACCGGGGCGTCGCCGATGCGCTCGCGAACCCGTGACACGACTTCGGCCACACCCACCGTCTCGAACTCGCGGGCGTGCACGATCGCGAACCCCATCCCGGCGTCCTCGCGCAGGTCCTGCTCGGAGTACAGGGGGCCACGGATCCCGATGTGCATCGTCTGGTCTGCAAGCAGCAGCTGTTCCTCCCACGCCCGGCGAAACGGGGTGCCGTGCGTATAAGGGGCGCCGAAGTACGTGTCCCACGTGTCGAGGTGGGCATCGAAGTGCACCAGCGCCACCGGCCCGTACTGCTCACGCATCGCCCTGAGAGCAGGCAGCGCAATGGTGTGGTCACCGCCCAGTGTGACAACAGGGCGCCCATCGGACGACAGCTCGGTCAGCCCCTCCTGCACCTGCGCCAGCGCGTTCTCGATGTCGAATGGGTTCACGGCGAGGTCGCCCGCATCGACCACCTGCACCCCCTCGAAGGGCGAGACGTCGAGAGCGGGGTTGTACGGACGAAGCAGCCGCGAGCCCTCACGGATGGCAGCCGGGCCGAACCGAGCGCCCGGCCGGTAGCTGACGCCTGCGTCGAACGGGATGCCGACCACGGCAATGTCATGACGGCCCACGTCGCCCAGCCGCGGCAGCCTGGCAAACGTGCCGAAGCCGGCGAAGCGCGGAACCACGACGGCGTCGACCTGACCGACGACGTCGCCGTTGGTGAGCCTGCGTTCTGGGCCCATCACTGGGGCCCCTGACGCGCGTAGGTGATGGCCTGCTGCTCCTCCGGTGAGAGCGAGGCGTCGCTGGCACCCGCCTTCACGCCCTTGGCATACGTCCGCGTCTCGCTTCGCCCGTTGATCGAGGTGATCACCAGACCGTCGCCTGTGTCGTCGAGCAGGGCTGCGGTGAACGACATTCGTCCACCCATGTCGTTGAAGGCGTCGTACCGGACCACGGACACGTGGCGAATTGCGTCGTGGAGGTCGAGCTGCAGGGACTCGACCAGCTGCACGGTGTCGGCGACCTGTTGCTGCAGCTGCTGGACCTGCGCGGTCTTGCGCTCGACGACCCGCACGAACGACTCGGCCTCGCCGTCACCTTGGAGGACCGAGTACGAGCGACGCAGGCTTCGGACCTTCGTGAGGGCGACCACCGCGAGGAGCAGTGCGAGAACCCCGGTGACGGCGCCGACGATCGAGAGCAGGGCGACCAGCGAAGGGTCGAGGTCGAGCGACACGGTCAGTCACGTCCATCAGGCGATGAGGAGGGGTCTGGCCAGGGTATCGAGTTTCGGCACCGTCCCTGACCAGGCCACTACAGTCGCGGGGTGCGCATCGCCGCGATCATCGCCGGACTCGTGATCGTCTTGGCCATGACCTCGAGCGTGCTGCGCACGCTCGTCGTCCCGCGACGCATGCGGTCGAAGATCTCCGAGGCCACGTTCCTGGCCACGTGGTGGCCGCTGCGCTCCGTCGCTCACCGGACGGACTCCTACCTTGCGCGGGACCGAATCCTCGCCTGGGCCGGCCCGCTCTCGATCGTCATCACGCTGGTCGTCTGGCTGCTCGGCTACCTCGTCGGCTACAGCCTCATGCTGTTCGGGCTCGAGTCGACGTTGTCCCCCGCGACAGCGGCGCGCGAGGCCGGCTCGAGCCTGCTCACGTTGGGCTTCGCGTCCACCGATCGAGGACAGCTCACCGCCGTCGACTTCGTGGCGGCGGCGACCGGCCCACTGGTGATCGGCCTGCTCATCGGCTACCTGCCCACGCTGTACGGCGCCTACAACCGGCGCGAGACCGACGTCACGATGCTCGAAGCCCGAGCCGGCGAGCCGAACTGGGGGCCAGAGATCCTGTCGCGCCACGCAGCGGTGGGCGCCGTCGCCAACATGGAGGACCTCTTCGCCGCGTGGGAGCGCTGGGCCGCCGACATCTCCGAGAGCCACACCAACTACCCCGTCCTCATTCACATCCGCTCCTCCCAGCCGATGCGCCACTGGCTGGTCGGCATGGTGGCGGTGATGGACGCGGCGGCCATGCAGCTCGCCTTGGCCCCAGACCTCCCGCAGGGCCGGGCGCGGATCTCGCTGCGGCAGGGGTTCGTCGCGCTGCGCGACATCTCCCAGGTCGAGGGCATCCCCTTCGACCCGGACCCCTCACCGGACGCCGAGATCGACCTGGCGTACGGCGAGTTCGAGTCAGCCGTCGCCGCCGTGGTCGAACGAGGCTTCCCGGCCACCCGCAGCGCCGCGGAGGCATGGCCGCACTTTCGCGGGTGGCGGGTCAACTACGAGGCGATCGCGTACGCCCTGGCCCGACGGCTCGACGCGCCACCGGCGCTGTGGACGGGCACCAGGTACGGCGACCTGCCTGCGGTCCCTCCGGTTCGGCCGGTCAACCGCGAGCCCGGAGGGCGGACGGGACCTCCTTCGGTCCCGGGGGTCAACGAGTGAGTCGGGGGGCCGGGGCGGTGCCAGGGGTCCGACGTTGAGAAGGTTCGGGCGCCACCGACGGGGGATGCAGTGACGCCCGAACCTTGGACCAGACTTGCCGCCGGTTGTTCACCACGCAACCTGTACGCGGCGACTTGACCCTTTCTTGACGATCCGATGATGGTCCGCCTGCGGACCGTCAGCTGACCGTCAGCTGGCGGGCCCGAAGCGCCGAACGGGCGCGCCGCTGGTCGGCGCTCAGCGGCGCCTTCTGCGCCAACGCGTCGGCCAGCCGCGCCGCGAAGCTGGAAGCTGGGTCCTCGACGTCCTCGACCTCGGTGCTCTCCGGGAGGTCCCACACGGGGATGGCCAGACCGAGCGCCCGGAACGACCCGAGGTAGCGGGACCCGGGGACGACCTCCAGCCCACCTGAGACCTCCAGCCTGGCGAACGCGTCGACGACGTCGTCCTCAGGCTGGGGGAGCACCCAGCGCAGCTGCCGACGGCCGTTGATCGACACCCAGAACGCAGCCTCGACCCCGGCCAGCCGAGCCGTGGGGACGACCGCCTGGTTGGCCCGGTCGAGCGAGGCCCTGGTGTCGTCGTCGACGTCGTCGATGCCGTCGAGCCAGTAGTCGAACCCGGAGTGCACGGTCACCCGCAGCGGAGCGGTCACGTCGACGAGGTCCTGCAGCCGGGGTGCGTCTGCGGGTACCGGGCGGGGTGGGACCGCGGCACCGGCTTCGACGGCCAGCGCGCGCGCCAGCGCGTCGCCGATCTCACGCGACAGGTCGGCCGAGGCCGTCTGCAGCTGGACGGCGAGCACGATGCGGCCGTCGGCCCGAACCATCGCGGGCCAGGCCATCGGCAGCACCGTGGACACCGTGACCTCGCGGTCGGCGTGATCGCCAACCAACGTCAGGTCGGCCGTTCCAGCGGGGATCAGCTCACGCATCGCGACCCAGTCGGCCTCGCCGGCCAGACCCTCGAACGGTCGGAGCACGCGCACGTGCTCCGAGCGCGACGCCGCGCGTCCGTGGCACGCCTTGTAGCGACGGCCAGAACCGCACGGACACGGCTCACGACCCCCCACCACGGGAACGTCGACATCATCGGACGGCTGGCTCGTGCGCGGCGCGGGACGTTGGGCCATGCCAGCAGCCTAGGGGCGCTCAACCGTCGATCTGGAGGCGCACCTGGTGCGGTCGGTTGGTGATGATCGCATCGGCACCGCAGGCACGGACCAGCTCGACGTCGTCTGGGTCGTCGACGGTCCACACGAAGACCCGCCCCCCGGACTCCTTGACCCGCCGGACGTAGTTGGGGTGCCTGCGGACGATGTCGATGGACGGCCCGGCGACGCTGACGCCGCGGGGCAACGACCCCGTGCGGTAGACGACGGGGACCCGCTCCATGAGGTAGACCAACGGCAACCGCGACGCCATTCGGCGCATGCGGCGAAGGGCGACCTCCGAGAAGCTCATCAACGAGACCTGGCTGGTGACCCCGTCGCGTGGAGTGTCGAGACCGTACTGGCGAAGGGTCTCCACGAGCCTCCTCTCGACCAGACCTCCGTAGCGGGTCGGGTGCTTGGTCTCGACGAACAGCTCGATCCGCCGGTCAGCCTCCACGACGAGCTGGAGGAGTCGTTCGAAGGTGAGCACCTGTCGGCGGTCCGCGTCGTCGAAGTCGGGCTCGTCGAAGTCGTCCCAGTCATCCTTCCACGACCCGAAGTCCATGCGCTCCAGCTCTGACAAGGGCAGCGTCGACAAGACCCCCGTCCCGTTGGAGATCCGCTCGATCCGGCGGTCGTGCACGCAGACCAGGTGCCCGTCGGCCGTGAGTCGGACGTCGGCCTCCAACCCGTCGGCGCCGTCGACGATCGCCTGCCGATAGGCCGCCAACGTGTGCTCGGGGGCCGCTTCTGAGGCACCGCGGTGCGCCACGACCAGGGGGAGCGCCGTCACGGCGACCATTGTGGTGGACTGAGGTGTTCGGCACGACCTGAGTCAGTCGAACAACACGCCGGGGTTCATCAGCCCGTCGGGGTCCAGGGCGTCCTTGACCGACCGCATGACGGCAACCTCGTCGCGTGAGCGAGACAGTGCCAACCAGCGGGCTTTGGCGACGCCGACGCCGTGCTCGGCGCTGACCGTGCCGCCGAGCCGGGAGACCAGGGTGAGGACCGCCTCGTCAGGTGCTTCGTCGTCCGGCTGCGCGCCGACCACCTCGACGTGCACATTGCCCTCAGCAAGGTGCCCGAAAGCCAGGACGGCGAACGGGGCGGTCACGTCGGGCAGCGCGTCGAGCAGCTCCTGAAGGCGGCCCAGTGGGACGGCGACGTCCAGCTTGTGCACCACCCCCAGCGTGCCGATGGCCTCGGTCTGTCGTTCCCGGTACGCCCACACGCGGCGGTCGACGACGGCGTCGACGTCTGCCTGCACGGGCAGCCGCGGCTCGTCCTCGGTCTCGACGAGTAGGTACAGGGGCCAGGACCTTCGGAGCGGGAAGGTCAGCCCCGTGGCCTCGCACACGACCCGCAGTGCGTCCCCGACGACGAACTCCGCCGCGAGCACTCGACGCTGCTGCCGCACGATCTCAAGAGCGCTTCGGACGTCGGGGACCCCGACCAGTGCGGTGGCCCGGGTCTGCGGAAGCGGGTCGACGAGCCGCACCCTTGCCCGGGTGACGATGCCCAGGGTTCCCTCGCTTCCGACGAGAAGTCCCGAAAGGTCGTAGCCGGCGGAGTCCTTGGGCAGCCCGGCCAGGTGCGAGACGACCCGGCCGTCACCGAGCACAGCCTCGACCCCGACCACCTGGGCACGGGTGTCGCCGTGCAGCACGACCCGCACGCCCCCGGCGTTGGTGGCGATCGTGCCTCCGACGGTGGCCGAGTCGCGCGACGCCAGGTCAACGCCGTAGTCGAGCCCACGGCCCTGAGCGTGCCGTCGCAGGGCCGCGACAGTGACTCCTGCACCGACGGTCACCTGGCGGGCGTCCACGTCGACCGGTTCGGTCGCGTCGAGACGACGCGTCGAGACCACGACCATTCCGTGACCCCGCGGGGTGCCGCCCCCCACCAGGCCGGTGTTGCCGCCCTGGGGTACGACCGGCGCACCGGACCGGCGGCACAGCGCGACGACCTCCCTCACCTCGTCCAGGCCGGCGGGCCGCACGACGGCCGCCGGTACACCGGCGAAGCGGCCGGTCCAGTCACTCGCGTAGGTGGAGGTCAGGTCGGGGTCGGTCAGCAGGTGGTCGCGGCCGACGACGTCACGCAGGCCGGTGAGCAGTCCCTGTGGGACATCTCCTGGACGTCCGACAGCAGTCACGCTCCCGGAGTCTAGGCAGGCCCTGGTTGGCTACTTCAGGAGCTTGGACATCCGACGGTCGGCCAGCGGCTTCCCACCGGTCTGGCAGGTGGCGCAGTACTGAAGGGCGCTGTCGGCGAACGAGACCTCGCGAACCACGTCGCCGCAGACGGGGCAGGCCAGACCGGTGCGCCCGTGCACGCTCATCGCCGCCCGCTTGTCGTCCTTGAGGTCGGAGGCTGGCAGCCCCCGCGAACGCTGCAGAGCCTGCGCCAGGCACTCGACGAGTGCCCCGAACAGGGTCGCTCGTCCGTCGGCGTCCAGCGATCCAGCCAGCTTGAAGGGCGACATCCTCGCGGCATGCAGGATCTCGTCGCTGTAGGCGTTTCCGATCCCCGCAATCACCGACTGGTCTCGAAGCAGACCCTTCAGCTGCGTCCGTGGGTGCTCGGCCAGGACGGTGTCGAACGCCGCCTGGTCGAAGCTGGGGTCGAGCGGGTCCGGTCCGAGCCGGGCCACGCCGGGGACCTCCTCGGGCGACCGGACCACGGAGATCGACAGCTTCTTGCGGGTGCCCGCCTCGGTCAGGTCGAAGCCCGTGCCGTCGTCGAGGTGCACCCGGAGGGCGAGCGGGTTCTTGGCGCTGGGTCTGGGCGGTGCCGGGGGAAGGGTCTCCTTCCACCGCAGCCACCCGGCGCGGGCGAGATGGACGACCAGGTGGACGCCGTCGGCGTCGATGTCGAGGAACTTGCCTCGGCGGCCGACGCCGGTGATCTGCAGCCCGGCCAAGGACGTGACCGGCGGGTCGTAGGTCTTCAACGCGCTGATCGAGGCGACGTCCACCCGCGCGACGACCCGGCCGACCAGCCGCTCACGCAGGAAGTCGGCGAGGGCCTCGACCTCGGGCAGCTCGGGCACGGGCCTATCTTCTCCCAGGGCTGGCCGTCGGCCGGTTCTTTGCCGGCACGCCGGCTTGGCAGGTCCCGTAGGTTACGGTACCGTAGCCTACGGTTGCGTAGGTTTCTACGGCCAGCCCACTCGCGTGTGAGGACACCAGGTATGCCAGCAGCGGTCCCGGCCACCCTCCCGACCGTCATCCAAGGCGGCATGGGCGTGAACGTGTCCTCCTACGGTCTGGCCCGCACCGTCGCGGCGAACGGCGGGCTCGGCGTGATCTCCGGCGTCGCCCCCGACCTGCTCGTCTCCCGCTGGCTGCAAGACGGCGACCGCACGGGCGAGGTCCGCGAGGCCATGGCCGCCTACCCCGACCAGGAGTTCGTGGCCGCGACCCTGCGGCGCTACTTCCGCGAGGGGGGTAGACCCCGCGGGACCCCCTACCGTCCGATCCCCAAGCTCGACCTCAACCAGAAGCCGGACCCCGTCCGACTCACCGCCCTCGGCGCCTTCGTCCAGGTGAAGCTGGCCAAGACCGGGCACGACGGCATGGTCGGGATCAACCTGCTCGAGAAGGTCCAGCTGTGGACCCCCGCCGCACTGCTCGGCGCAGTGCTCGCCGACGTCGACTTCGTCCTGGTCGGTGCCGGCGTCCCGACCCACCTGCCCCGGGTTCTCGACGGCGTCGCGGCCTGCGAGCCCGTCAGCCTGCCGATCGACGTGGTGGGCAGCCAGAGCGGCGAGTCGTTCGGCATCACCATGGACCCCGCCCAGGTCGTCCCGGGACTCACCGCCCCGTTGAAGCGGCCCTTCTTCCTGGCCATCGTCAGCTCCCATGTCCTGGGCCAGTACCTCGCGCGCGACGAGGCCACCCGGCCCGACGGATTCGTCGTCGAGCTGCCTGATGCCGGCGGCCACAACGCCCCGCCGCGCCGGATGGTCCTGGACGACGGAGGCGAGCCGATCTACGGCCCACGTGACGTCGTCGACCTCGCCAAGCTCGACGCCATCGGGCTGCCGTTTTGGATGGCCGGAGGCTACGCAACGCCGGAGAAGCTTCGGGAGGCTCGTGAGGCCGGGGCGGTGGGCGTGCAGATCGGCACGGCCTTCGCACTGTCCGACGAGTCGGGGCTCACACCCGTGGTACGCCAGGTGCTGCGCGAGCGGGTGCTCGCAGACACCCTGCGCGTACGCACCGACCCACTGGCGAGCCCGACCGGCTTCCCGTTCAAGGTCGCTCAGCTGGGCGACACCGTCGCCGATCCCACGGTCTACGGCGAGCGCGAGCGGATCTGCGACTTGAGCTACCTTCGTGCGCCCTACCGCCGCGACGACGGCACGGTCGGCTACCGCTGCGCCTCCGAGCCGCTCGATGCGTACGTCAAGAAGGGCGGGTCCGTCGAGGACACCGTCGGACGCATGTGCCTGTGCAACGGCCTGGCGGCCACGGCCGGGCTGGCCCAGCTGCGCGCTGACGACAAGGTCGAGCCGTTCCTGGTCACCTTGGGCTCAGACCGGGCACAGCTCGACGGACTGCTCGAGCTCTTCCCCGGCGGGTGGTCAGCCGTCGACGTCTTGTCGTGGCTGCGCGCGGAAGCCCCGGTCCTGGCGTAGCTGCACGAGTCAGCTAGCTCGACTGGGCGGCGTGCCACTGCGCCAGCAGCTCGGCCTCGCGGTCGGGGCTCAGCCCGACGCCGTAGGTGTCGACCGTCGGCTCGGCACGCTCGGCCGCCAACAGCTCACTCGCCGACTGACCCACCGGACGCGGGCTCAGCCCCGCCGCCAGAGCGGCGTCCGGGAGGGCCGGCGCTCCAGACTCCTCGCCGCTGTCGTCCCACAGCGGCAGCGCGGTGCCGTCGACCTCGTGCTCGCGCAGGAACTGCGGGTCCACCCAGGTGATCGTGGTGCCGGCCGGTGCAACCGCCGCGCTGACCTCCGCAAGGACGTCGCCGAAGGTCGCCGTCTGGACTCCGGGCCACACGGTGTGGAACGTCCCGTCGACGTCGTCCTCGAGGAGCCGCACGACGAAGGCTCCCTGGTCGCGGGCATCGATGACCTGAAGCCACGCGTCGGCCGGTCCAGGAGCCAGCACCTCACCACCACGCGCCAGGCGCTCGACCCAGTACGTGAACCGGTGGGTGTAGTCGAAGGGCCCCACGACGTAGGTGGGCCGAACCACTGTGAGCCGGTCGCCGAACCGGTCGCGCGCCGCACGCTCGCACAGCACCTTCAGACCGCCGTACGTCTCCTCGGTCACGTCCTCGGTGGTCGGCTCCGCCGGAGGGTCCGTGAGCTTGGACTGCTCATCAAACGGCGCCTCGACCGGAAGGTCGTAGACCGACACCGTCGAGATGTACAGGTACCGCCCGGCCCGGTCGCCCAGCGCGTCGGCCAGCGCGTTCACCTGCCGGGGTACGTAGGCACTGACATCGACGACGGCGTCGAAGCTGCGGTCGGACAGCACCGACAGGTCGCCGTCACGGTCGACGTGCAGGTGTTCGCACTGCGGGAACGGGTCATCCCCCGAACTTCCCCGGTGCAGCAAGGTCACGTGGTGGCCATGGGCCACGGCGGACTCGACGATGTGGCGGCCGACGAAACGGGTTCCCCCGATGATGAGAATGCGCATGGTGCTGCCTACCACCTCGCTGTCGAGGACGTCTACCGGACCAGACCCAGGGCGAGCGCCTCCTCCCACAGCTCCTCACGGATCTGGGGATGCGCGGCCTGCTCGATCAAGCCCTCTGCCTGTTCCTCCTGGCTTCGCCCCCAGAGAGGGGCAACACCGTTCTCGGTCACCACGGCGCTCTGCTGGAAGCTGGTGACCGGTTCGTCGATCAACGGCACGATCGTGGAGGCGTCGGCACGGGGGTGCCAGCTGCGCAGCGCAATCAAGGCCTTGCCGCCCGGTGAGTGCAGTGCTCCCACGATGAAGTCGGTCTGTCCACCGAAGCCTGAGTAGATCCGGCCTTTGATCCGTGAGGCGTTCGCCTGTCCGAACAGGTCGACCTGCAGCGCGGAGTTCACACTGATGAGCTGCGGGTTCCTGGCAATGGCCTGCGGGTCGTTGGTCTTCTCGGTCCGCATCACTCGAACCCGTGGGTTGCGGTCCACCCAGGAGTACAGCTCCTGGGACCCGAACAGGAACGAAGCCACCATCGGCGCCTCGGGATCAAGGCATCCGGCACTCTCGAGGTCGAGCACACCGTCGGAGAACATCTCCGACCACACACGCAGCCCCTGATGCCGAAGCAGACCGTGCAGAGCAGCGTCGGGGATGGCGCCGATCCCCATCTGGATCGTTGCTCCGTCAGGAACCAAGCTCGCGACGCGCGCACCGATCTCGCGTGAGCAGCTGTCGAGCTGCAGGACCGGTGGCGAGATCAGCGGGTGGTCGACCTCGACCAGGTAGTCGATGGCGTCCAGGCTCAACACGCCGTCCCCGAACGTGTACGGCATCCCCGCGTTCGCCTGCGCGACCACGACACCGCCGCGTCGGTGAGCCGCCTCGATCGCCGCCGGAAGGATGTTGACCTCAGTACCCAGCGAGACCGTGCCCGAGCTCGGGCTGGACGTATGCACGAGGACGACATCGGGCGGCATGGTCGTGGTGAACAACGTCGGCGCCAGCGAGAGCCGTGACGGGACGTACCGCAAGCCGGCTCGTCGTCGCATCCCCGGGCCCACGAAACAGGTCTCGAGGGTGACGCCTGCTCGGTCGGGAATGCCGTGCTGTGCGTTGAGCACGAACAGCCGGTAGGTAGGCAGCGAAGCGTCCAGGGCATCCAGGGCCACCGTCGGCGTCGCGAAGTTGCCGCTGGCGACGACCCGTGGGTCGGGCGGCAGGCTTTCGAAGATGCTGCTCAGCTGTTCGATCGTCACTTCGCGCATGGGGACCATCTTGGCTGCTTTGGCTACTCAGCGCCCGGGATCACCCACTCGGGCGAACGGGCCGGCTCCTCCGCGACCGATGGAACATGTGGGAAAGGCGCAGCCGGTGCCACGCGAGGGGGTGGCATCGACGGCGCCTTTCCTGTCTTTGCCGAGGAAGGCGCACCACGAGCCCGGATCTCGGCCGGGGGCGCTCGAGTCGTCAGGCAGGAAAGGGAACAAGGTCGGCGTCGTCGTACCTCGGCCACTCACCGCCGTCCGGACGGTGCTTCTCGAACGCCGCACCGGCAGCGAACACCCGGTGGTCCTCGTAGGGGCGAGCCACGATCTGGACACCGACCGGAACGCCGTTGCCGGCCCGAGGACCGGGCACCACGAGGACCGGGCACCGGCTGGCGATGTTGAACGCGGTGGTCATGAAGGCGTCGAACGGGTCGGCCAGCGGGCGTCCGTCGACGATGATCGGCTCGGCGTAGTAGTCCTGGTCTGCACCGATTCCGGTGACGGCGAGCGTCGGCAGCAAGACGACGTCGAAGTCGTACACCGCTCGGGCGATCGGCTGCCAGACCCGGTCCTCGATCTCCAGCCCGGCGAGCAGTCCGCGGTCGTTCGCTGCTGCGGTCGTCGAGCGGGCGAACGACTTGGTGTACTCGCACATGTCGTCGCCGTGCTCGGCGATCTGCGACTCGACCGCCGAACCGAAGATGGCTCCGAAGTGGATGCTCGCCGCATCGCGTACATCGTCACGTCGGACGTCGATCGAGGTCTCCTCGACCGATGCTCCCGCGGCTCGAAGCACGGCGACCACGGCGAGGAGCGAACGGCGGACGTCGTCGGCGACCTCGTAGTCGCCCAGCGTCACGCTGTACCCGATGCGCCAGCCGTGCACATCCGCCTGCGGGACTCCGAGAACCGGTGCCGGGCCGACGGAGGCGACGTCGAGCGGGTGGGGGCCGGCGATGACGTCCTGCAGCAGCGCCACATCGGCAACCGAGCGGCCCATCGGCCCGTTGTGGCAGTAGTCGTCCAGGCCGAACGGCGGCATCACGGGGACCCGCCCGTAGGGTGGTTTGAACCCGACGACACCGCAGAACGCCGAGGGGATGCGGATCGACCCCCCGATGTCCGAACCTGTGGCCAGGGTCGTCATCCCTGCGGCGAGTGCGGCGCCCGATCCCCCCGACGAGCCTCCTGGGGTGAAGTCCAGGGCCCACGGGTTGCGCGTGACTCCCCACTGACGCGACCACGTGAAGCCTGCGACGCAGAACTCCGGCGTGGTCGTCTGCGCGTGGGCGATCGCTCCGGCGTCCAGGATGCGTTGGACCATCGGCTCGGTGATGTCGGCAATGTGGTCGGCGTTGATCAAGGAGCCCTCGGTCACGAGCTTGCCGGCCCACATGGCTTCGTCCTTGATCGCCACGGGGATGCCCTCGAGCGGCCGAGCCGTGCCGTCGCGGTAGCGGCGCTCGGCCTCACGGGCCTGCGCCCTGGCCTCGTCGAAGTAGGTGACTGTGAAGGCGTTGACGGTCGGGTTCACGGCGTCCGCACGCGCGATCACGGCGTCCAGGAGCTCCACCGGTGACAGCGTGCCGGCGCGAAACCTGGAGAGGGCGGACGACGCGCTCAGGTAGGCAAGACGTGTATCGCTCATGGCGCCATCTTGTCGTGCCGCCAGACGACGAGGCCAGCAGCGCAGTCCGCGTCGGCCGGTCAGCTGAAGCCGATGATCATCATCGCCGCGACCAAGACCCACAGCCCGCCCCACAGGAACAGGTCGCTGTTGCCGGACACCAGACGCCCCGCTGTCCCTCGCAGCCTCGACGGCCCAGTCAGCCAGTCGTAGGCGTAGGCAACCCGCCACCAGGCGGCGTTGACGAGGGTCACCGCGGTGCCGATGGCCAGGCAGTACAGGCACACGGCCTGGATCGAGAACGTCGTCTGTGCCAGGAACCACACCGTGAACGCGGCCATGAACGCTGCGAAGAACGCCAGGACTCCCCAGGCGCGCAGGGCGAGTGTGGACCCGAGCAGGACGCCCAGCGCCGACGTCAGCATCACGGTGAACACGACGAGCCCGATGGCAGCGTTGGGTACCGGGCCGAACACCGACGACTGCCAGGCTTCCAGCACTGTGCCGCACGAGAGGGTGGCGTTGATGTCGCACAGCAACGCGGTCTTGGGCTCGAGGGCCAGCTGCACCCGCTCGATGAGCTGGATCACCGTGGCCGCCATTCCGACAGCGGAGCTGGCGACGATGAGCCACAGCCAACCAGTTGGTCGAGTCATGACTCCACTATCGACGTCGTCGAACGACACGGGGAGTGGTCGAACGTCCCGAGCGGTCACCCGCCCCAGGGCCACCACCACTGGTCGATCCACACCCGTCGGGCCACTCGGTCCTGCTGCTTGCAAGTCGCACGTTCTGGGTACCGGGCGAACTCACGCCCGCCGTAGCTGCGCCACAACGACAGGGTCATCTGCCACTTGCCCCGGTTGCTCCCGCTGGAGTTCACCACCGAGCAGACGTCGTGCGACTCGCGCCAGGAGATGTCCTGGCCGTGCGGGGAGGCTCGCCACATTCGCAGGTCGACCGTGGTGCGGTAGTTCTGCGAGATCTTGGCCTTGCGCGTGACGGTCAGGTCGAGTGCTGCGTTTGCGGGTACTACTCCGACGAAGACGACCACGACCAACAGCGCGGTCACCACCCGAACCGTCCAGCGCGTCGCCGAGGCGAGCAGGCTCGCCACCGCCGCGTCTGGGGCATGGGTGTTCATCGGTCGTCCTCCTGGGGTTTCCCGTCACCGTAGGGGATCGGGGCTCCCAAGGTGAAGGCCCGGCACCGTAGCGGTGCCGGGCCTTCCCGGTTCACGTAGTCACAAACCGGTTGAAATCGGACGAATCAGGTCACAGGTCGACCGGAATCAGGACGCGGGAGATTCCGTGCGCGATCTGCATGTTGCCCGCGTTGATGTCCAGCTGGGTCTTGACGACCCAGGGGTTGTGGAGGTCGGGGTCGTTGTCGATCAGGCGGATCCCGAAGTTCCCGTTGGCGCGGTTCTTCACGTCGACGGTGAAGGTGTTGCCACCGTCTGCTGTCGCCAGCGCAGCGCCGTCGGACTGCAGCGCTGTCGCTGCGTCGATGGTCGCGCCGGGGACGACGTGGTAGAGCAGCACCTTCTCGACGGTGTCGATGCCCAGACCGGCCACCGTGTTGAATGCGTCCTGCTCACTGCTCGGCCAGGTTCCGGTGAGGTCCTCGACCAGGCGGTAGAACGCGATGTCGCGCGGAATGAAAGCCGTGAGGGCGACGTCGCCCTGGGTCAACAGGTACACCGGGGTGTCCTTGCCCTTGGCGTCGATCACGGCCAGCGCGGCCTGGGTGACGATGTCGTAGTCCCACTTGTTGCTGTCGAAGGTGTCGCCGTCGGCGAGCAGGACGTTCGCCAGCGAGTTGGTGCCCTGGCTGTCCGAGGCCGAGGCCGCAGGAGCCATCGCGGCGACCGTGCCGGCGGCGAAGGCGAAGGTGGCCGCGACAGCGGCCACTCGGGTGGTGAGGCGCATGAGTTCTCCCGTGGGTCGAGGGTGTCGGCCGGGAAGGGCCGGGATGACGTACGAAAAGGGATTCCCCGGAGAGGTCGGCTTTGGATGCACCATCTATGAACAACTTCGCACCGTGAGGGGTGACCTACCGAGCGTGAGTGGCCTCGGCTTGCCGTGAGCCGGCCTCGAGAGGTGGTCGAGAGGTGGTCGAGCGGTGGTCACCCGGCCGGCTGCTGCTGGGTGATGCAGTGCACGTTGCCGCCCCCGAGCAGGATCTCCCGGCCCGCCACTGTGACGATCCGGCGGCCGGGGAACAGCTGCTCGTACAGCTCGACCGCCGCTGCGTCGTGCGGGTCGTCGAAGACCGGCACGACGACCAGTCCGTTTGCGAGGTAGGAGTTGACGTACGACCCGGCCAGCCGCTCACCAGCCGTGCGCGGCTGCGTCCCCGGCACGGCGTCGACGCCCAGCGCCTCTTCCTGGGTGATCAGGATCGGGTCCGGTTGGTGGACCCGGACTACCTCGAGGCGACGTCCGCGCGCGTCCGTCGACTCCTCCAGCAGCTGCAGCGCAGCAAGCGAGCGTTTGAAGCCAGGGTCGCTCTCGTCGTCGGTCCAGGTCAGCATCACCCGTCCCGGGGACACGAACCGGCAGAAGTTGTCGACATGCCCGTTGGTCTCGTCCAGGTAGACGCCGTAGGGGAGCCAGAGGACGCGGTCGACGCCGAGGTAGTCACGCAGCCGGTCCTCGATCTGCTCGCGACCAAGGTGGGGGTTGCGCCCTGCTGACAGCAGGCACTCCTCTGTGGTGAGGAGCGTGCCGTCGCCGTCGACGTCGATCGACCCGCCCTCGAGGACGAACCCCTCGGTCCGGTAGCGGTCGATGTGCTCCAGGTCGCAGATCTTGCCCGCCACCTGGTCGTCGGCGTCCCAAGGGAAGTAGAGCCCGTCGACGAGCCCGCCCCAGGCGTTGAACTCCCAGTCGACACCACGCACCGTGCCGGAGTCGTTGACGACGAACGTCGGTCCCGAGTCGCGGACCCACGAGTCATCGGTGGACATCTCGACCACGCGCACCGAGGCGGACAGCCGGTTCCGGGCATTGACGTACTGCCCGCGGGAGACCAGAACCGTGGTCGGCTCGACCGCGGCGACGGCCTCTGCCACGGCGGCGAAGGCGGCCTGGGCGGGCTTGCCGCCCAGGCGCCAGTTGTCCGGCCGCTCCGGCCAGACCAGCCAGGTTCCTGCATGGGGCTCCCACTCGGCGGGCATCCGGAAGCCGTCGGTCCGAGGGGTCGAGCTGAGCGTCGCGGACATCATCTGCTCCCTACCGAGGAACCTGCGACGTGGTGCGGGGCTGCTCCATCGGCGCCTCGTGGTCGTGCAGGGACGAGGAGTCGTCGGGCGCTAGACCTTCCAGCTCCACGTCAGCGTCGGCCTCGGGGTGCTCGAAGTCCGGTCGGCTCGCAACCACGCGGCGCCAGTGCGGCGCTCGCAGGGCGAACAGCACGCCGATCACGGCGACGGCAGCGAGCCCGAAGCCCATCTGGACGACGAACTGGCTGCCCAAGCCAACTCCTGCCTCCAGGACGGGCGCCCCCGGGGTCCACACGAAGAAGACGATGGCTGCCGCGACGAAACCCAGCACCAGAAGGGCACTGAGCCACGCGCCGACCATCCCGCCAGGGATGCGGTACGGACGAACGGCGTCAGCGTCGCTGTAGCGCAGCCTCAGGAAAGCCAAGGCCATCACCAGGTACGACAGCAGGAACACGACCGTGCTGAACGCGAACAGGTTCCAGAACAAGGTGTCGACCGAGGACCCCTCTCCGTAGCGCTGCACGAGCGCGCCCCAGCCCACCGTGAACGCGGTGCCGATCAACGCTGTGGCGATGGCAGCGGCCACCGGCGTGCGGAACCGCTTGCTCGTGCGTCCCAGGATCGGGGGCAGGTCGCCGCGCCGTGCAGCCTCGGCCGCGGACCGGTTCGCGCCGATCGTCCAGGGAACGAGGGCCGCGAAGAAGCAGTACAGCGCACCGATGCCCAGCAGGAACACGAACGCTCCCGCGAGCCCGCTCGTACCGATCCCGGTGTCCAACACCTTGAACAGGCCGTTGACCCGGCCGAACCCACGGACCGGCAGGATCAGCAGCATGCCGACCGTCGCGATCAGGTAGAGCGCGCCGATCAGCACTCCCGCGCTGAGGATCGACCGGGGGACGTCTCGCTTCGGGTCGCGCATCTCCTCGCTCGCGCTGCTCATCAGCTCGAAGCCGAGGTAGTTGTAGACCACGACGCCGAGCAGCACCACCGTGCCCCAGCTCGGCAGCATCTTCGTCGACGTCCAGTCGGTGGCCGAGCCGTTCCTCACCGCGTAAACGACTCCGGCGATGCCGATCGTGAGCATGATCGTGACGGTGATGATGGCCGCCACGTTCGTGACCCACTTGCTCGTGTCGAGGGTGATCACGTTGATCAGGCAGTTCAGCCAGATGAGCCCGACGGCGATCAGCACCGTGGGCCAGTAGGAGATCTGCCAGCCGAAGATCTGCCCGAGCAGGGTCGAGAACATCAGGTACACCGAGGGCAGCCAGATACCGACATTGACCCAGTACCACCAGGACACCTGAGTGCCCCAGAAGCCGCCGAAGGCGCGCTTGACCCACGAGTAGATCCCGCCGGTGTCCGGGTAGGTGGACCCGAGCTCAGCGGTCATCAGGCCGTACGGCACGAAGAACAGAACCAGGATCACGGCGGTCCAGAACAGCACCGACGGTCCCTCCTTGGCCGTGATCGGGATCTGCGACAGCAAAAGGATGGCTGTGACGCTGAACAAGATCATGTCGAAACGTCGTAGTGCGCCGCGCCTTGGCGGACGGGTCTCGCGCCCGGCTGTGGCGGTGGTTGTGCCACCTGATGTCTTGGTACTCATGACGACCTCCTTCGAGGTCCAGAAATGGTGTCAGGCGAACGACTCGGCCGAGACCTCGGCGAGATAGTCCTGGACGCGGGCTTCATGCAGGGCCTTCACCGCCGGAGTCGCCCGCTCCAGGCGCGGGTAGACGTACCAGGCGAGGAGCCCCTTCTCGGTGTGCAGCCGGTTCTCCGACTGGTCGTAGATGATCGAGTGCGGACCGTCCATCACGTCGTCGGTCGCCTCAACCCCCCGCGAGGCAGGCAGACAGTGCATGAACTTGACGTGGTCCGGCGCCAGCGCCAGCATCTCGCTGGTCACCTGGTACCTCGGCTTGAAGGCAGCGACGCGGTCCGGGATCTCGTCCTCCTGGCCGAACCACCACCACAGGTCGGTGTAGACGAAGTCCGCAGCGCGCACGGCGTCCTCGACCTCGTCGGTAGCGAGGTACCGGCCGCCGAAGGCCTCCTCGTTGCGCTTGACCTCGTCGATGACCGAGGGCCACTGGACCTCGATCGAGTAACGGTTGGGCCGGGCGTGGACGAAAGTCCCACCGAGCATCGTCACGATCATGGCCGTCGACGTGCACACATTCGTGGCATCGCCGACGAAGACGACGGTCAGGTCGTCGAACGGCCGGCCGGGCTGCTTGTGCTCACCCATCGTGAAGATGTCGCACAGCGCCTGGGTCGGGTGGTTGTAGTCGGTCAGGCCGTTGATGACTGGGACCGTCGCGTGCTGCGCGAACGAGGTCACCGTGTCATGGTGCAGCGCCCGGATCTCGACCGCATCGACCATGCGGGACAGGACCCGTGCTGTGTCGGCGATGTTCTCCTTCTGCCCGAGGTGGATCTCACCCGGTTTCAGGTAGAGCGCATGTCCGCCCAGACGCGTCATCGCGACCTCGAAGGACACCCTCGTGCGCGTCGACGCCTCCTCGAAGATCATCCCGAGGCTTGCATCCCTCAGGAGCTCGGGGCATGCGTGTCGGCGATCGGCGTCCTTGAGCAGCCCGATGAGACGAAGCTGCGCCTGGATCCGGGCGGGACCGAGGTCCTGGGTGTCGATGAAGTGAAGGTCCGGGTCGAACGGTTGGTGCGTCGCCTCGTGGGCGGCGGTCGATGCAGCCATGTCACTGCGCCTCCTAGGTCCCATCGCAGCCGAAGACGTCGACCTTCGGTACCGCCAAAGGTCACCCGGTGCTGCTCCGGAGGTCGGCGACCAGCCTGGGGATGCGGTCCAGGAGTCCGGCCAGCGCCGCCCGGTCCCGTTCCGGCTCACCGCCCGCGACCAGGTTCGCCATCCCCGGGTCACCCGACGCCGCTGACGCGACGATCCCCTCCATCATCAGCCGGATCCGGCCCGGGACGGCGAGCAGGACCTGCTCGGCGGTGAATCCACCGTAGGTCTGGGCAATCAGCCTCAGCCGGCGCGCTGCGTGCGAGGGGTCGATGTCCGCCCACAGCGGCACACAGTTCCAGGCGATGAAGGCCAGCTCGTTCAACGGTGTGGTGGGCCCCGCAAGGTCCCAGTCGAAGACCCCGACCAGGGCGTCCCCCTCGAAGCAGGTGTTGTAGGGAGCGAGGTCGTTGTGCCCGACAACGGTCGGATGCGGCACAGCGAAGTAGCGCCACGGACCTTCGTGCGCGAAGTCTGCGACGGCGGCGTGGAAGGTCCGGGTCCACGACACCAGCGCGTGGATCTGGGCCTCGCTCAGCGACTCCTCGTCGAGGTCCACCACACGACCTGGCAGGAAGTCGAGCACCTCTCGGCCGCGCTCGTCGAAGCCCAGGACCCGGGGAACGTGGGGCACTCGCGCCGCAAGGTGGTCGAGGAGAGCGTGCACGGCGGGCGTCCACGGACCCACCGGTCGGTGAACCGTCTCGCCGACCTTGTGCACACCACCGACGTTGCCGGCCAGCCACTCCCCGTCGTCCACCCAGCGGCTCCGGACCTAGTCAGAGAACGAGCGGCTTGATCGGAGCAGCGATGAGCGTGGGGTCGCTCTTCCAGTCCACGCCAGCGACATCGATGTAGAGCTCGATCTCGTTC
>JBAPUB010000247.1:0-22437 GCA_049282455.1 Actinomycetes bacterium
GGTGCGTTCCTGCACCAACATCTGTGCGTAGCTCTTGCGCCCGTCGTTCATGGGAGCAAACTAGCAAAGCTGACGGATGCTGTCAAGCAGGAATGTTGACTACCGTGGTTGCGACCTACCGGCAGAAGGTGCTGTGGCTCACGCCGCTTCCGGGCGGTAGCGTCAACGCTGTCATGGACAGCGAGGAATCACGGTTCAAGCGCACGCTCGGCGCAACGATCCTCGAGCTACGCGCGCACGCAGCGATCCCGAGTCAGCGGGCGCTGGCGAAGCTCGTCGGCGTGAGCGAGGCGACGGTACGCCGCTGGGAGGCGGGGGACGGTTGCCCCGACGCCTGGGAGGTCAACCGGCTCTGCGTCGTCCTCGGCTGCGAGCCGGACGACCTGATCCGTCCGGCCGAGATGACGGAGCGCGAGCGAGAGCTGCTGCGCCGGTCGGCGCGGCAGGTGCATCGGACCCTCGATCGAGAGCGCGGAGCCTCGTGAGCGCCCGGGTGACGGCCGCGTCCACGGCTGCGTCCATGTCGGCCAGGATCGACTCGCGGGTGTCGGCCACATCGGCCCCCTTGGGTTCGTCGCCTCGAGCCCGTTCCGCCAGGTCGATGGCAGGCCAGCGTAGCCGGATGCCCTGACCACGACAACGGGAGTGGTCCACAATCTGCGAAGGTCGCTGTGGAGCGATCCAGCGATTGACAGACAAGCTGTCTGTGGATAACCAGGGAGCGTGACCGATGGCGCAGACCACGACGCGCAACTATCCGGGTTCGCTGCCAGACGCCACGACGGCCTACCAGCGCGACGCCGTGACGATGGCCCAGTCGGGCTGGTATCCGACCGCGCAGACCTATGCGCCGGGGTCGTGGGGCGCCGGGGCGTTCCTCGTCGCGCTGCTGTTGTGCATCGTCCTCGTCGGTTTCCTCGTGTTCGTCTACCTGATCGTCGTGAAACCAGCCGGGACGCTGCTCGTGACGTACGAGTATCGACCAGGCGAGGCACCATCCGGCGCGGTCCCGCCACCCTTGACGCCCCTGGTCGGCGACGGCTGGGCTCGCCTCTAACGCCGGTCCGTGCCCTTGATCGCGTCGCGGATCTGCGCCAGCGATCGCCCCGAGTAGGTGGACCCGAACGTCGCCTCGACCAGGACCCCGCCGGCTTCGTCTTCGCCCAGCGCGAGCTCCACGATCCGCTGGGGTGAGTTGCTGTAGTCGTGGGCGCCGTTGCCGGTGTGGACGGTGATCGTGTCGCCGACCCAGTAGTGCCCGCTGTACGCGGGCGGCCCGGGCAGGTAGATCCCGTTGAGCGCGTCGTCGCCGAACGGGATGCCGAGGCGCAGCGCGTCGGCGTTGCGCTTCCGCTCGGCGAGGTCCTTGGCACCGAACGCCTGGAGCGAGCTGGTGCCGGTGCCCTTGCCGGTCACGAACGTCTCGCGCACGTCATACCCGAGCCGGAACGCGAGCGGGTCGAAGTCGACCACCGTGGCGTACGTCCCCGAATCCCCCGCGACGAGTGCGTGGCTCTTGGCCCGCGAGTCGGCGAGCTCGCGGGTGAGCGCTGTCGCGATGTTGACGCCCTTGGCCAGGCGGACCTTGCCGCTGGCGAACCCGGTCGAGGTCCGATCGCTGCCCCAGCTGTTGACGGCGTTGAGCGTGAGGTTCGGCTCCATCCAGATCACCATCGGCTCAACGTCAACCAGGAGCCGGTCGATCACCACGTCGAGGTACTCGCCGACGTCGGCGGTCCATGTCGCTGTCTGCGGCGTATCGAGCCACGCTTCCGGGGTCCGGCCGCCGGCCGACGAGTATGCGGCCGTGAACGAGAGGCTCAAGTCCGGCAGCGGTCGCTGTGGGCGCGTCAGCGACATCGCCTCGGACACGATCCGGTACAGGATCGCGCCGGCCTTGGCGTTGCCGAGCGCCCATACGCCGGCGGTCGGGCCGGTGCCGCCCGTGAGGTAGGTCGCGTTCCACATGATCGCCCGGCCGAGATAGGAGCGGACGCCCTTGCCGCCGAACGTCAGCGTCTCGGCGCCCTCCTCGCCCATCGACACGAGGTCGAACCGGCCGACGTCCATGTAGAACCCGAAGATCGGCGAGGCGGACACCTCGGTCAGGCGGACCTTGACGAGATTGCCCTGGCGGATGATCGAGGCGGTCGCCTGGGCCGAGCTGCGCGGGATCGTAAAGCTGCCGACACCGGCCTCGTGCAGCGAGATGGCGCACGACTTGTCGGTGGCATCGGTGAGCGTCGCCAGCTTCGTACCGTTCGGCGCTTCTCCGGCGTAGACGTCCAGCTCCAGACCCACGGTCAGCTGTCCCCGTAGGCGGCCGGGTCGAGCACCCCGAAGTCCGCCAGGCGACGGAGGGAGGCGCCGATCTCGTCGGAGGTGCGCGCACGGACGAGGCCCTGGGCGTTGACGATGTAGGTGTTCCCGCCGCTCGTGCCGCCGGATCTCGGGACGCTGGCCGAGGCGACGGCCATCGCGTCGTTGTGGTTGAGGACGTAGCCGTTTGTCTCAGGCACGAACAACTCGGAGCCCTTGTCACCCCAGATGATCGGAACGCCGGCCGAGGCGTAGCCGCCCGAGCCGTAGATCTCGACGCCGTGCTTGCCGCTGTAGTTGCCGTTTACGTTCAGCTTGAAGTTGATCGGGATCGTCGCGCCGGCCCTCTCAACGGCGAGGATCTTGGTGAGGACGGCTTGCAGTGCGATCTTCGTCGGCCCGGAGGCGTCGTGGATGTTCTGCTTGAGGTCGCGGATGCCGTCCCGGTATGCCTTGGATCCCGTGTTCCCGGCCCGGGTCATCGCCAGCAGTTGCTCGGCCTCGTCCTTGCGCGCCTGCGCCAGCGCCGCGTGCTCGGCGGCCCCCGCACCCTTCGCGCTGTCGGCCCGTTCGGCGGCGGACTCGGCGGCCGTCAGGCCCATCAGCTTGTACTTCTCGATGACCGGGTCGAACGCGTCGCTAATGGCTCGGTCGGCCTCCCCCACGAGCTTGTCCACCATCGTCGCCATGTCTTCGGCGGCGGTGGTACTCGCCACCCGGGCGGTCATCTTGAGTCCGAGCCACGCCTCGTTGATCGTGCCGACGGCTGCGGCCGCAGGACGAGAGTCGGCCAGCATGTCGTCCTTCATCTTGCCGCTGCCGGCGATCACGTCATCGGCCGCCTTGCCGGCCCCGGTGCCGACGGCGCGGAAGCTGTTGACGTAGTTGAGAGCCCACTCCAACGGAGCCTTCTTGTCGCCGGCCACGAACCTGGCGAGCGCGACATCGAGACTCACCGCGTCCCCGATCGCCTTGCCGAGCCCACCGGATCCGGCGAACTGTTGGTCGACGTCGTTGAACGCGTTCATCAACCCTTCGACCGCATCTGCCGCAGCCACCACGGCCGCGGTGACGATCGGCATGGTGACGGCGCCGAACTTCTCCATCGCCTCGTCGACCTTGATCTGGCTCGTGGCCAGCTTGCCAGCGTTCGTGTTCGCGTAGGCCTCGGCCTGACCGGACGCCACGGCCTGGACGGCCGCGAGCGCCTCGGTGCTGGTGGCGTTGTCCTTGAGCTTGATGCCTAACTGCTTGAGCGAGCGGTAGACCCCGCCCTCGACCTTGATGAGCGCCTCGCTGGCGGTCTGTAGGTCGATCCCCTTGAACCGGGCCAGGTCCATCGCCGTGTTTTGGATCTCCTGCGCCTTGGTGACGTCATGGGTAGCGCCAGCCAGGACCGTCAGCGAGTTACGCAGCGTCTCATCGTCGAACCCGAGCCGCTGCTTGGCGAGGATGTTCGCCTCGATCGCGTCGGTGTTGCCGTTCCATGCCGGCACGTTCGCCTTGAGCGACGCGGCCAGGCGGTTGACCGACTCCTGGTCGGCGATGGCGGCAGCTGTGGCGTCGCCGAGGATGCCGATGACGCCGCTGATCGCAGAGCTGAACACAGACACCGCACCGAGCCCACCGGCCAGCCCGAGCCCTTGCACCAGGCCCTTGCCGATATCTGCCCCGCTCCACGACTTCTTGAGGCTGGTTGTCATGCGGGAGCCGAGGGTCGTCCCCGCCTTGTCACCCGACTTGGAGGCGTCGACCTGGAGCTGCTTGTCGTCGCCGTGGAACGCGAAGAAGAGGTCGCCGATGGTCGACATGGGTCAGTGCACCGTCACAGACTCGGGGAACATGGCGGCCAGGCGGCCGAGAGTCGCCTGTTGGGCGGCGGCGTCTCTCGGTCCTGGCTTGGACCGGGCGTACGTGGGCACGCTGGTCCCGCCCGACTTGACTTTGCTGGCGCCGGCCGCCACGCGCCCGGACACGTAGCCGTCGCGGGTGGTCACGTAGCCCTCCACCAGGCGGAGCTTGGCGGCGGCGTTGAGCCGATCCTGGGCGGCGTCGAGCAGCATGATGAGGTGCTCATCGGTCAGCTCCCGGCTGGCCTGGCGAGGCGTCCAGCCATACTCCGCCGCCACGAACTCGAAGGCGGCGGCGATGCGCTCTTCGGGGGTGCGGGTGTCGTCATCGCCCCGGTCCGAGCGATGTCGGCTAAAGGGCGGGCGGCACGCCACACCTCGAGGGTCGCCCGGATGAGGCCGAGCGGCGACAGCCCTGCCTCGATCGTGGCCTGGTCCGGCAGGACGCCGGTCGTGTCGTAGGACGTCAGCAGGTCCATGAACAGGGACTCGGACCCGTCGAACAGGCCGAGGATCGCGTCGGTGTCGTCGGTCGCGGAGATCTGCATGAACAGGAGCCCGAGCTCCAGGTCCATGCGCTCCTTCCAGACCCGGTTCTCGGCGATGGTGAGGACGGGAAGGTCGTAGACCTCCCCGCCGATCTCGAGCCGGATCCGCTCGGCGAGGATGTCCTCGACCGAGCGGGGCGGCAGCAAGCTGCCCAGTTCCATCGCCTAGCTCAGGACGATGGTGAACGGTGCGACGGTCGGGGTCGTCGGGTCATAGTACCCGCTGAACTTGACCGCGAGTCCCGACACGTTGCTGTCGCTGAACTCGAGCTCCTGGGGCTCGGCGCTCATCGCGTTGAGCAGGGTGACCACCATCTGTCGACCGTCAAGCCCGACGCCCGTGAGGACGAGGCTCTTGTAGTCGGCGGTGCCGATCCGGCCGGGGGTCCAGCTGATCGTCGAGCCACCGGCGGTCGTCACTTCGATGCACCACTCGTCGAGCGAGTGGTCGCGGGTCAGCGGGACCAGGAACGTGAGCCCGGTTCCGCCGACGCCGGCGGTCCCGACCGCGGTCAGCTGCCGGATCTCGTAGTGGGTCGCGTAGCCGATCCGGACGTAGTCGCCGACGATGAGCCCGGTGACGACGTCGACCTTGATGTTCGTCGAGCCGGCGGCTGCCGGTGCGGACAGGAGCGTCCCGGTGACCGCGACGACCTGCTCGGCGTTGGCGTGGTCGATCCGGAGGCCGCCGCCGGCGTCGTTCTCGATGTCGAGGCCGGTGCCGCCGCCGCCGGTCGTGCCGACGGTCAGGACGCGGACGACCTCGGAGTTGGCCTCGGTCGGGCTGCCCGGGGTGTTGATCCGGACGAACGCACCGACGGCGATCGTCGTGACGCTGGCGACCTTGATGTTCGTCGCGCCCAGGGCAGGGTCAGCCGCGAGGGTGGTGTCGTAGCCGGCGACCACCTGGCCGATGGACTGGGACGAGGTCGAGACGCTGCCGGGCATCGCCCAGGCGAGCTTCTGGGCGGTGATCTGGTTGACCACGAACGAGCACGACGGGATGACCTTCGTCGTGATGGCGGTGCCCTTGATCGGGCCTCGGGCGCCCTGGAACTCGGGCACGTAGGTCGTCACTTCGAGGCTGAACTTGGGCGGGTCGACCGTGGCGCCGCACTCGACGCCGCCGAAGGTGAGGGAGGCCGGGGCCCCGAAGTAGAGCTCCTCGGGGGTGATCGTCACTGCCATGTCGTCTGATCTCCTGTCGCTGCTGGCCGCCGTGGCGACCGTTGCTGGTGACCGACCGCCTGGGCGATCGGGCGGAGTGCGGTTAGGCGATAGGCCTGTCCGCCGCGATGACCGAGAAGACGACCGCTTCGTACGGCTGTCCGGTGTCCGGATCCTTGTCGGCGCCGCCGCCGCCATCGTCGAAGCTGGCCCAGATGCCGACGCCGCCGGCGCTGATCCGCGGACCGCGGGCGTGCAGGGCGTCGGACACGGCGCCCGCCAGGACGGCGGCATCTTGCGTCGGGTTGGCCCCTTGCCCGTAGCACCTGGCCGCCACCCGGACCTCCTGCATCGGCAGCCGCTTCTCACGCTGGTTGCCAAGGCGCACCAGGACGACGAATCGCTGGTACTTGCCCGCCCCGAGGGCGTCGCCGGGGGCTGGCTCGCCGCCCCGGATACGGGTCGTCAGGCCGGCCACGGTCGGGTCGTCGCGGACCGTGGTCAGCAGGTAGCCGAGCGGGTCGATCATGCCGAGGCCTTGGCGGCGATCCGCGCCTTGATCGACGCACTCTTCGCGGCCCGGGTGTCGCCAGACGCAAGGCGTCGCTTCATGGCCGCCCGGAGGAAGGACTCGGCATCGGGGACAGTGGCCATCAGGGCGGGCGTCAGGAACGGCCGGGCGGGCTGGTGGACAGTCCCGAACTCGGCGAAGTGGGCCGGATTCGGGAAGCCGCCGGCAATCGCCACGCCGAGCGACTTGACCTTGAGGGCGCGAGGCTTCGAGGCGACCCCGCCGACCTTCTTGCCGAAGGCGTAGGCCACCGTCCCGCCCTCGTCGATGAGGCCCTCGCCGATGACCGGCGCATCGGGGACCTTGGTCGCGGCGATCACCGCGTCAGCCAGCGCAAGGAGACCGTCCGCCATGGCGAGCGTGACCTCCTGGAACGTGGCCCGGTTGAGCACGACGCGGTTGTTCTTGCGCGGCGCCATCAGACGGCCCCCACGAGGCGGGCGTCGAGCTCGAGGTGGATCCCGAGGCCGGCGACATCCCGGACACCGTCGAGCTGGAACAGGCGTCCGTCGTCAGGCTCGAACCGGATCCGGTCGGCCGCGGTCACATCGGTCGGGAGCAGGTAGATCGTGTGCGTCGAGATGACTGCGCCCGCCTGGTTCGTGAGAGCGACCTCCTGTGCCGTCTTCGGCTGGACCAGGCCGCGCACCGTGGCGAGCGTGGCGTACGTCCGCGCCGGCTGGCCGTAGGCGTCGAGGGCCCCGTCGGTGGCACGCTCGATCACGAGCTGGTGCCCGTAGCTCTCGAGCAGGGTGGCCTGCATGGAGACGATGTCGGCCGGGGAGTTCAGCATCGGGCGCTACCAGGTGTCGCTGCTGACGAAGCGGATGGCCGGCGGTCGAGCGCGGCGCCGGTAGGTGGCTGCGAGCGCCTCGACCTGGAGCGACTTCTGGCTCCGGGCGAAGGTCTGGCTGTCGGTCGCGAAGTCGAACTCGGCCTTGAACCGGGCGGCCCACTGCTCGAGCACGTCGACGGCCGCGCCGTACAGGTCGTAGACCTTGCCGGTGATGTAAACGGGCGGCGTCTTCGACGTGGCCAGCGTCCAGTGGCCGACCAGGCGATCGCTCGTCGACGGCGCGATCGTGAGGTAGTTCGAGTCGACGAGGACCTCGTCGGCCTCCCACATGCCGCGGGGGGCGTAGAACTCGCGGTAGCTGGTGATGCCATTGACGATCGATGGCCGTGGTGTCAGCGGGAGCTGGAGCACCTCGACGCGGTGCGCATCGAGCGCATCCTGGATCTGCTCGAAGCTGAACGTCTCCGTCAGCCCGGCGGGGTCGCCGACGAGCAGGCGGAGACGATTGACGAGCGCCGTCATGGAGCTTCGTTCCGTCATCGGTCAGTCCCGCCAGGCCCGGCGACGCAGTGCCGCCAGGCCTGGCTGGGTCGTCCTACGACTTGACGATGAGGCCGAGGCTCGGCCGCAGGACCGAGACCCCGTACAGGATGTCGACGCCGTACCGGATCGCCCGGTCGGCCATCGAATACTGGCGCTGGACGCGGATCGCGAGACCCGTGGCCGCGTCGATCGCGGTCGCGGACTCGACGCCGGACCCGGCCGGCTCGTCCTGGAACGGGCGGACCGCCAGGATCAACGAGTTGCGATGGATCGCCAGGTCGTCCGTCCGGTACGCGATGCTCGCGTTCGCGGGCGTGGTCAGCGCGGAGAAGTCGGCCGTGATCGGGTTGTGGGCGAACCCGGCCGCCACGGTGATGACGTACGGCGCCGTGCCGGTGACGGTGAACGGAGCCAGGCCGAGGGCCGAGGACAGTCCGTTGAGCTGGGTCTGGAGCGTAGCCGCGGCGACGTTGTACGCCTGGCCGGACGTCGTCACGCCGCCGTAGGTCAGCGTGAACGTGCCCGAGGACTGGGTGCCCAGGGTGACGATGTCGGCCATCGGCACGCGCTGGCTCATGTAGGTGTCGAAACCGTACAGCGAGCCGAGCTCGCCGTCGCTGATGCCTGACGCCCGGGCGAACGCCCAGAACGAGGCGAGCGTCGAGTCGGCGAGCAGCGCGATCTCGTCCTTCGGGCTGACGATCAGGGCCCGCTGGCTCCCCGGAGCAAGGGCGGCGTTGAGGCCGGAGCGGGCCGACCGCGCATTGGCGGCGGTGGTGTCCGTGCCGTACGTCCCGACGGCCGTGCCGGTGAGCGAGCCGCGGAGCGCGAACAGGTCGTCCTCGACGGCGTTGCCGATCGCGATGACGGCCGGGCTGAGGTACTGGTCCATCAGCTCGACGGACTGTTGCGCCCGGGCAACGTCCTCGATGTTGAAGTCGACGACCTTGTGCTTGGACAGCGAGAGCGCGACGGACGAGCCGCCGGTCGGGACCTGCACGGTCACGGCCGTGTCGGCCGCCTTGTCCTGGGCGATGAACGTGCCGGGGTACGGGATGTTCAGGGTCTTGCCCTTCCAGCCCGGCTCGAAGTCGAAGTCGCGCGTGACGAACTTGGCCAGGACCATGTTCGCCCGGAGGATGTCGAGCGCTCGCTGCGCCCACGCCTGGGGGATGAAGCCCGCGGTATCCGCGATGGCTCGGGTGACGTTCGCCACGGTTAGTTCTCCCGCGAGTAGGGAAGTCCCGATCTGCCGCCTTCACTCGCACTCGGGCGGTCCGGGTCGGCGGCTGTGTGCCGCCCTGGTCAGCTGACGATCCGGCCCTCGGCCATCGCCCGCATGATGTCGTCTCGGTTCGCTTCCCAGAACGCCCGATCGGCGATCTGCGCGGATGTATAGGTCGGCAGCGCGCCCCGACCGGCGCCGGTCCCGGCGTCCGGACTTCCCGCGACGCGGCTCCCGAACTGGGCCGGGTGTTCCTTCTGGAAGCTCTTCATGACCCGCTCGATGTCCTCGATCTCGCCGTCATCGGTGACGGTCAGGTCTGCGAAGTCCGGAGAGAGCTCAGCGAGACCAACATCGATGCAGCCTGCGGCCGAGAGCGCTCGTCTGACCTCGGCCCGGCGCACCTTCGCGTCCGCCTTGGCCTGGACTTCCGTGGCGCCTTCCTTGCGGGCTGCCGCGATCGCTCGCTCCTGCTCGCTCTGGTTGGCGGTCCGGATGGTCTCGAGTTCACGCTCGGCTGCCTCGGCGCGCTTGAGCGCGTCCTTGGCGGCCTTCCGCTCTGCTTCGAGGGCTCGCTTCCCGGTCTCTCCGAGCGCCGCATCGGTTCCCGTCGCGGGGGCCTGTGCGTCAGCTTCGGTCTCACCGGTGCTCTGGGTCGACGTCGCGTCGGCCTCGACGGGCATCGCGCCCGCAGGAAGGGTTTCTGTCGTCATCGTAGCTGCTGATCCTCCTATGTCAATGCGGGCTGAGTGCCCGCCATGTCGTGGGTGCCCGTCATGTCGGACGGGGACGTGGGTGGCTCAGCCGGCAGCGGAGCGGCCAGCGCCTTCCAGCGGGTGATCTCCTGGGGCGTCGCGCCCCACTTCTCCCACAGGACCTCGGTCGGCACGTCGAGACTGCCCATCTTCACGAGCGCGTCGACGTGCTCGGATTCGGTCCGGCTCTCGGGGTCGCGCCAGATCGTCTCGGAGTCGATGGCACCCGCTCGCTTGCTGTCGCCGGCTGCCCGGAACGCGATCCGGATGACCTCCTCCCACGCTTCGCCGAAGTCACGCTGGCGACGGAGCGCCTTGGCCACGAGCCCGGTCTCGGTCGCCTTGAGCGATTCGCCGGACGGGAACGAGCCCGCCTGGCCGAGCAGGTAGTGCGGCGGCGTCCGGGTGGTCGAGGCGATGTGCTGGATCAGCGTCTCGATCGCCTTGACGTACGGGCCGAGGTCGGTCTGCCCGAACTCGCCGAACTTCGCGTCCGGCGCGGCCGTCGCCCAGATGCGATCGATCGCGACCTTGAACGGCTCGAGCGCCTTGCCGGTCTCGGGGTCGACCGGGATCTCGAGGCCGGTCGCCCAGCGTTGCCGGAACGCGCCGTACTCGGACGCCACGAGCATGTCGACGAGCTCCTTGTTGAGCGCGTCCTGGAGGGGGATGACGCTCTCGATCTCGGACGTCCCGGCGTTGTCCAGGTCGGGGTCGTTGACGAGCGGCACGACCGGGACGACGCCCAGGTCATGGGGCAGCGGCCACGGCTCACCGGCGACGCGGCGGGGCTGCCAGACGATCGGCGAGGTGCCCGCCCGGGCCTCGTACTTCTCGAGCGAGTCGGCGTAGTAGAGCGTCGCCAGGCGTCGCCCGTCGGGCGCCTGCCAGCGCTTGAGCGCGACGGCCCGTTCGAGCGGGTCGTCGGCATAGGCGACGATGACCTCCTCGGGCTTCTGGACGCGGATGAGTGGCGTCCCGCCGGCCGGGCCAGGCCATACGATGATCGAGCACTCGCTCTTGATGAGGGCCTCGCGGTGGGCCTTCTGGCTCTGGTTGTCCATCTGGTTCGCCTGCCAGATGCGCCAGGCCTTCTTGTCGCCGGCTGGGTCGCCGATCCGGAAGCCCTCGACGGTCAGGCGCTCTTCGGTCGCCTGGACGACGAGCCGACAGAAGTTGTCACCGAACCCGACGAACAACTTGGCGAACGCCTCGTTGAACTTCTTGGACCCGAACGCGAGCGGCTGGCGGCCGTCGTAGTACGAGCCGAGACGGCTGTAGAACGTGGCCCGCCGGTCGAGCTCGGTACACAGCCGGTCGAGCCACCAGGCGGAGCTGTAGGGAATGAGCTCAGGCATCAGAAGGTCACCATCGTGCGGTTGCGGGCTGGGGGTGGCGGGTCCAGATGGGCCATCGCGATCGCGCGCACCATCGCGATCGCCGCCACGTTCGGGCGAGTCGAGCCGTGCTTGGACCGGGTCACCTTCATCCCCCGGTCGGTCAGGGTCGCGGTGGTGTTGGCGACGTGCTCGGCGAGGATCGGGTCATCGTCGTGGACGAGCCGGCCGGTCGAGATGAGCTCGTACGTCAGGGTCGAGGGTGGACCCATGATCGACGCCGTCATCGGCACGTCAACCATGTTCAACCCGTCCTGCTCGAGCATCTCGGCGGACTGCCCGAACGCGATCCGGTCGAAGCCGTAGGCCGGACCTGGGAAACCCTGCTTCGTCTTCTCATCGTGGGCCTGGGGGAGGGGATACTCGGCCCGGAGCTCGCGGAGTCGCTCGCGCATCGCCTCGGTGCTGGCGATCCCGGTCGCAGATTCGGTCGCGAACAGCTGCGCGCTTACCACGACGCGATCCCCCTGGCGCTGCGCGACGGCAACCGCGCCGAGCGATCCGTCCGGGCTCTTGTCGACACCGACGCCCACGGGTAGCGCGGCATTGAACGGGAGATCGTCCGGGCACGCGCCCCAGGCGCCCTCACGGAGCCAGGTGTCCTCGAAGCCGACGAACTGGTTGAGGTGGTAGCGCCGCCATTCGAGCAGCGCACCGCGGGCCTTGAGGCGGGCGAACTGAGCACCCAGGTACTTGCCGTCGTGCAGCCACGAGATCGGGTTGCAGTCGAACCAGACGGCCGGATCCTCGATGTCCGCGTCGCGCGGGGCGCCGTACCAGTAGATGAGCGTGCCGTTGACCCGGTCCCGATAGATGCGTAGGGACCCGCGGACCTCGAGCTCGCCGCTGCCGGCGAACATCGAGTCATATAGGTCGGCCAGGATGCCCTCGCCAGCCACGCCTGCGGTGGTGATCCAGAGCGTGAACGGCTGCTCGCGGGCGCCGGTCCCGGTCGTGAGGGCGGTGTAGAGCTCAGGGTTCTTGTGGGCATGCAGCTCGTCGATGATGTTGGCCGACGGGTTGAGGCCGTGCTGGAGCGCGCCGTCGGAGCTGAGGGAGCGCATGACCCCGCCGTTGCGCGGGCACTCGATCCGGTAGCGGTAGGGCTTGAGGCGATCGAGCAGGAGCGGAGATCGGCGGACCATGCTGATCGACTGGCCCATGACGATCCCGGCCTGGGCGCGGGCGGCCGCGGCGATGTAGACCTCGGGCTCGGGCTCGCCGTCGGCGTCGAGCATGTAGATCCCGGCAGCCGAGGCCATCGTGGACTTGGTGTTCTTGCGCGGGAGACCGAGCCCGACTTCGTTGTAGATCCGGAGGCCGGTGGCCGGGTCGAACTCGAGCGCCTCATGCCAGAAGTCGAGCTGCCAATCTTCGAACGCGAGCGGCTGGCCGGCCCACTTGCCCTTGGTGTGTCGGATGTAGCGGCTGGCGTAGGCTGCGAAGTGCGGCCCGCCGGAGAGGGCGTCGGGGACTCGGTCGACCACGGATCAGCCGGCACGGGGCACCGCCCGGAGGCGTGGCGGGAGCCCGATGTCCTGCTCGACCTGGTCGGCGGCCGGACGCGACTTGAGCCCGAGCCGAGCACGACCCCAAGGCGAGAGCGGGAGGCTCTCGGCGAGAGCCCGGAACTCCTTCCACGACTGACGCTCGATGTCGAGGATCCGGTTCGGGACCTGGCCCTGGGGCGTGTCGATGATGAGCGGCTGGCCGGCCATGGCTGCGCGGGCCTGTCGGGCGCGTGCCCAGGCAACGGCGGCGGCCTCGATGATCCCAGCATCGGCGTGATCGATCGCGTCGGCCTTGACGAGGTCCGTGACGATCGCGCGCCAGCAGGTCTTCATGCGCTCGTCGAGCCCGTGAGGCATCGGAGGGGCCGTCCTGCCGCCGATGACGACGGGCAGGTGGCGACCAGGCTCTCCGGCCATCCGGCGGGCCTCAGCGGTGCGTGGCTTGCGACCAGCGGGCATCAGACGACCTGCATGCATATGCGCTTGCGTGGAAGGCACAGTGCATAGAGTGATGCATAAACAGGGGGTCCGGGTTTCGGCTCCGCGCGCGAGAAGGCTGGGGCCGGTCGAGAGCGGCGAAGTGCACCATTGGTGGTACCCCACCCACCACCCACCACTACATCTAGTGGTGTCGCCGTGGCGGCTCGACGGCTCCAGTCCAAGGCCATCCAACCGAGTGCATAAAACCTATGCACGAACCAACGCATACTCATGCGGGCACAGCCCGGCGAGCCCACCAAGCGGGCAGGTCGTCACCCTTCTCGACGTTGCACAGGCGATGCGCCGGCTGGAGATTGTCCACCGAGTCAGCACCACCGGCAGCGAGCGGCATGATGTGATCGATGGTCAAGGCGAGCGGATGCAGAACGTCGACGTCTTGGCGGATTTCTAGCGTGCAGATCCCGCAGATGTAGCCATCGCGCGCCAGCACAAACGGCCGGAGGCGACGAACCCGATCACGGCCACGGCGACGCAGTCGTTCAGCTCCTCGACCACGGTGCCATGCGTCGGAGCAGGACCGCGAACAGAAGCGCGCATGGGGCTGGCGACTATCGAACGTCGTCTGGCAGCGCACACACGACCTGGACCCGCGACCCAAACTCGCCTCTTGTTCACGCGCGACCGCCTGCCATCTGCAGCCCGTGGAGCAGAACCGACGCGGGGCGCTGCTCACAAAGGAGGCCGCGCAGAACTCACATGATCGCGCCCGAGCGGCGACGGCAAGTAGCCGCTCGGTCTGCCTGGCTGCCTGCCTTGCGGATTCGACGACGACCCGCCTAGCTGCCCGAGCCTGGGTAGCCTCGTGCGCCCGCGCCAGGTTCGTCTCCAGATGTGCCTTTGCAGCGCACGTCAAAGAGCAGAACGTCTTCCGCCTGTCAGCGCGGCGGAATGGCGCCGCACACTGGACACAGGCCCGCTCGGGCGCACGAGAGTCCTGAGCAATCTTGTTGCAACGGGTGCCGCAGAACACTTGGTTGCCGTTCACGGTCACGAACTCGCTACCACAGGTCGCGCAGCCACGAATGACACACACGGCGGTCACCCGACACACCGCCCACGGGTCAAACCATGCTCGCTCAGCGACTCGGCTGGCACGGTCGATGCACCCTTCGTCGAGTTGCACGAGCGGCAGAGCACCGCACTATTGCGCGGGTCAAACGGGGAGCCGCCAGCCTTGAGCGGCACGACATGATCCAGGGTCAGGCCGTCTGACGCCACAGGATGCTCGGGGCGCTGATATCCTGGGCAGACCCAACCGTGCTCACCGACCCAGCGGGAAATGACCCGCTTTCGCAGCGCCTGATGCTCCCGACTCGCATGGACGGGATGGTTGGCCCCCGACTTCTCAGGGTGCTTCGAGCAGCGGCTGCCTGCCCCGCTCGTGAGCGTGCCGCAGACCGTGCAGAGCTTCATGGGAACACCGTCTGGACGAAGAACGTGCTCTCCTCGGCGGCCATGACCGAGCCTGTGCCGATCCAGCGGAAGTAGTGCAAGCCCGCCGCGAGCACGGGGATGTCCGCGTGGAAGAGCCCGACGGAGTCCTTCACGATCTGGCTGTCCACGCCATAGACCCAGGTCGTCGTCGTGCCGCCCGCCACGCGCCAGAGCAGGCTCACGGTCGTCGGATCGGCCAGGGCACCGGCCGCGTTTTTGAAGCCAGGGGACGTGCTCACGCGCACGACGTCGCCCGGGTTGATGTCAGACACGGTCGGCTCCTACTTGATCGCGAAGTGCGGCGCTTGCACCGAGGCCCGGTCCGGTTGCCGTCGCACCGAGCGATCCGATGGGCGTGGCTGTCGCGCCGAGTGAGGTCACGCTGAACGCAGCGCCCGCATCGTCACGCAGCCCGCCCGACGCCCCGACCGTGCCTCGCTGTCCCGAGAGCGTCCAGAGCGGATCCCACGCCTGCCCGGTTCCGGCCGCCATGCCCACGGCGAGCCGCAGGTGCAGGGCGGGGCTAAACGCCTGGGCGGTACCGATGGCCGCGGCGACGTCGATCGCCTTGGCGCGTATCACCGTGGGCTGATTGGCGGCGCCCGTTCCGGTCGCGGCCGTGACGTTCACGTTGGTGGCGGCGCTCGCAGACCAGGTCGGCTGATTGGCGATGCCTGTGGCCGCGGCGGCCGTCACGTTGGGCTGGACGTTGGCGGCGGCGGCATAGGCGGCACCGATCGCGGCGGCCGCCTGCACGTTGACATTGGTCGCGGCCGAGGTCGTCACGGTCGGGTTGGCAGCGGCACCTGTCCCCGTGGCAGCGATGGGTGTGGGCGCGACCTTCGCACTCGGTCCGGCTGCCGCACCCGTCCCAGCTGCCGCCGTGACGGCGACGTTGGTCGCCGACGTGGTCGTCACTGTCGGCTGGTTCGCCGTGCCGGTACCTGTTGCAGCTTGCGGCGTCGCCGCGATGTTGGGGGCGGCATTTGAGGCCGCACCCGTGGCCGAGGCGACGCCGACCGACGGCTTCGGGTTGGCAGCCGGAGCCTGGGCAGCGCCGGTGCCTGTTGCAACCGTGGCCGGGGCGGCGATCCCGACCGCCGGACCAGTAGCCGCACCAGTGGCAGCGGCGGCGGTGACGTTGACGTTGAGGCCAGCGCTGCCGGACCAGGTGGGGTTGGTAGCGACGCCCGTGGCGGTGGCGGCGGTGATCGGGGCGTCCACCTTGGCCGCGGGTTGGCTCGCTGCGCCGGTGCCTGTCGCTGCCCCCACGGACGGCGACAGCCTGGCTGCCGGCTGCGAGGCCGCTCCGGTCCCGGCCGCGGCCTGCACGACGGGGGACTGGCTCGTGGAGATGCCGGGCTGATTGGCGGCGCCGGTGGCGGTCGCGGCGGTGACGCTCGGCTTGACGCTGGCGGACGGGCCGCTGGCTGTACCTGTGCCGGTCGCGGCGGTCACACCCAGCTTCGGGTTGGCGGTCGCCTGGTTGGCTGCGCCCGTTCCGGCGGCGGCGGTCACCGGAGCGGCGATCTTCGCGCTGGGCGTAGCTGCCGCACCGGTACCGGTGGCTGCCGTGACGGCGACGTTGACGCTGGCGAGGACCCCTGGCTGATTGGCCGATCCGGTCCCGGTCGCTGCCCCGACGTTGATCGACACGGAGACACCCGGCTTCGCCGCTACACCCGTGCCCGTGGCGGCCGTGACCGAGACGTTGGTGGCGGACGCCGCCGAGACCGGGGCCGCCGCGTAGTGCGTGGCGACCTGCGTCGGAGTTAGGAGTGTCGAGTAGAGCGCGACTTCATCGACGCTGCCGTTGAAGTAGTTGGTGTTGTCGCCGCGCCGCCCGATGTCGAGCGTTCCGATCGTGTCGGACGGGTTGCTGCCGGCCGCCCAGTACGATGTCCGAAGCAGGTTGCCGTTCAGGAAGATCTGCGTGACGCGGGCCGTCGAGTCGGCAGTCGCGACGACGTGGTACCAGGTACCTGACGAGAGCGCCGCACCGGCGATCTGGCAGGTGTTGATGGCACCGCCGGCCGAGTCCCAGACCGTGAACGTGAGTTCGTCGCCCTGCTGGACCCACGCCCACTCGTACACCCCGGACGTGCCCGCCTTGGACACGAAGCAGGTATCGGTGTCGGACGTGTTCGTCAGCTTGACCCAGCACTCGACGGACAGGTCCGTCGTGGTCGGGATGCTGAACGCCGCCGCGTCGGCGATGGTGACGTACTGCGACGAGGCCGCGACGAACGTGGCGGCGGTGTTGGCGTCGCCGGTGATCGCGCTCGTGACGCCGAGCGTCGGGCTGTTCGTGTAGGTGCCGTCGCGGTTATTTGCCGTCTCGTCGTTGGCGTTCGTGCCGGACGGCTCGCCGAGTCGCCAGTAGCCGACCGGGGCGTCCGCGAGGACGGCCGTCACATAGGCGACCGGGGCACCGACCAGCCGAACGCTGGTGCCATCCGACAGCAGGCGGAGGCTCGTCCCGTCCGAGAGCAGGCGGCGATCCGCCATCAGGCCAACCGGATGAGTTCGAGCATCGTCCCAGCCATCACCTGCGTCGAGGTCGCCGTCTCGGACGCATGGCCGAGCAGCAGGTTGCCGCTTGTGCTGGTCACGAGGATGCCCTCGATGACGTAGTGGATGTCCACGTTGATGGTGTCCACGTCCGTCTGCGGGCCGAGGACCGTCGCATCGGCGCGGGTGCCCTGCCACGCCCAGACCGAGCCGGTCGTCACGGCCGGCGCTTCCTGGTCCACCAAGCCCGTCGCGGCCGTGACGCCAGCCGACGGGAAGAACAGGCGGGTCAGGTGCTTGGTGACAGTGCCGGTGCCATCGACGCTGAACTTGAGCGAGACGGTCGCGGTCGCCGATTGGGCGATGACGTCGTAGCGGTAGCGGTAGGTCCCGGCCGCGAGCGTACTCGTGGTCATGACCGTGGCGATCGACGTCGTGCTGTTGGCCGAGGCGTTGGCCGTCAGGATCTGGCGGGTGATGGACGGCGCAGCGAGCGCGTTGGCCGTGCCGCTGTTGCCCGCGATTAGGACGCCCGTCGTTGACGCGATGATCTGCGCCAGCGTCATCTTCTTGGACGTACCCGCCTGGTCGACCTCAAACAGGTCGCCCGTGGCCGGGGTCGCGACTGCCGTCAGGCCGGGGATCGTGCTGTCGGCCATCAGGCGTGCGCGATGAAGGGATACGCGCCACCGGCGCCCTGGTTGTAGTCACTGCCCCACAGGACGACTGTGCCGTTGCGGTTCGGGACGGCGAACGGCGAGTCGTCGTACGAGTTTCCGGTGAAGTGCTCGGAGAACGCGAAGATCTCCACCGTCCCCGAGCTGTCGAGCTTGACCGCGCAGATCTGGTCCATGCCCGGGTTCGTCCCGGTGCCGAGGTAGTCGCTGAAATACGCCCAGCCGGGACGCTGGTTGGCTCGACCCGAGACGTGGCCGTTCTGGAAGGCGTTGGTGTACGGGATCGCCAGGTTGGTGCTGGTGCCGTCGACCAGGTCGCGCATGATCGGGCCGGGCGAGCAGGTGACCACCTTCTGCCGGCCATCCTGGCCGACGCAGGTATCGAAGTGTCGCGATACGGTGGCAAGCTGTCGGCCATTCGAGCCGTTGGCCGCGTCCCAGACCCATAGCCCCTTGCCCGGTCCGGTCCCATCGTTGGCGCCGGCGAAGTCGGCGAGCACGAAGTTCCCGTCGTGGCTGATGTTCACGTTGTCGGCGTTGCCGCCGGTCGAGAACGAGCAGAGCACCGAATGGGTCGGGATGTCGTACACCCAGGCGGTGGTCCCGGCGATGTTCATGATCGCGATCCGATCGTTGTCCGACAGGGTTCCTTCGCCAGCCCCGAACGAGACGTTCACGCCGAAGTCATGCTCGGTCGACTGGGACCGGGTGGCATAGCTGTACTTGATGAGCCGGGTGTCGTCGTCGTAGGTCCCGTACATCAGGTCCGGGTTGGTCGAGCTCCACTGCGCGTAGCCGGGCGTCCCGGTGGCGTCCTTGATGTAGGCGTACGTCGTGCCATTCAGGAACACGGGAGTGCCCGGATAGAGCAGGGCGAGGACGGTCCCGTCCGAGTTCCAGGCCTGCGTCTTGGCGTAGACGTTGCGCTGTCCGCGGACATTGCCGATCCGCCGCGTGTAGGTGTTCAGCGTCGCGTTCAGAACCTCGGCGTTGAGCGTCGGGAAGGCGACAGCCGAATGGGCGATGTAGGTCAGGGTGGTGTTCGCCGGATAGACCCCGGTCGTGGCGCTGGTGGTGAACGTGCCGGTGTACGTCGCCGTGGCGCCGGCCGCGGTCTGCGAGCGGATCCGGTAGTAGTAGAGGGTGTTGGCCACGAGGCCGGTGAGTGGCTGAGTGTGGTTGGTGTAGCTGAAGCTCTCCTCGGCGACCGTGGACTGCCCGTAGGCCAGGGTCGGCCCGAAGTCGACCTGCCCGGTGGCCGCGGCCGACAGGTTCCAGGCGATGTTCGCGGACGTCTGCGTGATGGCCGAGACGACCACGTTGGAGATCGTGGGCGGGGTGGTGTGCGTCGCTACTTGCGTGTAGACCCCGCCACCGGTGGCCGTCATCGTGCCGGTATGGCCCGGGAGGGCGGCGCCGGTCGTCCAGTTCGGGCTGGAGGTCTCCAGCTCGACGCTCACCCGAGCGAACGCGGGCGCAATCTCGTCCCAGACCAGGTTGAGCGTGCGGACGTTGGTCAACGTCAGGGTCGAGCCGTCCTCGAGCGTGGCGATCAGCGAGCCGGACAGCGTCGGGTCGAACAGCGTCTGGAACGCGAGGACCTTGGTCCGGAACGTCGTAAGCTCGGTCGCGCCGGTCGCGCCCATGACGATGCCGCGCAGCTCCACCAGGCGCATGTCCTTGACCCGCGTCCCCTGGATCCGCCCGACCCGTCCGGGGACGGTCAGGTCCATCCCGCGGACGCTCGGGTGCTCGTTCAGCCCGCGCACGATCTCGAGGAAGATCGCGGCCGAGCCGTTGAACGCCTCCTGGACGTCCGTGCCCCGGTAGGTCAGGCCGATCGTGGCGACTGCGTTGGCCACGGCTCAGGCGTCGTTGAGGTCGAGGTCGGCGTCCGTGATGGTGTACGTGCCAGCGGAGCTGAACACGTCGTCGGACACGTCCTTCTTGAGGTAGCGGATCGACCCGGCCGCGTTCCAGTAGCTCACCCACGCCACGGTCGTCGACGCCGGGATGCTGAACACCGGGTTGGCATTGTTGTCCATGGCGCCGGCGGCCGCTGGGAACCAGCTGATCGCCTGGCGGGCGTAGCCGCCCCCGGTGACCTCGTTCGACGCGCCGTTGACGCCACCCGGATCGCCCGTGTGGAGGGCGACCCGAACGGCCACCAGCCCGAGCGCGTCGAGCATGACGTTGCGAGCGGTCAGATCGTAGTCGTTGGCCATGGCTAGAGGGTCACGGCAGCCAGGCCCGCCCCTGCCCAAACCAGCGTCAATGTGCCGAGGGTCACCGACTGGGTCCCACCGAAGTACAGGTAGCAGATACCCTGCTTGGCGACCGGCGAGGCGATGGTGTCCGAGTAGATCAGCGTCCCGAAGGCGGCCGCGATCGTGGTCACGGCGTTGGCCGAGACGGTGTCGACGGCGTCGAAGGTGACGACGTTGCTCGCGAACGTGCAGGTCGGGGTGACGAGCGGACGGCCAACGGTCGGCCAGCCCGCCGGGGCGGACGTGCCGGTGTCGGTGAGGTGCCCGGCGGCCCACACACCGGCGTTGTACGCGCTGGAGGCCGAGGCGACCGTCTGGTCCGGCGTGACCGACGTGTCATACAGGGCGGCGTTGATGGTGTCCGAGTTGATGTCCATCAGGCTTGTCTTGGCGAACGAGTCCGTGACGAACGAGGAGAAGATCTTGCTTGCGGACCAGGCCATTACTCAGTCCCTTCCTGGGCTGCGCGCTCGGCGGCGAGCGCCTGTTCGGCCGAGGCGAGGAACTCCTTGGCCTTGGCGACCTTGGCCTCGTGGGCTTCGATGCGGAGCTGCGGCTCGAGCGCCAGATCGTGGTCCCTGGCCGCTGCCAGCATCTCTGTCAGTTCGGCGGTCGAGAACGTCGGGTCGTTGGCCGACCCCGTCCCCGTGGCGTGCTGTGGGCTGTTCGACATGACTCCTACTCCTTGGCGGTGGCGACGGCGGTGGGGACGAAGATCCGGGCGTCGGTGCCCTCATCTCGGGTGGTGACGATGGACATGACCGGTCGGCCGAGTTCCGGGTCGACCTGGACGAGGTCGGTCCCGACGTAGTCCTCGCGCTCGCGGAGCTCGACCTTGGCCGTGGTGCCCGCGACGACCATCGGCGCCATCAGGCCGCGCAACTTCGGACACGGGTGGAGCGGGACCGCGATCCGTGGGTCGTTCGTCTGGTGGGTCAGCCCACAGTTGGGGCAGTACCAGTCGCGGACCGGAGTGGCGAGGATGGGGATCGTCATCCGACGCGACCCCACAGGAGCGCGATGCTCAGGAACACGACCGCCCAGCCGGTGAGGCTCTGGCCGTGCGCACGGAACTCGTCAACGAACGCCAGGAGCAGGGCGACGACGATCAGGACCGTAGGGATGGTCATTTGGCGACCAGGTTCGCGGGCGGGGTCGGATTCGCGTTGGCGACCTTCTCGACGTTCGGCGCGTCGGCCGGCGTCACCACCGTGTACGGGTCGCCGACGTTGATCGACGGCGGCTGACCGGCCACGAAGGTCACGATGGCGCCGACCAGGAGGGTCAGCGCCGCGAGGATGGGGGAGGGGATCGGGTAGCCGACCTGCTCGGTGATGAGCGAGACGAAGCCGATGGCGGCGGTCGCGAGACCGAGCCACAGGGCTGTTGGCCGTCCGAGGATCATGGGTCAGACCTCCGTGTCTTCGACGTCTTCGCCGAGGTCCTCATCCTCCGAGGCGTCCACCTCGGCGATGACCTCGGGGGCCGGGATGGCGACCGGCTCGTCGACCGGCACACGGGCCGGTGAGAAGTCGGCCGGGTCGCGCTCGTCTGTCATCGGAGTCCTCCAGGGAAGGTCGGGGCCTTGGTCGGCACCATCGCCATCGTCTGAGCCCAGCCCAGCCGCTTCACGCCCTGGAAGGCGCGGTTGAGGTCGGTCTGCGTCACGAGGTCGTACGCCACGTTCTCCGGTCGCGCCGGGCTGTCATGGTTCGGCTCCATGGCGTAGCAGTCGTTCCGGACGAACCTGGCCCCCGCCATGATCCGGACGTACCCGAGCAGCACGGTCGCGTGGCTGCCGGACCAGGTGAACTGGTTGCGGCCGGCCTTGCCCAGCGGGCGGGCCCACGGCGCCGGCGGGGTCTGGCCGTGGTAGCCGCGCCAGGCGGGCCAGTCGCCGTAGCGGATGGCGAACAGGACCGGTCCCTTGTTCGACGCGGTCAGGAGTTCGCTCGAGGTCAGGCCACCCCGGTAGACGTAGGGCAGGTGCAACGCAGCCGCGAGCCGTTGGCTCTCCTCGACCCGCATCCCGCGGTTGGTGGCCCCGCCGCCGCACGGATAGCCGGACAGGTGTGACAGCTCGTCGTGGCTGTACCACTTACCGGTGTAGGCGAAGGCGATGAACCGCCAGCACGTATGAGTGCAGCCGATCGCCCCGTTGTCGGTGCATTCGTCATCGACGGTCCCGAACTGCCCGAACGGGCGATTGACCCGGAGCGCCAGGAGCTTGTCGAGGATCGTCTTACCGGTCATCGACGGCGCCCCCAGTACCAGAGCTCGCCGACGAGCGCGTCCAACAGCAGCACCAGGGCCACGAGCAGGTGGATCACGATGGTGTCGCTCACTTTTGCAGGTAGGCGAGGAC
>JBAPUB010000248.1:0-5174 GCA_049282455.1 Actinomycetes bacterium
CCCACGCCCTGTGCGCCCACCACCACCACCTGAAAACCCACGGCGGATGGACCATCGAACACCGCAACCACGGCGAAACCCTGTGGCGCAGCCCCAACGGCCACCCCATCACCAGCGAGGTCCCACCCCCACTCGACCCCGACTGAGCGAACCTGACCATTGCTTGTGACCCTCGTCTGGGCCGACGTCGATCGGTATTGCATAGCCGTGCGCCGCTAGGGTCGATCTGTGACTGATCACGGGTTCGAGACGTTGGCGCTGCACGCTGGACAAGAGCCGGACCCCTTGACCGGTGCGGTCGTTCCGCCGATCTACCAGGTCTCCACGTACGCCCAAGACGGCGTCGGCGGGCTGCGTGGCGGCTACGAGTACAGCCGCTCGGGTAACCCCACAAGGCATGCCCTCGAGGTGTGCCTAGCAGCCATCGAAGCAGGCACACACGGGTTCGCGTTCGCCAGCGGGCTCGCAGCCGAGGACACGCTGCTCCGCGCCGTGTGTGCACCGGGCGACCATGTCGTGATCCCCGACGACGCCTACGGCGGCACGTACCGACTGTTTGCCGCTGTCCTGGCGCGCTGGGGCGTCGAGTGGACGTCGGCGCCACTCAGCGACGTCGATGCGGTAAAGGCGGCGATGCGACCGAACACGCGCGTCGTGTGGGTCGAGACGCCCACGAACCCGGTGCTGAGCATTGCCGACATTGCAGTGCTGTCCTCCGTCGCACACGAGTCCGGTGCCCTGCTGGTGGTCGACAACACATTCGCGTCGCCGTACCTGCAGCAGCCGCTGACGCTTGGTGCCGACGTCGTCGTCCACTCCACCACCAAGTACATCGGTGGCCACAGTGACGTCATCGGTGGTGCGCTGGTCGTCGGCGACCCAGAGCTGGCAGAGGTCGTCGGGTACCACCAGAACGCGATCGGAGCCGTCGCCGGTCCGTTCGACGCGTGGGTGACACTGCGCGGGATCAAGACGCTCGCGGTCCGCATGGACCGGCACTGTGTGAACGCCACCGAGATCGTGCGCGTGCTTCAGTCACACCCCAACGTCACTCAGGTGCTGTACCCGGGACTCCCAGAGCATCCCAACCACGCAGTCGCAGCCGCGCAGATGCGGCAGTTCGGCGGCATGGTCTCCTTCCGCGTCGCCGGGGGCGAGTCTGCTGCGGTCGACGTCGTCAACCGGGCACGGGTGTTCACGTTGGCTGAGTCGTTGGGTGGCGTCGAGTCCTTGATCGAGCACCCGGCGCGGATGACTCACGCGTCTGCGGCAGGTAGCCCGTTGGAGGTTCCGGGCGACCTGGTCCGCCTGAGCGTGGGACTGGAGACCATCAACGACCTCGTCGCAGACCTGCAGCAGGCACTGGACCGTTAGCGGGTCACCGGCAGCGTCGAGAGACAGTCAGGTGGAGGACGAGCAGTGAGCCAGGTGGTGGTCTGCGTCGACTTCGGGTCGACGTTCACCAAGGCCGTCGCGGTCGACCTCGAGCACGGTCGGCTTCTCGCCGGCGCCGCGCACCGGACGACCATCGACTCCGACGTCATGGACGGTTTCGACGCCGTCCGGGCCGAGCTCGAGCGCGCTTTGCCGGGAGCGGACCTCGACGAGGTCCGAGCCTGCTCATCGGCCGGCGGCGGGCTCCGGCTGGCAGTCGTGGGGTACGAACGCGTCGTCACCGCGGAGGCGGGCGCGCGGGTCGGCCTGTCCGCCGGCGCCCGCGTCGTCCACGTCAGCAGCGGTGCCATGGCCGATGGGGACGTGCGTCTGCTCGCTCAGTCAGCGCCGGACGTGGTCCTGCTCGTCGGTGGCACCGACGGCGGGAACGCTGACGTGCTCCTGGCTAATGCCAAGGCTCTCTCCCGAGCTCGTCTTCCGGTGCCGGTCGTGGTTGCCGGCAACGTCGACGTGAGCGAGGAGGTCGCCCGCATCCTGCGCCGCGGCCAGGGCGCGGTTCACGTCACGAGCAACGTGCTCCCTCGGATCGGCGTGCTCGACCCGCGACCGGCTCGCGAGGCCATCCGCGACGTGTTCATCCGCCACGTGATTGGCGGCAAGCACCTGTCCCGCCGGGCCGATCTCTCGACGTTTGTGCGTGCCGCAACACCGGACACCGTGCTCGCCGGCGTTGAGCTGCTCGCTGACGGTTGGCAGGACGCTGCGGGAACGGTCGCCGGATGCGGCGATGTCGTGCTCGTCGATGTCGGAGGAGCCACCACCGACGTGTACTCAGTGGTGACCCCGGACGACGAGACACAGGCCCATCGCGAGGTCGTCGAGACCATGTGGCGCAGTCGCACCGTCGAGGGTGACCTGGGCGTCCGCTGGAACGCCCTCGGGATCGTCGAGGCCGCCGCCGGTGAGCGCCTGCTGGACGCTGAGGAGGCTGAACGCCTGCTCGACTTCGCCCGGCGACGGGTCGCCGACCCCGGCCTGCTGCCTGAATCCGCAGCAGAGGCGGAGGCTGACGTGCGCCTGGCCACGTTGGCGGTCACGACGGCTCTGCGACGTCACGCGCGCGCCACCGAGGAGGGGGGAGTGCGCCAGCCGGGCAAGGACCTGCGTCGGGTGCGGCTGGTGGTGGGCTCCGGCGGTGTGTTCCGCCACGGGTCTGCGCGGGCCGTCCAGACGATGCTGACTCCGGCGGTCACCGACCGTGCTGGGGGATGGCGACTGCCGGAGGCCCCACGGACCACGGTCGATACCGACTACGTGCTCGCAGCGGCAGGACTGCTGGCCGACGACCACCCCTTGGCTGCAGCCCGGCTTCTGGAGACCTCGCTGCTTCAACGGTTGGCCCCGGGCTGAAGGCCCCCTAGGGTGAACAGATGGCGGTCATTCACCGCTCGTTGAGCGTCCCCGACTCCGCCACGGCGATCGCCGTGGCCGTGCGTCAGGGTGCGCTCGACCCGGTTCGGGTCGCCGCCGACGCGCTCGAGCGGATCCGTACCGGCGATCCATTCGTCGGTGCCTTCGTCGAGCTGCGTGCCGAGCAGATGATGGCCGAGGCGGCTGAGCTGGCAGCCCGCGAGAACCTCGAGGGGCTGGCCCTGGCTGGTGTTCCCGTTGCCGTCAAGGACAACGTCGCGATGGCCGGGCACGTGATGGGCCAGGGCTCGTGGCCACGTGAGGGTGAGCCGCAGAGCACCGACCACCTCGTCGTGACTCGTCTTCGTTCCGCCGGTGCGCTCATCGTGGGGCTCACCCGCCTTCCTGAGTTCGGGCTGTGGGCGACCACCGATGACCCCGACGTCGTGACCCGGGCTCCCAGCGCGCCGGAGTGGTCAGCAGGTGGCTCCTCAGGTGGCAGCGGGGCTGCTGTGGCTGCCGGGTTCGTGCCCGTGGCGCACGGGAACGACGGGCTCGGATCGGTACGCAACCCCGCCGCCGCCTGCGGAGTCGTAGGCATCAAGCCCGGCCGTGGGGTGGTCCCGGGCCAGGCCGGGCACAACGACTGGTACGGGATGGCCGACAACGGTGCGATGGGCGCCACGGTTGCCGACACGGCGCTTCTGCTGTCGGTGATGGCCGCCGACCCCACGCTGGCCCACGTGGTCGAACCCTCGGGAACGTTGCGGGTGGCCGCCTCCGTCAAGCCGCCACTGCAGGGATGGCGCACCGACGCCGACCTTTCACGTGCAGTCTTTGCCGTGGCGGCGCTACTACGCGACCAGGGTCACCGGGTCGACCGGGACCAGCCCCACTACCCCGCCCAGCTGGGGCTGTTCGGGACGATGCGCTGGTCGGCTGTCGCCGCTGACGCGGTCGACGCCTCGGACGACCCGTCGACGCTGCAGCCGCGCACGCTGGGCCTGGCCGGTCTCGGACGCCGCCTCCGACCACTCATCCGCGACGAGCAGCTCGACCGCGTGCGCGCCAGGTGTGACGAGTTCTTCGAGCAGCACGACCTGCTCGTCACTCCGGTGTTCGCACGCCCGGCCCTGTCCGCCGAGCGCTGGAGTGAGCGGTCGTGGACGGTCAACGTGCGGAGCAACCTCGGCTACAGCGCCGGGTTTGCCGGCGTATGGAATCTCGCTGGCTACCCAGCCTTGTCTGTTCCCTTCGGAACGCACCCGGAGACCGGGACGCCGATCGGCGTCCAGCTCGTCGCTCCTCCGGGTCGCGAGTCGCTGTTGCTCGGAACGGCGGCAGTCATCGAACGGCTACGCCCCTGGCCGCTCCCCGGTCGGAGTGTCGACTGAGTCGACGTTTGCAGTGTGGTCCGGCCGACGCAGCGTCTCCGGCATCGTGGCTGCCAGTGCCGCACCAACACCGGCAACCCCTGCGGTGGCGGCGAAGGCCAGCGAGTACGACGAGACGTCGGACAGGAGACCACCGACCAGGGGGCCGACGACCGCGCCAAGATCCGAAGACATCTGGAAGGTCGAGATCGCCAGGCCACCGCGACCGCCGATCACGTCACCCACGACCGCGACGCTCGACGTGCCCAGGAATGCCGACCCGACGCCGAACATCGCCATGGCGGACAGGTACGCCCAGGGCTGCTCGATCGCGGCGAGGAGAACGAAGCTGGACGTCACCATCACTGCGCCGAGGGTGAGTGCCGGACGGCGACCCCGAAGGTCAGCCAGGCGTCCCGCGGGGATCAGCATGAGCCCCTGGGCCAGGGTGGAGACCAAGAGCCCGACGCCGACCCACGACGGCCCCAGGCCCAGCCCCTCGACCACGAACAGGGGCAGGAGCGACATCCGCAGACCGAACAGACCCCACCCCGTGGAGAAGTTGTTGACCACTGCGGCGATGTAGGCCCGCGAACGCAGCGCGGTTCGTAGCGGTGTGGGAGGTTCTAGCGTCCCGGCCCGCTCCTCACGCTCGTGCAGCCTGGTCCCGGACAAGAAGATCAGTCCGATCGCGCCGGCCATCAGCAGGGTCGCGGCGTACACGAAGAACGGCAGCCGGTAGGAGATTCCGGTCAACAGCCCGCCGAACAACGGCCCGGTGATGCCGCCGATCAGGAACCCGCTCTGGAAGGCGCCGCTGGCTCGGGCCCGTTGCTGCGGTTCGACCACGCGAAGGAGCAACGCAGCCGCCGACACACTGAACATCGCCGAGCCGATCCCTCCGGCGCCCCGAAGGATCAGCAGCTGCCAGAACGACCCAGCCAGCCCCGCGAGGGCACTGCTGGTTGCGACGATTCCCATGCCGGTCGCTAGAAC
>JBAPUB010000249.1:0-5762 GCA_049282455.1 Actinomycetes bacterium
GGCCAGCCGCTCGACCCACACCAGCCCAAGAGCCTCCAGGGGGAGGCCCAGCGCCAGGCAGGCCCAGCCGTAGGGAGTCGTCACGAGCACGGTGAGTGGGTCCGAGCCCAGCCCGAAGCCCATCAGCCACACCACCACGGGCAGTGCGGCCAGGAGCTTCGCGGTGGCCCGAGGTGCGGCCAGCTGACCTTCGACCTCGCGAGCGAGCGCAAGGTCGTCACGCAACCCGGCCGCGACTCGGCGCAGCGCAGTGGCCAGGCCCGCTCCGGCCTGGGCGCTCACACCCACGCAGGCGGCGACCCGCTTCAGGGACGCGCATCCTGGTCGGTGTGCCGCTTCGTTCAGCACGTCGACCGGATCGCCGCCGAACGCGACGTGCCGCGCGACGGTGCCAAGCACGTCGTCGTCGAGCGAGGCGGCCGAGCTCTGCACAGCGGACGTCACAGGCGCCCCGGCCTCGAGCTCGGACACGACGGCATCCACGAAGGCGACGATGGTCGCCCCTCGTCGGGCCGACGCGACTCGACGGGGGGCGGGCTTCTCACCGCCGCCGGGCTGGACCGACCGGAGCCGGTCGAGAGCCCGGTGCGTCGGCCGGTCGGTGATGCACACGGCCAAGCCCAAAGCGACAGCAGCAGCGAAGACGGAGAGCACGTCACCACGCCCGTCGATGCAGCCGCTGGTCCAGGAGGTCCCAGCCCGGTCCTGGGGTGCAGACCGCGGCGCGACAGGACAGGGCCTCGACCACGGTGACCTCCGCTCTCTGACCGGCACTGTCACGGTCCCGGTCCCTGGTGAGCACTCCCAACGTCGTCAGCCTGCGCTCCCCATCGCGGCCTCGGTCGAGATGCAGGACGACATCGAGAGCCGACGCCAGCTGGCTGTGCACGGCCTGCCGATTCAGGTCGCCCGCGACGGCCAGGGCCTCGACTCGCGCCGGCACGTCGAGCACAGAGTTCGCGTGCAGGGTGCCGCATCCGCCCTCATGTCCGGTGTTCAGGGCAGCCAGCAGGTCAACGACCTCGGCCCCGCGGACCTCGCCCACCACGAGACGGTCCGGACGCATGCGCAGGGCCTGCCGCACCAACGTGCGCACGGTGACCTCGCCCTGGCCCTCGACATTGGGAGGGCGTGACTGGAGCCGGACAACGTGCGGGTGCGCGGGGGCGAGCTCGGCGGTGTCCTCGACGACGACGACGCGGTGCTCAAGAGGCACCAGTCCGAGCATCGTCGCGAGCATGGTCGTCTTGCCGGACCCGGTGCCGCCGGTGACCAGGAAGGCCAGACGCTGGTCGACGATGCGCGCGACAAGGTCAGCCATCGGCTCGGCAACGGTGCCGAGCGCAACCATCTCCTCGAGGCTGAACGCCCGGCGGCGTTGCATGCGCAGGGACAGGCACGGACGCTCGGCCACCGGAGGAAGCACGGCATGCAGGCGCACCCCGTCGTTCAACCGCGCGTCGACGAAGGGCTGAGCGTCGTCGAGGCGTCGACCGCACGATGCCGCGAGTCGCTGGGCCAACGCCACGACCTCACCGTCGTCGCGGAAGCCGGTCTTGACCCGGCGCAACCCGGAGCCGTCATCGATCCACACCTGATTCGCTCCGACCACCAGGATGTCGGTGACGGACGGACTGTCGAGCAGGACCTGCAGCGGGCCGAGCCCGACCAGCTCGGCATGCAGAGCATCGACGACGGCGCGGACTCCGGCGTCGCCGAGCACCCGACCTTCGGCGAGCAGGGCCCGCGCCACCGCCGCCGGGGTCGGGTCAGTCGCCTCGTGAACCAGGCGGCCACGCACCCGGTCGACCAGAGCACGGTCGACCAGGCGGACTGGGCTGGCCACGCTCGACGCGACGGGTGCCACGGCCCAACCGGCACTCACGCAGCCACCGCCGTACCCGCCAGCTCCTCGAGCAGGCGGCGGGCCAACCGTCCGGTCGCTCGGCGAGCCTCGTGGCCGGGAGGCTCGCCCGTCTCCTCCTCGACCGCCCGATCCGAGTCGTGGTCGAGCCAGCCCACGACCGGGTAACCGAGCGCCTGGGCCACGTCGCGGGCCCCGAGACCACCCGGGGCCGGCCCTCGGGCGACCAGGCGGATGTCGTCGACGCTTCGGCCCACCCGGTGCAACAGACATCGGGCCGCTGCCACGGCGCGCACCCGCGCGGGCACCACGACGAACAGCGTGTCGATGTGCTGGACCAACCACCCGGCGGTGTCGTCGAACATCCGCGGAAGGTCGACGACCACCAGGTCGCTGCCCCGGCGCGCCCCATCGAGCACAGCGGCCATTGCGTCCGGCGAGACGCCCGCACGGTCCTCTCGGGACCACGCGAGGACGGACACACCAGCGACCGAGGGCAGCACGTCAGCCAGCGTCGTCGCCGACACCCGACCCCGAGCGTCGGCCAGGTCTGCCCACCGTGACCCCGCCACGTCCTCGGCCCCGAGCACGAGGTCCAGGCCCCCGCCCAGAGGGTCGGCGTCGAGCAGGAGCGGGTGCTGTCCCTCACGGGCGGCACCCACCGCCAGCGCCGTCGCCAGGGTGCTCGACCCGGCCCCACCGCTGCCCCCGACGACTCCGACGACGCGGGCGGCGGGACGACCCGCCAGGGCCTCGACCAGGCGGTCGGCCAGCCACGCGTCGCCGTCGGGGAGGAACACGACGTGCTCGACCCGCAGGTCGACGGCTCGGCGCCACAGCGCCACGTCGTCGACGGGCTGCTCGGCAGCGCCGACCACCACGACGCCAGGACGGCGGGACAACGACGAGGAGGCCAACCCGGTCAGGCGGTCGGGCCCGGCCAGGACCAGTGGGGCGGTGCGCCACGACCGCCGGGCCGAGCCGACGTCCTGGGCGACCTCGACGTCGACACCCACCGTGGCAGCGACCCGGACCACGGCGTCCAGCACGTCGTCGTCGCCGGTGACCAGGAGAGGTCGGTGCGTGGGCGGGCCTGAGTCCTCCGGACCAGGGGTCGGGCGGGCGAGGGTCGACGACGTCATGGCAGCCTCCGGCAACGCGAGCGGGACGCCATCGTCAGGGCCACGCGACACGGACCGTCGGGTCGAACCGCGGGGCTGGGGACGGTCGCGTTCGGTCGGTTGCTGTGGACGATCAACCCGGGACCGGAGGAAGGGAGGCGGCCCCCGCCGGGGGGTGGCGGGGGCCGCGGTGCGCTTGGCCCGGGGGGAGCGGTGCCAAGCGCGGGTCTGGTCACGAAGTGCCAGACGACAACATCGTGTACTCATCTGGTCACCGTCCGCAAACGACTCCCGGGAACCGGTGCCGTCGCCCCCCAAGGTCCACCCGATCGGACCAACATCACCTCGACCGGGTGCTCCCACCTATCCTCGATGAGTGCCCACAGCTCCCGCGGCGGCGTTCTTCGACCTCGACAAGACGATCATCGCGAAGTCGAGCTCCCTGGCCTTCAGCCGCCCGTTCTACAAGGGTGGTCTCATCAACCGCAGGGCCGTCCTGCGCAGCGGGTTCGCCCAGTTCGTCTTCCTCGTCGGAGGCGCCGACCACGACCAGATGGAGCGCATGCGGGCCTACCTGCAGGGCCTGGTCGCCGGCTGGCAGGTCGACCAGGTCGACGCGATCGTCCACGAGACTCTGCACGAGCTCATCGACCCGATCGTCTACGACGAAGCCGTGACCTTGATGGAGGATCACCATGCCGCCGGTCGCGACGTCGTGATCGTGTCGTCGTCCGGGTCGGCCGTCGTTGAGCCCATCGGTGCCCTGCTCGGAGCCGACCACGTGCTGGCCACGCGCATGGTGGTCGAAGACGGCGCCTACACCGGTGACATCGACTTCTACGCCTACGGGGACAACAAGGCCATCGCCATCCACCGCCTGGCCCAGGCCGTCGGCTACGAGCTGGCTGACTGCTACGCGTACAGCGACTCGGTCACCGACGTCCCGATGCTCGAGGCCGTCGGCCACGCCTTCGCCGTGAACGCCGACCGCGGGCTGCGCAGAGCCGCCGAGGAGCATGGCTGGGAGCAGCTGACGTTTGCCACCCCCGTGGCCATGCGCCGGCGGCTGCCCCGGGTTGCGGAGATCCCCCCGAAGCAGCGCATCGCCGCCGGGGCTGTGGCTGCGAGCGCCGCGGCCGGTGCCGCGGCCGGCGTGGTCTGGTACGCCAGCCGCCGTGGCCGGCTGACCACCTGACCCCGCTCAGACTGCGGCACAGACCTCTCGACCGGCAGCGGCGCCTCGGGCCACCGACGACGCCACGTGGACCAACCATCCCGCCACACCCTCGGCGGACCCCGACCGGTACCCGTCGAGCGCCGACGCGTACCTCTCGTGCCCCAGCTCGAGCAGTCCGGCCTCGGGGACGCTGAGGGCGTCGGGATCGACTCCTCGCTCGATCAGCACCAGGCGCTGCGCCGCCCTGGCCACCAGACCGTTCCCCCACCCGAACGGCCGAAGGACCAGCAGCTCGGCGTGCACCACGGCGGCGACGACGACGGCCGCGCCCTCGGTGGGGGCGGCCAGGACGTCGGCGAGCTGGGCCAGCCGGGTGGACACCTCGGGATCCGGGCGAGGTCGGCCCAGCTCATCGGCGTCCACGACGTCATGGGCCACGAGCGTGTGTGCCCGGGCCAGGGCCTGCATCGGGGCTGACTGCCAGGTCTCGCCCAGGCTGCGCAGCTCGGCGCTCAGCCGCAGAGCGGCGGCGCACAGACGACCGTCGGACGACACCGGAAACGGCGGTTCGAAACTGACGAGCGGCACGTCGGCCCCTTCGAGTACCGCAGAGGCCCAGGCACCCCGCCGAAGGGACTCGGTCCGGACCTCCGGACGATGACGCCGGAGCACGCTCTCCTTCAACAGGGCGTCGACCCCGGCTCTCGCGACGTCGACGGCCTCGAACACCCCGGGCAGGGACATGAGCGAGGCAAAGGGGTCGACCGGCATCTCCCCACCCTCGCAGACCTCGTCGATCCCCAGAAGTCTGCCTGCGCGCTCACGGCGTCGCGGCCCCTTCACCCCACTCGTCAGGGCCGATACGTTGCGACAAGCAGACGTCCCTTGATCAGCGAGGAGTCCGACCGTGAGCGACGAAGCCCTGTCGAACCTGCTGCGCGAAGAGCGCCGGTTCCCGCCGTCGTCGACGTTCGCCGCGCAGGCGAATGCCACCTCGCTCATGTACGAGCAGGCCGCAGCGGACCGGATGGCGTTCTGGGAGCAGCAGGCCTCCAGGCTGCGTTGGGACGAGCCATGGCACACGGTCCTCGACTGGTCACGGTCCCCGTTCGCCCAGTGGTTCGTCGGAGGGAGGCTCAACGTCGCCGTCAACTGCGTCGACCGGCACGTCGACGAGGGGCTCGGCGAGCGCGTCGCCCTGCACTTCGAGGGCGAGCCGGGCGACACCCGCACCCTGACCTACGCCGAGCTGCAGGTCGAGGTCAGCAGGGCCGCTCACGCCCTGACCGAGCTCGGAGTGACCGCAGGAGACCGTGTCGCGATCTACCTGCCGATGATCCCCGAGGCCATGATCGCGATGCTCGCCTGCGCGCGCATCGGCGCGCCGCACTCCGTGGTCTTCGGCGGTTTCTCGGCCGAGGCGCTGCGCAGCCGCATCGACGACGCCCAGGCCAAGCTGGTGATCACCTCCGACGGCGGCTACCGCCGGGGGAAGCCGTCAGCGTTGAAGCCCGCGGTCGACGAGGCCGTCGCGCAGACACCGACGGTCCGTCACGTGCTCGTCGTCCGACGCACGGGGCAAGAAGTCGCCTGGGACGCC
>JBAPUB010000250.1:0-23064 GCA_049282455.1 Actinomycetes bacterium
CACCAGTGTCGGCCCTCATCCACGCCGCCACCATGGTCACCGCCGGCGTTTACCTCATCGTCCGGTCGAACGTGATCTTCGACCTCTCGGAGAACGCTCGACTCGTCGTCGCCATCGTCGGCGCGGCCACGTTGCTGTTCGGTGCGGTCATCGGTACCGCCAAGGACGACATCAAGAAGGCCCTCGCGGCGTCCACGATGAGCCAGATCGGGTACATGGTCCTGGCTGCCGGTCTGGGCCCCGCCGGTTACGCACTGGCGATCTTCCACCTCCTGACTCATGGCTTCTTCAAGGCAGACCTGTTCCTCGGTGCCGGCTCGGTGATGCATGCGATGAACGACGAGGTCGACATGCGAAGGTACGGCGGCCTGCGCAAGCTCCTTCCGGTCACGTTCGTCACCTTCGGCATCGGCTACCTGTCGATCATCGGAGTGCCACTGTTCGGTGGGTACTTCTCCAAAGACAGCATCATCGAGGCAGCGTTGTCGCAGAACTTGCTCCTGGGGCTGGTCGCGGTGCTCGGCGCCGGCATCACCGCGTTCTACATGACCCGCGTGATGCTGATGACGTTCTTCGGCCGGCCGCGATGGGATGCGGATGTGCACCCGCACGAGTCGCCCAAGGACATGACCATCCCGATGGGTGTTCTGGCTGCGGGTGCGATCGTGGTCGGCAACCTGCTGGCCTGGAACTCCAACATCGTGACCTGGCTCGAGCCGGTTGTCGGCCCCCAGCCGGAGTCCGAACCGCCGGTGCCGGCCGCCGTCATCACCGCTTCGATCCTGGTGGTGGTTGCCGTGGGAGTGTTCATCGCCTACCGCATGTACGGTCGGCAGCCGGTGGCGGAGGTTGCCCCGGCCCACGTGTCAGCTGTCACTGTCGGCGCGCGCAACGACCTCTACCAGGACCCGTTCAACGAGACGGTGGCCATGCGGCCCGGCCAGTGGCTCACGCGGTACCTGGTGTACTTCGACAACCGAGTCATCGACGGCCTCGTGAACGGCCTGGCAGCCGGGATCGGCGGCTCGTCGGGTCGGCTGCGCCGTTGGCAGACCGGACTCGTGCGGTCCTACGCCTCGACCATGTTCGCCGGCGCCTTGCTGATCATTGGCGCCCTTGTTCTGGTGAGGCTGTGACGTGAACGACTTTCCGTGGCTGTCCACGCTCGGCCTGCTTCCGTTCGTCGGTGCAGCGGTCGTCGCGTTCGTCCCCAAGGGCCGCGAGACCCTGGCCAAGCAGATTGCGCTCGGCTTCTCGCTCGTGGTCCTGGCTGTCACCGTGGCGATGGCGCTGCAGTTCGACGCCAGCGCCAGCGCGCCGTTCCAGTTCGTCGAGAGTCACGTCTGGATCAAGCAGTTCGGGATCTCCTACGCCCTTGGGGTCGACGGCATCGCCTTGGTCCTGATCGCGCTGCTCACCTCCTTGGTCCCTGTGGTGATCCTCGCGGGCTGGCATGACGCCGACACCGGGCGCCACAGCGTGCAGACCTACTTCGCACTGTTCCTCGCGCTCGAGGGCACGGTTGTCTTCGTCTTTGCGACGACCGACCTCTTTCTCTTCTACGTCGCGTTCGAGGTGATGCTGCTGCCCGTGTACTTCCTGATCGGCATGTTCGGGGGTGCCCAGCGGACCTACGCGGCGGTGAAGTTCCTTCTGTACAGCCTCTTCGGCGGACTGATCCTGCTTGCCGGCCTGATCTCGCTGTACGTGATCTCGGCGCAGCAGCTGCCGCACGGCACGTTCGACGTGACCGCACTCGCGGGCCTGTCGATCGACCCCACCACGCAGAAGTGGTTGTTCGCAGCCTTCTTCTTCGCCTTCGCGGTCAAGGCTCCGATGTTCCCCGTCCACACCTGGCTGCCCGACGCAGCGGCGGCCGGCACGCCCGGCACCAACACCCTCGTCGTCGGCGTGCTCGACAAGGTCGGCACCTTCGGGATGATCCGTCTGTGCCTGCCTCTGTTCCCGGATGCCTCTCAGTGGGCCGCGCCGTTCGTCGTGGCACTGGCCGCGTTCAGCGTGGTCTACGCCGGGCTCGTGGCCATCGGCCAGACCGACATGAACCGGATCGTCGCCTACGTCTCCGTCTCGCACTTCGGTGTCATCGTGCTGGGCATCTTCGCCTTCACCACCCTGGGCGGGTCGGGCTCGACGTTCTACATGGTTGCGCACGGTCTGAGCGCGGCCGCCCTCTTCCTCATCGTCGGGTTCCTGGTCCGACGTCGCGGCAGCGCGCAGATCGGTGACTTCGGTGGGGTCGCACGTGTGGCACCGATGTTGGCGGGTGTCTTCCTCGCGGCTGGCCTGTCCAGCCTGGCCATGCCGGGCATGGCAGGTTTCGTCGGTGAGCTCACTTCGCTGGTCGGTTCCTTCCCGCGATGGCCCGGTGCCGCGGTCGTCTCCGTCTTGGGCATCGTCTTGTCGGCGTTGTACATCCTGCAGATGTACAAGCGGGTGGCCCAGGGTCCCAAGACCGACCAGGTCAGCAGCTTCGTCGACCTTGGACCCCGTGAGGCCTGGGTCGTTGCTCCGGTCCTCGCACTGACCATCGCCCTCGGGGTGTTCCCGCAGCCGATCTTCGACGTCGTGAACCCGGCAGTCGACCGGATCCTGGAGCAGGTGTCCGCCCCGGTCATCGAACCATCGGTCTCTGCCCTGAGCACGGCCTTGAGCACGCCGGCGTCGGGCACGGAAGGAGCACAGCCGTGATCCGGCAGGTCGGTGAGGCCTTCCAGGCGCCCAGCATCGAGTTCGGGCTGCTTGCTCCCACGCTCGTACTGCTGACCGCCGCACTCATCGGCGTTCTCGTCGAGGCCCTCGTACCGCGGGGTCCGCGACGCGGCGTCCAGATGATCGTGGCGTTCTCGAGTCTGGTGGTTGCGCTCGTCGTACTCATCGCCGTGACCCTCCCGGATGCCGGCACCTTGGCCGCCGTGACGACGGTGGCGGTCGACAAGGCGGGCGTGTTCCTGCAGGGGACGATCCTGGTCCTGGCGTTCGTGTCCTTCCTGCTCTTCGCCGAACGGCGCGTCGACAGCGCCGGTGACTCCTTCACGCCGTCGGCTGCCACCATTCCCGGAAGCCAGGACGAGCGTGAACTGACCGCTGCCGGGGTGCTGACCACCGAGGTGTGGCCGCTGGCGCTCTTCTCGGTGTCCGGCATGCTGCTCTTCCCCGTCGCCAACGACCTGCTGACCATGTTCATCGCGCTCGAGGTGATGTCACTGCCGCTCTACCTGCTGGCTGGTCTGGCCCGCCGGCGGCGGCTGCTGTCCCAGGAAGCGGCTCTGAAGTACTTCCTGCTCGGCGCGTTCTCGTCGGCGTTCTTCCTGTTCGGGTCGGCGATGCTCTTCGGGTACTCGGGCTCACTCACCATGGCTGGGATCAGCGCGTCGTTGGGGACCACAGTCGGCCTCGACCCGATCCTGCTGATCGGGACCGCGATGGTGGCGGTCGGTCTGCTGTTCAAGATCGGTGCCGTGCCGTTCCACTCATGGGTTCCCGACGTGTACCAGGGCTCGCCCACGCCCGTCACGGCCTTCATGGCGGCAGCCACGAAGGTGGCAGCCTTCGGCGCGCTGCTGCGGGTCTTCTACGTGGCGCTGGGCGACTACCGCTGGGACTGGCGCCCCATGATGTGGGCCGTGGCGGCGGCCACCATGCTTGTCGGAGCCATCGTGGCCATCACCCAGACCGACATCAAGCGGATGCTTGCGTACTCGTCGATCGCCCAGGCCGGTTTCATCCTCACCGGCGTGATCGCAGCCAGCCCGGCGGGGATGTCGAGCACGCTGTTCTACCTGGTGGCCTACGGCTTCGCGACGATCGGTGCCTTCGCGGTCGTCATGCTCGTACGCGACGCCGGCGGTGAGGCGACGCACCTGTCGAAGTGGGCAGGCCTGGGTCGCCGGTCACCGGTCGTCGCCGCAACCTTCGGGCTCTTCCTGCTCTCCTTCGCGGGAATCCCGCTCACCAGTGGGTTCACGGCGAAGTTCGCGGTGTTCACGGCGGCTGCGTCGTCCGGCGCTACTCCGTTGGTCGTCATCGGTGTGGTCGCGAGCGCGATCGCGGCCTTCTTCTACATTCGGGTCATCGTGCTCATGTTCTTCTCCGAGCCGGCCGAGGACGGTCCGACCGTGGCGATCCCCAGCGCCTTCACGGGGGCTGCGGTCGTCGTCGCGGCCGTGGTCACCGTCGTCCTGGGTGTCTACCCGCAGGCTGTCCTCCAACTGGCGCAAGAGGCCGCCCAACTGGTGAGGTAGCGACGTGGTGACCACTCGCACCCTCGGACTGCCGCTGCCGGACGACCAGCTCGGCAGCGACCTTCAGACCGGGCTCGACGGAGTCGAAGCGCTGCTGCGCGAGACGGTCAAGAGCGAGTACCCCTTCGTGACGGAGACGTCGAGGCACCTGGTCGATGCGGGCGGCAAGCGGTTTCGTCCACTCCTCGTCCTGCTTGCGGCGCAGTTCGGCGACGCCGAAGCGCCGGGCATCGTCCCGGCCGCCGTGGTCGTCGAGCTGACCCACCTGGCCACGCTGTACCACGACGATGTGATGGACGAGGCGGTCATGCGCCGGGGGGCCGACTCGGCAAACGCGCGGTGGGGCAACTCGGTGGCCATCCTCACCGGTGACTTCCTGTTCGCGAGGGCCTCGGCGCTGCTCGCCGACCTCGGCCCCGATGCCGTCCGGATCCAGGCGCGCACCTTCGAACGGCTGTGCACCGGCCAGATCAAGGAGACCGTCGGACCGGGAGAGGGCGAGGACCCTGTGTCGCACTACCTGTCGGTGGTCGCGGACAAGACCGGGTCCTTGATCGCCACCTCGGGCCAGTTCGGGGCGATGCTGGCAGGTGCTGGCGACGACGTCGTCGAGCTTCTCACTCGGTTCGGCGAGCGCATCGGCGTCGCGTTCCAGCTCTCCGACGACATCCTCGACGTGTCGAGCGACAGCGGCGAGTCGGGCAAGACCCCGGGCACGGACCTGCGCGAGGGCGTACCCACGTTGCCCGTGCTGCACCTGCGGCGATCAGCAGGTGCATCCGACCGCGAGCTACTTGCGCTCCTCGACGACGACCTCGACGACGACGAGCGCCTGGCTGACGCGGTCGCCGCACTTCGCGCTCATCCGGCCATGGACGCAGCGCGCTCCGACCTCCAGCGATACGCCGATGAGGCCCGTGCGGTGCTGCACGGGCTGCCCGAAGGCCCGGCCCGTGAGGCCCTGTCAAGGCTGTGCGACGTCGTCATTGCCCGTTCCAGCTGAATGGCTGCCGCTCTACTCAGTGAGCGGTGCGAGCGCTCGGGTTGCAGCGCTTCGGTGGAAGGCCACGCTCTCGATGCCGATCAGCAGCAGAGCGGACCACACGAGGACGAACCCGATCCAGCGTGAGGCCGGCATCGGCTCGTGGTACAGACCAACTCCGATCGCGAACTGGATGACCGGCGCGATGTACTGGAGCAGGCCGATCCAGGTCAGCGGGATGCGGGTGGCAGCAGCGCCGAAGAACAGCAACGGGACCGCAGTCACCACCCCAGTTGTCACCAGGATGGCGGCGTGCCCGGGACCCTCTTGGCTCAAGGTGTTGTCCCCGCGCGACTGGAGGAAGACCAGGAAGGCCAGGGCAGGCAGGAACAGCAGTCCGGTCTCGACTGTGAGGCTCTCGACCGTCCCCATGTCGAGGGTCTTCTTGAGCAAGCCGTAGGTACCGAAGGAGAGCGCGAGGACCAAGGCGATCCACGGGGGATGCCCGTAGTCGGCGGTCAGCACCAGGACTGCGGCCCCGCCCAGACCGACGGCGACCCACTGCCACCGGCGCAGACGCTCGTGCAACAAGATGACCCCGAACAGGATCGAGACGAGAGGGTTGATGAAGTAGCCCAGCGACGTCTGCACCACCTGCTCGGAGTTCACTCCGTAGATGTAGGTGCCCCAGTTGAGGGTGATCGTGACTGCTGCGGCGCCGAGCAGCAGCATCCGGCGGCGGTCGGCCAGCACCCCGCGAAGCCAGCCCCAGTTCCTCGTGGCGGCCAGGATGACCGCAACCACGACGAGCGACCAGATGATGCGGTTGGCCAGGATCTCCAGCGGACCGGCCGGTTCGAGGAGGGGCCAGTAGAGGGGGAACAGGCCCCAGAGCAGGTACGCCGAGAGACCGTAGACCAGACCCTGGCGGCGCTGCGACACAGCACGACCCTATGGGGGAGCGGGTCGAGTCAGTCGACCGTCAGTCGACTGTCCATGGGTCCTTGCCGTTCAGGAGCGACTGCAGGGCCTGCGCGCCGACCGGCCCGTCGCCTCCCTGGGCAGCCCTGAGCTGCTCGTGCAGCAGGTCGTCGTAGGAGGGGCGGTGGACGTCGCGGAACACCCCGATCGTGCTTCGGTCCAGCGAGGTGGGGTCGGCCAGCCGCGACAGAGCGAACGCGATGTCAGGGTTGGGTGAGTGGGCGTCGTGAACGAGAAGCGACTTGGTGCCGTACTCGGCGACCTCGACGACCTCGAGGGATCCGTCCGACAGCCGTACGACGCCGAACTGGCCGTCTTCACCGAACCGAATCGGCTCGCCGTGCTCCAGGCGGATGAGTGCGTCGTCCCTGGTCTCGGGCTCCTTGAGCAGGGCGAACGCACCGTCGTTGAATATGTTGCAGTTCTGGTAGATCTCGACCAGCGCGGTCCCGCGGTGGTGTGCTGCAGCACGCAGCACCGACGTGAGGTGCTTGCGGTCGGAGTCGATGCTGCGGGCGACGAACGAGGCCTCGGCCCCAAGCGCCAGGGACACCGGGTTGAACGGGACGTCGAGTGAGCCCAGCGGAGTGGACTTGGTGACCTTGCCCTGTTCCGACGTGGGTGAGTACTGCCCCTTGGTCAAGCCGTAGATCCGGTTGTTGAACAGCAGGATCTTCAGGTTCACATTGCGTCGCAGCGCATGGATCAGGTGGTTCCCGCCGATCGAGAGGGCGTCGCCGTCGCCGGTCACGACCCACACCGAGACGTCGGGCCGCGACAGGGCGAGCCCCGTGGCGATCGCTGGTGCACGGCCGTGGATGGAGTGCATGCCGTAGGTGTCCACGTAGTACGGGAACCGTGACGAGCACCCGATTCCGGAGACGAACACGATGTTCTCTCGTCGTACCTCGAGCTCAGGGAGGAACGACTGGACGGCGGCCAGAATCGCGTAGTCGCCACATCCAGGGCACCAGCGAACCTCTTGGTCGGTCTTGAAGTCCTTGGTCTTCAGGGGGATCGCTGTGCGAGGGAGTCCGGCGAGCGGATCCACCTCGGCGTCCTGGTTGGCAGCGCTGAAGGTGGCGTCGAAGATCGGGTCACTCACTGTGTGCCACCTTCGTGATCACCTCGGCCAGCTCTCCGGCCTTGAACGGGAGCCCGCGCACCTGGTTGTACTGGATCACGTCGACCAGGAACCGGCCTCGCAGCAGGAGGGCAAGCTGGCCCAGGTTCATCTCGGGCAGCAGCACCTTGGGGTAGCTGCGCAGGACAGCCTCGGTGTTGCTGGGCCAGGGGTTGAGGTAGCGGAAGTGGGCCTGCGCGACGCTCAGGCCGGCGTCGCGGCAGCGCCGGACAGCAGCGCCGATCGGTCCGTAGGTGGACCCCCAGCCCAGGACTAGGACCTCCGCGTCATCCCCGGGGTCGTCGACCTCCAGCAGGGGGATCGAGGACGCGATCCCGTCGATCTTGGCCTGACGGATGCGGACCATGTGGTCGTGGTTGGCAGGGTCGTACGAGACGTTGCCCGAGCCGTCCTCCTTCTCCAGACCACCGATCCGGTGCTCCAGTCCTGGGGTGCCGGGGACGGCCCAGGGTCTGGCCAGGGTCTCGGGGTCGCGAAGGTAGGGCCAGAAATGGGCGGTTCCGTCGTCGTCCACGTGGTTGGGCTCGGTGGCGAGCCCGGCGTCGAGGGTCGGCAGCGACTCGACACTGGGAACCCGCCACGGTTCGGACCCGTTGGCCAGATACCCGTCACTCAGCACGATCACCGGGGTCCGGTAGGTGACGGCGATGCGCGCTGCCTCAAGGCCGATCGTGAAGCAGTCGCTGGGTGAGCGCGGTGCGAGCACCGGCACCGGGGCCTCTCCGTTTCGGCCGAACATGGCCTGGAGGAGGTCGGACTGCTCGGTCTTGGTCGGCAGCCCGGTCGACGGGCCACCTCGCTGGATGTCGCAGACGATCAAGGGCAGCTCGAGCGACACGGCCAGGCCAACGGTCTCGGCCTTCAGCGCCAGTCCGGGCCCCGACGTCGTCGTGACTCCCAGATGGCCACCGAACGCGGCACCCAGCGCCGCCCCCACGCCGGCGATCTCGTCCTCGGCCTGGAACGTGCGGACACCGAACCTCTTGTGCTTGCTCAGCTCGTGAAGGATGTCCGAGGCGGGCGTGATCGGGTAGGAGCCGAGGAAGAGAGGCAGGCCCGACTGCACCGAGGCGGCGAGGAGACCGTAGGCCAGGGCCACGTTCCCGCTGATGTTGCGGTAGGTCCCTGCCGCGAGCCGGGCCGGCTTGATCTCGTAGGAGACCGAGAAGTCCTCGGTGGTCTCGCCGAAGTTCCAGCCGGCCTTGAAGGCGGTCACGTTGGCGGCCATGACCTCAGGGGTCGCGGCGAACTTCTGCTCCAGGAACGACAGCGTGCCCTCGACGGGCCGGTGGTACAGCCAGCTGAGCAGACCCAGGGCGAACATGTTCTTCGCGCGTTCGGCTTCCTTGCGTGAGACGCCGATCTCGCTCAGCGCGGCGACGGTCATCGACGTGAGGCCGATGGGGTGCACGCGGTAGGCCTCGAGGGACCCGTCATCGAGCGGGTTGCTCGAGTAGCCGACCCGCTGGAGGTTGCGCGCGGTGAACTCGTCGGTGTTGATGATCAGGTCGGCGCCCCGCGGCACGTCCTTCAGGTTCGCCTTGAGCGCTGCCGGGTTCATGGCCACGAGCACGTTGGGGGCGTCGCCAGGGGTCATGATGTCGTGGTCGGCGAAGTGCAGCTGGAACGCCGAGACGCCGGGCAGCGTGCCCGCTGGTGCGCGGATCTCCGCGGGGAAGTCCGGCAAGGTGGCCAGGTCGTTTCCCATGATGGCCGTCTCGTGCGTGAAACGGTCTCCGGTCAGCTGCATGCCGTCGCCGGAGTCGCCCGCGAACCTGATGATGACGCGATCGAGCTGGACGACCTCTTTGGTCACCCGTTGATCGTACGCCGGACACGGCCTCCTGGCGGGCCACAGGCCGCCGAGTCGAGGGTCTCTCTCACTACGATGGGACCTTCCACGGGGGGACAGGAGGGTGACGGCGGTGGCGAACGACTGGGGCGGGTACTTCACCGGCTACGCGGTGCTCGCTCTCGTCCTCGCCGTCGGGATCGCCTTCGTGGTCACCGCGTTCGTCGGCAATGCGCTGCTCCGCCCCTCCACCCCGTCGCCGGCCAAGCTCACGAGCTACGAGTGCGGGCTCGACCCGGTCGGCGAAGGATGGGCCCAGATCCACGTCCGCTACTACGTCTTCGCCTACCTGTACCTCATCTTCGCCGTCGACGCCGTGTACCTGTTCCCGTGGGCGACGGTGTTCGACGCACCGGGGTTCGGCGCCGTCACACTGGTCGAGATGTTCGTGTTCTTGGGCTTCCTGGCTGTGGGCATCCTCTACGCCTGGCGCCGCGACGTCCTGAGATGGACGTGACCCGGCGATGCCCCCGGTCGATGTGCCCACGCCCTCCGTCGGCGTCCTGAGCCGAGTCGCCCCGCAGCCGATCCGGCTCGTCCTGAACTGGGGACGCCGGTACAGCCTCTGGGTGTTCAACTTCGGGCTGGCCTGCTGCGCCATCGAGTTCATCGCGACGTCGATGAGCCGGTACGACTTCATCCGCCTGGGTGTGATCCCGTTCGCCCCTGGGCCCCGGCAGGCCGACCTCATGGTCGTCTCGGGCACCGTCACGGACAAGATGGCTCCTGCCATCCGCCGGCTGTACGACCAGATGCCTGATCCCAAGTACGTCATCTCGTTCGGCGCCTGCAGCAACTGCGGGGGCCCGTACTGGGACTCCTACTGCGTCACCAAGGGCGTGGACCAGATCATCCCGGTCGACGTCTACGTGCCTGGGTGTCCGCCTCGGCCCGAGGCTCTGCTCCAAGGGATCCTGAAGCTGCAGGAGAAGATCGCCGGTGAGAACCTCGCCAGCCGGTACCAGCCTTCGGCGGCCGCCCTTCAACGGCCCTTGGTGGCAGGCCCATGACGACGCACTGGGTCGACGCCGTCACGGACGCCTTCGGCCCCTTCGACGGCGTCGTGACCGTCGCCCTCGACGAGGTGGTCGTCGACGTCGCCGCACGGCACTGGCGTGATGCGGCGCGAAGCGCGCGAGACGTGCTCGGCCTCCGGTTCTTCGACTGGCTGTCTGCCGTCGACGAGCTCGAGGGCAGTTACGACGTGCTCATGCACCTCTACAGTCCCGACTCACGGCAGCGCCTCCTGATCCGAACCCGGGTCGGGGGCGCCACCGGCAACCTCCCAGTTCTGGCGTCGATCACCGACGTCTTCGCCGGAGCGTCGTGGCACGAGCGTGAGACCTGCGAGATGTTCGGGATCGACTTCGCCGGTCACCCCAACCTGGTCCCCCTCCTGCTGCCGGACGGGTTCCAGGGCCATCCCCTGCGCAAGAGCTTCGTCCTGGCGGCGCGGGCTGCCAAGCCGTGGCCGGGGGCGAAGGACCCTGGAGAGTCCGAGCACGCTGCCGCCCCCAGCAGGCGCAAGACGCTGCCCCCCGGTGTTCCCGACCCGGCGCAGTGGGGGCCGCGCAGCCCGGAGGGGCAGCCATGACCGAGCTGGTCGACGTTCTCGTCCGCGTCGTGGTGGTCTTCGTCGCCTTCTTGACCCTGCCCCTGGTCGTCGGGCAGATGGAGCACAAGGCCATGGCGCACATGCAGTCACGGCTCGGGCCTATGTACGCCGGCGGCTTTCACGGATGGGCGCAGCTCGTGGCCGACGGCGTGAAGTTCGCGCAGAAGGAGGAGATCGTCCCGGCCGCCGCGGACGCCAGGGTGTTCCGACTGGCCCCCGTGGTCGCCCTGCTTCCGTACTTCGTGGTCCTCGCGCTCATCCCGGTCGGCGCAGACGCCGTCGGCCAGTCACTGGACTCCGGCCTGTTCGTCGTCCTTGCGCTCATGGGCATCGGTGTCCTCGGCACGCTGATGGGCGGTTGGGCGAGTGCCAACAAGTACTCGCTGCTCGGTGGCATGCGACAAGCGGCGCAGCTCATGGCCTATGAGCTGCCGTTCGTGCTGGCCGCCGCGTCTGTGGCGATGGCGGCCGGGACCTTGTCGTTGGGCGGCATCGTCGACGCCTGGCAACCGTGGTGGCTCGTCTGGCAAGGACTGGGCGCCGTGATCTTCTTCGTGGCGGGCCTGGCCGAGCTCAACCGCCCACCGTTCGACATGCCGCTCGCGGACTCCGAGGTGATCTTCGGTCCCTACACCGAGTACGGAGGGATCCGGTTCGCCCTGTTCCTCCTCGCCGAGTACGCAGGGATCGTGGTGCTCTGTCTGCTGACGACGGTGCTGTTCCTGGGAGGCTGGCACGGGCCGTTCGGGGACTCCTTCGTGTGGACGCTGGGTAAGGCCGCGCTGCTCGCCTTCGTCGTCATCTGGCTGCGAGTGAGCTTCCCACGGTTGCGCGAGGACCAGCTGCAGCGACTGGCCTGGCAGGGGCTGGTGCCGTTGGCGCTCGTGCAGCTGGCCGTGACGGGCGTCCTGCGGGTGGCCCTGTGACGACGCAACGGCCGACGAGCCGCACGCTGCCCGGGTCGGGACTGGTCAAAGGGCTCGGCGTCACCCTACGGTCGATGACCAGGCGGTCGGTGACCGAGCAGTACCCCGATGTCATGCCCGAGCTCCCGCCGCGTTCGCGCGGGGTGATTGCGCTGCTGGAGGAGAACTGCACCTCCTGCATGTTGTGCGCGCGCGAGTGTCCCGACTGGTGCATCTACATCGACTCGCACAAGGAGGTCGTTCCCGCCACCGAGCCTGGTGCCAGGGACCGGACCCGCAACATGCTGGACCGCTTCGCGATCGACTTCTCGTTGTGCATGTACTGCGGGATCTGCATCGAGGTGTGTCCTTTCGACGCGCTGTTCTGGTCCCCTGAGTTCGAGTACGCGGAGTTCGACATCCGTGACCTGGTTCACGAGAAGGACCGGCTCCGCGAGTGGATGTGGACTGTCCCGCCCCCACCCGCGGTGACACCTGAGGCCGAGGAACCCAAGGAGATCGCCGCCGCCCGGAAGGTCGTCGAGGAGCAGAATCCGTGACCGAGCTCCTTTCACCCAATGCGCTGGAGGTCGTGTTCGCGCTCTTCGGTGTCGTCGCCGTTGCGTCGTCCGTGGTCGTCGTCACGACCCGCCATCTCGTGCATGCGGCCCTGTGGCTGGTCGTCACTCTCGGTGCCGTAGCTGCCTGCTTCCTGCTGATGAGCGCTGAGTTCGTGGCGTGGATGCAGGTGCTGATCTATGTGGGTGCCGTCGTCGTGATCGTCTTGTTCGGGTTCATGCTGACCAAGGCGCCGATCGGGGCGAGCGACGACCTCACGACCGAGAACCGCTGGGCGGCGCTCCTGGTAGCCGTCTGTGCGACAACCGTGCTAGTGGTGCTGCTCGTCGACGGGTTCGCCGGTGAGGTCCTCGACCTCTCGGACCCGAGCGCCACGGACGCCAAGGCCCTCGGCGGCGCCATCTTCCGCTGGTGGGTGCTGCCCTTCGAGGCGCTGTCGGTGCTGCTCCTGGCCGCCTTGATCGGTGCGATCGCGGTGTCCCGACTTCGGCGACAGGAGGCGTGAGTTGCACGCCCTGCTCCCGTTGCTGCTCTCGGCGATGCTGTTCGGCGTCGGTCTCTACGGCGTCCTGGCCCGCCGCAACGCGATCTTGGTCCTCATGGCCGTCGAGCTCATGCTCAACGCCGTCAATGTCGCCCTGGTGGCCTTCGACGTCATGCTGGACGACCCGACCCACGCAGGACAGTCGCTCACCGTCTTTGTGATCACCATCGCCGCGGCCGAGATCGGCCTCGGCCTGGCCATCATCTTGCTGGTGTTCCGCCGCCGCGGGACCATCGCCGTCGACGCCATGGACGAGCTCGGTGAGCGCCCCCACGATCACCAGGCACAGGACCTCGGCGCATGACGGGACTGTGGTTGGTCGCCGTGCCCTGGGTCACGGCCCTCGTCGGGCTGGCCCTCGGAGGGCTCGGACGCCGTTGGGCCGGTTCGGTCGCTGTGCTGGGGTCGTCCGCGACTCTCGTCGTCGCCGTCGGCCTGGCTGCCCAACACCCCTGGGTCTCCCCCATCACCTCCACCGGAAGGTCCGGCCCCTGGGCCGTCCTGCCGATGGCCACCGTGGTCGACGGGCTCGCAGTCAGTGTCGCGGTGATGGTCGCGATCGTGGCACTGCTCGTGCAGATCTACTCGACGGCGTACATGCGCGACGAGCCCCGGTACTCGACGTATGCGGCGTTCATCTCGCTGTTCACCGCCGCGATGCTCGCCGTGGTGGTCGCAGGCGACCTCCTGCTGCTGGTCATCGGCTGGGAGGTCATGGGGTTGTGCTCCTACGTCCTCATCGGCCAGAACTGGCAGGAGCCCGCGGCTCGTGCGGCAGCCGTGAAGGCGTTCCTGGTCACCAAGACCGGAGACGTCGGCTTCATCGTGGGCATCATTGTCCTGATCTCGACGACCGGCAGCCTCCTGCTGCCCGACGCCGTCACTGTCGCCTCGCACAACACCGTCACGGCCACTGTGGTGACCCTGCTGCTGCTCATGGGTGTCGTCGGCAAGTCGGCACAGTTCCCGCTCCACGCCTGGTTGCCCGACGCCATGGCCGGCCCTTCTCCAGTGAGTGCTCTGATCCACGCGGCCACCATGGTCGCCGCAGGAATCTACGTGGTCGCACGCACCTACCCGATGTGGGAGGCGGCGCCGGTGACCCTCGGGGTCATGGCGGTGCTTGCGTGCGTCACCATGCTCGGAGGTGCGTTGGCTGCTTTGGCCCAGGCAGACCTCAAACGCGTCCTGGCGTGGTCAACCGTCAGCCAGCTCGCGTACATGTTGGCCGCTCTCGCGGTGGGCGGTGAGGCCGCCGCCGTCTTCCACCTCGTCTCGCACGCGTTCTTCAAGGCGCTGCTGTTCCTCGCGGCCGGAGCGGTCATCCATTCGGTCGGGTCGACCCAGATGGCCCAGATGGGTGGGCTGCGACGCTCAATGCCCGTGACGTCGGCCACCATGGCGGTCGCGCTGCTGTCACTCGTCGGCGTCCCGGTCCTCGACGGCTTCTTCTCCAAGGAGTCGGTGATCGAGGCAGCTCATCAGGCTGCGGTCGGTGACGCTGTCGTCGGTGCGTGGGCCGGATGGATGGTGCTCGTCACTGCAGCGGTGACAGTCGCCGTCACGGCTGCCTATGCGGCTCGGCTGTGGCTGCGCACCTTCGCGGGCGATTACCGGGGGAGTGGCACCCCGCACGAGGCGCCCGGGCCGATGCGGTGGCCCCTGGTCGTCCTTGCGGTCCCGACGATGCTGTTCGGCTTCACCGGGCTGGCCGCCCAGTGGTTCCCGACGTGGTCACTCCCATCGGCCACGATGACGGTGGTTCCACAGGCGCTGCGACCTGCGCCGACCACGACGGCGGTCTCGCTTGCTCTGGCCGCAGTGGGTGTGTGGGCCGTCTACCGGCGCTGGAGGACCGCTCGTGCGAGTGATCCGGTCGAGCTCGAGTCGCCGGCTGCATCCCTCGCGGGTTCGGGGTTTGGCTGGGACGCCGTCTACGAGGTGCTGGCAGTCCGACCGTTCGGGCACCTGAGCTCTTTGACATCGCGGTTCGACGACCGCGTCATCGGCCGCGCCGTGAACGGTGTCGGTGTGGTGGCCAACGATCTCGGAACGGGTGTTCAGCGGGTCCACCAGGGGAGGCTCCAGCGGGCGCTCACGGCCACACTGACCCTCACGGTTCTAGGCCTCGTCCTCGTGGCCGTCGCGGTGTCCACATGACGCAGACCTGGCTGCTTCCCGTCATCGTCGGGCTTCCACTCGTCGCATCGGTGCTGCTGCTGCTCGCCGGACGCCGCGCCGACCGCTGGGCGCTGCCTTTCGGGGTGGGCGTCACGGGTGTGGTTCTGCTGCTGTCGCTGGTTCTGCTGGGTCGGTTCGACACGAGCGCGAGCAGTCAGGTGCAGTTCGACTTCTCGGTGTCGTGGGTGCCCCAGCTCGACCTGTCGATCCATCTCGGCATCGACGGGCTGTCCTTGCCCATGGTGGTCCTGACGTCGCTGTTGTGCTTCCTGTGCGCGCTCTACTCGCTGCGCAACCTGCCCGAACCGGGCCGACCACGAGCGTTCGTCGGCCTGTTTCTGCTGCTGCAGGTCGGCCTGCTGGGCGCCTTCGCCGCTCTCGACCTGGTGCTGTTCTTCGTGTTCTTCGAGATCGTGCTGGCCCCCATGTGGTTCCTCATCGACGGGTGGGGATCTGGAGAGAAGCGTCGCTCGGCCAACGTGTTCATCCTGTACACGCTGTTGGGGTCGGTCGTGATGCTGCTCGGATTCCTGCTTGTGTGGTCCAGCACCGGCACCACCGACATGGTCGTGCTTGCCGACCAGCACGGCTCCCAGATGTCCGGTGCTGTGCAGCTCGCGGCGGCACTGCTGATCGGCATCGGACTCGCGGTCAAGACTCCCGTGTGGCCGTTGCACAGCTGGCTTCCGGATGCGCACACCGCAGCCCCTACCGCAGGATCCGTGCTGCTCGCCGGGGTGATGCTGAAGATGGGGACCTACGGCCTCGTGCGCATCGTGTTGCCTCAGCTCCCCGAGGGTGCCCGCGCTCTGGCTCCTTACCTGGCCGCGTTGGGCGTCGTCGGCATCGTCTACGGCGCCATGGCGAGCTACGCACAGCGTGACCTCAAGCGGCTCATCGCCTTCTCGTCCGTGGGACACATGGGGTTCGTGGCCCTCGGCATCGCAACCCTCACCGGCGTCGGTGTCAACGGTGCGATGTTCGGCAACGTGGCCCACGGCCTCATCACCGGTCTGCTCTTCTTCGTCGCCGGGTCGATCAAGGTCCGGTACGGCACCTTGGACCTGCGCAGCATGCCCAGGTCTTTGTACGCCCGGGCTCCGCGGCTTGGTTTCGTGCTGGGGTTCGCGGCCGTCGCCAGCTTGGGGCTGCCCGGGCTGGCCGGGTTCTGGGGCGAGTTCCTCCCCATGCTCGGGGCCTACCACCCCGCTGTCCCGGCGCGGGCGCTGTACCGCGTGCTGCTCGTGATCGCGGCGCTCGGAACCGTCTTCGCCGCCGCCTACTTCCTGCGGGTGCTGCGCCGCGTGGCGCAGGGGCCGTCCACGACCGAGAGGGTCCGTGACCTGACCGGTCTCGAGGCGGCGAGCTGGCTCCCTCTCGTCGTGCTGATCGTTGTCCTGGGCCTGCTGCCGAGCGCGCTGCTCGACCTGACCGGTCCGACCGTCGAGTCGATCCTGGACGGCGTACCCGGTGTCGCGGTGGTGGGCACACCATGAGCGTCCAGACCGTCGACTTCACCGCGCTCGCACCGGTCCTCGTGCTGGCCCTGGGCGCGCTGGTCGTGCTCGTCTCGGACCTGTTCGGCTCGCCCGGCTCTTCGGTGCCGGGGTGGGTGGCTTGTGCTGTGGTCGTGGTCGCCGGCGCCGTGCTGCCCCAGACTCTGGGCGCGGCAACCTTGTGCTCGGCCGAAAACGGATGCGCCTACGAGGTCGACTCCATCGCCTGGGCGTTCCAGCTCGTCGTGGTCGGCGCGGTGCTGGTGGTGATGCTCATGTCGGTCGGGGTGGTCCGCGAGTCGGGCGTTCCGGCCGGTGAGTACTACTTCCTGGTGCTCGCTTCGGCGTCGGCCGCTGTCGCACTGCCGTCCACGCGCGACCTCGTGAGCCTCGTCGTGGTCCTCGAGGTGGTGTCCTTGCCGACCTTCGCGCTGGTGGCGTTGAAGCGCGACGACCCACGCTCCGGCGAGGCCGCACTGAAGCTGTTCCTGTACTCGGTCGTGTCGGTGGCCGTGGCCCTGTACGGCGTCGCCCTGGTCTATGGCAGCACCGGCACGGTCACGTTGGCGGGGATCCAGAAGGTCGTCGTGGTGGGCGCCTCGCACACACCGGTTCTGGCAGCGGGGTTGGTGATGGTTCTTGCCGTGACCCTGTTCAAGGTCGCGGCCTTCCCGTTCCATGCCTGGGCCCCCGACGCCTACCAGGGGGCCCCGGTGCCTGTGGCCGCCTACTTGTCCGTGGTGTCCAAGCTCGCCGGATTTGCCGCCGTCGTCTTGCTGGCGCGCACTTTCGTGGCCTGGCCGAGCGTGTGGGCCGCGGTGCTCGCCGCGTCGGCGACGGTCACGATGGTCGGCGCCAACGTTGCCGCCCTTCGACAGGTCCGAGCCGTGCGGCTGATGGCGTGGTCCTCGATCGCCCAGGCCGGCTACGTCTTGGTGCCGCTGTCCGCACTTGTCGCCGGCGGCCGGCCGCGGATCGCAGTCCTCGAGGCCACCGTGGCCTACCTGGCCATCTACGCCGCCATGAACCTGGGTGCCTTCGCCGTGGTCGCGGTCGTGGCCCGACGTCAGCTGGACCCCACGTTGGCCGACTTCGACGGTCTCGCCCATCGCCGACCGTTCCTGGGCGTGTCCCTGGCCGTGTTCCTGGCGGCCCTGGCCGGCCTTCCGCCCGGCCTCAGCGGGTTGTTCGCCAAGGTCGGGGTTCTGGCGGTCCCGGTCGGGACGGGCGCCTGGTGGCTGGCTGCGGCTATGGGCGTGGCCACGGTCATCGGGCTCGCCTACTACCTGCCGTGGGCGGCGCGGCTGTTCCGACGCCCGGTGGACGTGCAGGCCGGTGACCGCACCCGGGTGCCGGTCGGGCTCACCGCGGCGGCGAGCGTGGCCCTGACCGTCACTGTCGTCTTGTCGGTGGCCCCGGCACTGGCCTTCGGTCTGATCGACAGGTGACTCCACAAGGGTGACACTCGTTGGGCGGCACGTGCCGTCGGTGGGAACGATCCTGCTCGGCCCGTTCGTTGTTCAGCCGCGTGTTCGGAATGAAGGGAGCTCGAGGTCGTGGTGAGTCGCCACTACTACAACGGCGTGAAGACAGCGCTGCTCCTGGGCCTGCTGGCCGCCGTGATCATGGTGATCGGCGCCTGGCTGGGCGGTGTGCAGGGCCTCATCGTCGCCTTCGTGATCGCGCTGGCGACCAACGGTTTCGCGTACTGGAACAGCGGCTCGATGGCATTGCGGTCGATGCGGGCGCGCCAGGTCAGTGAGGCCGAACAGCCGGTCATGTACCGGGTGGTGCGCGAGATCGCTACCCAGCAGCGGCAGCCCATGCCGACGCTGCACGTCTCGCCGACCATGGCACCCAACGCTTTCGCCACCGGTCGCAATCCCCGCAACGCGGCTGTCTGCTGCACCGAGGGCATTCTCCAGCTGCTGGACGAGCGTGAGCTGCGCGGAGTGCTCGCGCACGAGCTGTCCCACGTCTACAACCGCGACATCCTCATCGCCTCGGTCGCGGCGACGCTGGCTGCCATCATCTTGTTCGTGGCGAACTTCGCCTGGCTGATCCCCATCGGCGGCAACAACCGCAACGGCGGGAACGCCCTGGGTGCACTGATGCTGATGCTGTTGGGTCCGGTCGCAGCTGCGCTCATCCAGATGGCGATCAGTCGGTCGCGTGAGTTCCAGGCCGACTACTCCGGGGCGCAGATGACCGGTGACCCCATGGCGCTGGCCAGCGCGCTGCGCAAGCTGGAGGCCGGTGTGGCCGCTGCACCGCTGCGCCCCGAGCCGGCCCTGGAGACAGCGAGCGCGCTGATGATTGCCAACCCGTTCCGGGGCGGCGGGATGTCGAGCCTGTTCTCGACCCACCCTCCGACGAGCGAGCGGGTCGCCCGTCTGGAGGAGCTGGCCGGTCTGCGCTGAGGGTCAGCTCGTCCCGGGGGGTTTGACCGGTCGGGCCGCACCGACATGTTCTGAGGCCCACCGCAGGGGCTGGGTGACCTGCCAGGACCGGCTGGCTCGCAGCGCAGCGAGCTCGGAGTCGAGCTCGTCGATGCGTCGCTGCATGGCCCGGGTCCGCTGTCGGCCGTCGATCGCTGCCCGGTGCACCACCTCGTAGCGACGGTTGCGACCGCGTACGTCGTTGAGCCAGTCGAGGTCGACGACCCGGTCGGTGGCACTGGGTGCTGTCGGGTCGTAGTCGTATGCGTCGAAGTCGGGGCCGTAGAGCTCGACGAGGGCGGTCAGAGCGCTCTCGGAGACCAGGTCGGGCTGGTAGGGGATCACGTTCTCGTTGAACCGGGGGACCGCCGCCGGCGTGATCCCATGGGCCAGCAGGTGAGCGTCGATGGCCGCCAGACCTTCGCCCATCGACTCCTGCCGCAGCTGCAGGGTGGGTCCGACCGGCGTTCTCGCGAGCAGGAGGTGCTGCGGCCAGAAGTGGACGTCGAAGCCGACCCAACGATCGGCGTCCATGGTGCGCGCGGCCACGGTGAGCACGAACTCCTCGAACAGGTCGCGGATCTGCTCGCGGGAGTCGATCTGGTCGGGAGGCAAGGGGAACTCGTCGCCCAAACGCTCGTTGTAGTACGGCTCGAGGGTCAGGTACTTGCCCGCCCATGACGAGAACGCCCGCGTGACCGGGTGGCGGACCGCCAGGACGCTGAGAACGTCGACCGAGCTGAGCGCATCGTCACGCTCGGCGTCGCTGAGGCTGTCCCAGGTGAACCGAAGGTTGACCGAGCCGTCCCAGACCGTCTGCGCCGGGGCCGACTCGCCCCACAACGAGCCCTCGGTCCGCTTGGCGACATCGATCCCGTGCGACTGCAGCAGCCACCAGCGAAGGCTGGTACCGGCAGCCTTCGGGTTGCCCGACACGAACAGCCGTGACACCGGGAAGAACACCGAGGTCCGGATGGAGTGATCGACGAACGGGTCGAACGCCGTGGTCACGTTCGGGTCACCGGTAGTTGACGAACTGAAGGGCCACGTCGAGGTCCTTGCCCTTCAGCAAGGCGATGACCTCTTGCAGGTCGTCGCGGCTCTTGCTGGTCACCCTCAGCTCGTCGCCTTGGATCTGCGTCTTCACGCCCTTGGGCCCCTCGTCGCGGATGATCTTCGCCACCTTCTTGGCATTGTCACTGGACATTCCGTTGGTGAAGGTCCCCGTGAGCTTGTACTCCTTGCCCGAGGCTTTGGGGTCTGCGGTCTCAAGAGCCTTGAGGGAGACCCCACGCTTGACCAGCTTGGTCTGGAAGACGTCCAGGACGGCCCGCGCCCGCTCCTCGGAGTTCGCCGTGATCTCCACGCCCCACTCGCCCGACCACGCGATGCCCGCGCCGGTGTTCTTGAAGTCGAACCGCTGGGCGAGCTCCTTGGCGGCCTGGTTGAGCGCGTTGTCGACTTCCTGCCGGTCGACCTTGCTCACGACATCGAACGAGGAATCGGCCATGGGGTACGCCTTTCGTGATCGACGTTCGGCGTCGACCGACGGGCTCAGGGACGCCGAAGGGGCTGCGCTATTCTGGCAGCCGCTTCCGTGAGGGAGCACGGCAGGTTGCCCGAGTGGCCAAAGGGAGCGGACTGTAAATCCGCCGGCTCAGCCTACGTTGGTTCGAACCCAACACCTGCCACTCCGCTCAGTCGTTGCAGCAGCTGCGGCCGGGCTTGCTGCTCGAGCCTTTCGACGACAGGTTCGACCACAGAGCAGCGGCCAGCACCGCCAGCGTCGCACCGGTCACAACCAGTGCCAGGCTCTGGGCGCGGCCCGTCCGAGCGGAGCCGATCGAACCGATCCCTCCTGCGGCCATCACCGAGCCGATGCTCCCAGCCGACAAGGCGGAGCCGATCGAGCCCGCCGAGCCGATGCACCCGATCGACCCAGCTGAGCCCACGGCGAACATCGACCCCACGCTGTTGAGCGACCCGATGCTGAAGGCGCTGTTGGACGACGCGATGCTCGCGAACGAGCCCTCCGACCACAGCGACCACGTCGACGACTGTTCCACGGTCACGCTCCCTCGAGTTGCCTGTAGTCCACGCCGGTCAGGCGCTTCGACTGCGACCACAAGCGTGCTGCAGTCTGCGGGTCCGCCGCGGCTGGGCTCGTCGGAACCCGCTTCGGGTGACGTCCTCGCTGCTCCCGGAAGCCGCTGGGGCCGTAGTAGCCTCCGGGCTCGACGTCGTCGGCGGTCGCGGCGTACAGCTGGGGGATGGCGCCGTCGTCGGCCGACTGCGCCAGGAGCCGGTTGGCCCACGCCGCCCCGCGCCCAGCCAGCGTGCTGCCGGACATCGCGGGTCCGACGGACTGCAGGTTCGTGTCCGCGTAGCCGGGATGCGCAGCCACACTGATGAGGGGAACGTGGGCGCGATCCGCGCGGCGCTGCAGCTCGGCGCTGAACAGCAGGTTTGCGAGCTTCGACTGCCCGTACGCGCGCCATCTGCGGTAGTGACGCTCGCCCATCAGGTCCTCGAACTCGATGCGACCCATCCGGTGGGCGCTGCTGCTGACCGTCACCACCCGCGGCCGCGCCGCGCCGAGCAGGCGTGGGATCAGCAGACCCGTGAGGGCGAAGTGCCCGAGGTGGTTGGTCCCGAGCTGCGCCTCGAACCCGTCGGGCGTGAGCGTCCGAGGGATGGCCATCACGCCGGCGTTGTTGACCAGCAGGTCGAGGGGCTCGTCCCCGGCGAGCGCGAACGCTCTCACGCTGGCCAGGTCGGCGAGGTCGAGGACGGCGAAGCTGACCTGAGCCTGGGGCGCGCTGGCGGTGATCCGTGCGACAGCGGCCCGGCCGCGCTCCGGGGATCGGCCGGTCAGCACGACGGTCGCCCCCGCCCGGGCGAGCTCGCGGGCGGTCACCAGCCCAAGCCCCGACGTCCCACCGGTGACGACGACCCGGTGGCCGAGCAGGTCGGGGAGGTCGCTCGAGGTCCAGCCGGCGATCGCCGTGTCGAAGGTCACTCTGCGTTGGTACCAAGGTTCGCTGCGGTGCGCCACTTCGAGGCCCGTGAGCCCACGACTTGGAGCACCTGGCGGCGATTTCCGGCGCTTGGTGCCCCTTGTGTACCCTGAGCGGGCTCCTGCAGGACCTCCGCCTCCGTCGGCGGCTGCGGAGCGTGCCCCAATAGCTCAGTCGGCAGAGCGTCTCCATGGTAAGGAGAAGGTCTACGGTTCGATTCCGTATTGGGGCTCTGGGGGCCGCACCCTCGCCGTCGTCCGGTGGTGGTCGGTCTCGACGGGCGGGGTAGCTCAGTCTGGCAGAGCAAGCGGCTCATAATCGCTGTGTCGCCGGTTCAAATCCGGCCTCCGCTACGCCATCGTTCTCCGCACGACCCGTGGCGGGGGGAGAACGCAAGCCGTACGACGTTCCATCCGAATGGGTAACTGACCCGACAAGGCTAGGAGTTCCGGTGGCTTCCAAGAGCGACGTTCGACCGAAGATCACGATGGCGTGTGCTGACTGCAAACACCGCAACTACATCACTCGCAAGAACCGGCGGAACGACCCGGACCGCATCTCACTGCAGAAGTTCTGCCCCAACTGCGGCAAGCACACCGAGCACCGCGAGACCCGCTGAGCATGCGGCTTTCCGGCCGCACAGCTCTGGTCACCGGCGCTGGCCGTGGGATCGGGGCGGCGACCGCTGTACGGCTCGCCGCTGACGGGGCACGCGTGGCCGTCAACGACCTCGACGCCCCGCTGGCACAGCTGGTCGTCGACGAGGTGGTCGCCGTGGGCGGTCAGGCGCTTGCCGTGCCGGCCGACCTGCTCGACGTCGCCGCTGTCGACGGCATGGTCGCCACGGTCGTCCAGACCTGGGGCGTCCCGGACGTCGTGGTGAACAACGCGGGCACCACCCGCGACCGCATGTTCCACCGGATGGACCCCGAGTCGTTCGCCTTTGGCGTCGACGCCAACCTGACGACCGCGGTCAACGTCACCCGCGCCGCCGTCGCGGTGATGCGCGAGGCGGCCAAGGTCGAGATTGAGCGGTCCGGTGCCCCCGACCATGTGCGCAAGATCGTG
>JBAPUB010000251.1:0-2137 GCA_049282455.1 Actinomycetes bacterium
TCACGAGGTCCCACGGACCCGAACGCACCTGGTCGCGGACCTCGAGCAGTGCGAGCACCTCGTCCGCGCCCGGAAGCACGGTGAGCTCCTCGGCCGCAAGCGCGTCGAAGCCCGCGCCGGACAGCACGGTCATCAGGTACTCCTGGATCTCCCTCCAGGACTTCTCGAGACGCCGCTGGGTCGCAACCTGCTGGACGAACAGCCCCGGCAGGGCCTCCTCCGGCTCCGGCCCCGCTGACACCTGCATGGCATCGGCCAGGGAGTGTGCCGGGTCGGTGGACAGCACCAGCGTCTTGCGCCCGCGATGGGCTGCGAGCACGGCGGCACCGGCTGCGGCGGTGGTCTTTCCGACCCCGCCCTTGCCGGTGAACATCAGGACGCGCACCACGCGAGGCTACCCGCCCCTGCGTTCAGCCGGTGACGCGCTTGTCGAGCTCCTTCAGCGCAGTGTCGGTGATGACCTTCTCGGCCTTGCGCCGCAGCAGGCCGATCATCGGGATCTTGATGTCGAGCTCGAGCGCGTACTCGACGTCGGTCGTCCCGTCGTGGTTGTCCGTGAGCCGGTAGCTGCCCGTCATGGCGGTGAGGATCTCCCCTTGGACCAGAGTCCAGCTCACCTGCGTGTCGTCGTCCCACTCATAGGCCAGCGTGTACGTGTCCTTGACCGCACCGGCGTCGAGCACGAACGTGGCTTCGGCCGGTCGCTCGTCCTCGTCGTCGTACACGCTGAGGATCTCGACCGACTTCACCGAGCCGGTCCACTCCGGATAGGCACCGAGGTCGGCGATCACCGCCATCACCTCCGCTGGTGGTGCGGCGATGGTGAGACGCGACGTGGTCCGCTCAGGCATGGTGCCTCTCTCAGCGCGCTCTGTATGGGCAACGGCAGGACACCCGCGTCCCGACATCGACCCTACCGAGGGCGAAGAGTGCCCAGCCGTCAGGTCACAGCACCGAGGATCGTGAAGAGCACGAAGATCACCACCGTCACGATTACGGCACCGCCGATGCTCACGACGGTCCGCGTTCCCTTGTCGCTCAGCTTGCCGGCCAACGGTGCCGCGGCGTCGCGCTCGTGCACCTCCGCTGCCAGCTGGGCAAGCATCGTGTCCACCAGTTCGGAGTCGAGCCTGCCCCGGGGAGCCACGGGTTCGGGCCTGGGTTCAGGGGTCAGTTCGGGCGTCGCAGGCTCCGATGCCGCCGAGGGGTCGGTCCCCTCGTCCGCGGCCACCAGCTGCTCCAGCGGCGCGGTCAGTGGGTCCGGCGGCACGTCCGCGGGTCGTGCGTCGTGGCTGCCCGTCTCGGCCAGGTCTTCGGCGTCGAACCGGGTCAGGCACAGTGAGCACCAGGCAGCGTCCGGACGCGACAGGGCACCGCACTGCGGGCAGGCCAGCTGCGCAGACGGCGTCATGAGCCAATGGTCGGCGCCGGTGGTCCTCCGCTTGAACCGCGAGCTGCCGGTGTCCGAAACGAGGACCTCGCAGGACGAGGTGAGCGTGATGCAGGTCACCCGGTAGCGTCGAGCGCGTCAACAGACGATCGTCGGAGGTCTCAGCGTGCGTACGTGGTCCGCTCCCGCGCCGGTCACCGACGCCCCCCAGACCACCGCGGGTGCCCTGGGCGACCTGGTCGATCACGTCACAGCAGCCTCCCCCGACCTGGTGCTGTTCGAACGCCCTGTGAACGGCCAGTGGCACCCGGTCACGGCAGCTGAGTGGGGCGACGAGGTCAGGCAGCTGGCCCTGGGCTTCGTCCGGGCCGGCGTCGCGGTCGGCGACCGCGTGGCGCTGATGTCCCGCACCCGGTACGAGTGGACCCTGGTCGACTTCGCCCTGTGGGCTGCCGGTGCCATCTCGGTCCCGATCTACGAGACTTCCTCGGCCGAGCAGGTCTCCTGGATCCTCAGCGACTCAGGTGCCGTAGGAGTCGTGGTCGAGTCCGCCGAGCACCAGCACGTGGTCGACAGCGTTCGCGAGGCTTGCCCCTCCTTGCGCGACGTGTGGTGCATCGACGACGGTGCCGTAAACCTCATAGCGGACGGGGCAACCGACGCCGACCCCGGTGAGCTGCAGACCCGTCGCGAGGCCCTCGACCGGTCGACCCTGGCCACCATCATCTACACCTCGGGCACGACCGG
>JBAPUB010000252.1:0-1961 GCA_049282455.1 Actinomycetes bacterium
GATCTACGAGGAGCGGGCGGGTGAGACCGCCCTCGGCTACCTGCCCCACTCGTCGGAGATCTCCGGGGCGGTGGTGTTCTACGCCTCGCCGCTGGCCAAGTGCGTCACCGGGACGGCGCTGCCGGTGAACTCCGGCCACTGGATGCCTCCGTCGGCCTGACGGGGAGGCCCGTCAGACGGTCAGGTCGGGCGGATGGCGTCGGCCGGGTCCAGCCGAGCCGCTCGGGATGCCGGCGAGAGCCCGGCGACCGCGCCGAGCAGCAACGAGACGCCGACGCCGGCGGCCACGCCGGCCAGCGGGATGGCAGTGGCCGAGCCCTGGAACGTCGTCCAGCCCAGGGTCACGAGCGCGCCCAGTGCGACGCCGGCCACGCCGCCCAGACCAGCCAGGAGCACCGACTCGAGCAGGAACTGGATGCGGATGTGGCGCTTCGTGGCGCCGAGGGCACGCCGGACACCGATCTCGGTGCGTCGCTCGAGCACGGCGATCACCATCACGTTGGCGATGCCGATGGCGCCGACGAGCAGGGCGACCGAGCCCAGGCCCAGGAGGAGGGCGGTCAAGGTCGAGTCGGCGGCGTCCTTGGCGGCGATGGCGTCGGTGGGCCGGGACACCTCGACCGACGTCGGCTCCTCCGGCGACGCCGTGGCGGGGAGCACGGCTTGCACGGCGTCGACCGCCGCGGGGTCGGCGACGACGTAGACCGTCTGTGGTGCCGTGGCGGCGCCGAGGTGGTCGACGGCGAACGTCCGGTCCACGAACGCCGACGAGTCGAGGTTGCTGAAGAGGGGGATCGGCTTCATGATCCCGGTGACGGTGAACCACATGTCGTCGAGGTACACCATCGGGTCGCCGCGCAGGTCCGTGACGCCGAGGGTGGTGGCGGCGTCGGAGCCGAGGACCACGGTCGTCACCTTGGCGCCGGCGCCGTCGAGGAAGCGTCCGGCCGCCATCGATCCGCCGAGGGCGCGGAGCAGGCCCGGGTCGGTCGCCTCGATCCCGATGCCCCCTCCTTCGCCGGCGTCCACGTAGGGGCTCCGGCGAACGGTCCCGCTCACCGATGTCACGCCGCTCGCCGACTCGACCGGTCCGATCCGGCGGATCATCGAGATGGCGTCGTCGTCGAGCGCCGCGCTGCCGCCGCCCACGGAGTTGCCCGCCTGGACCTGGAGCCGGTTCGTGCCGAGCGCGTCGAGCCGGTCGAGCAGGTCCGCCCGACTGGAGGCGGAGATGCCGAGGACGGCGACCAGGGCGGCGATGCCGACGGCGATGCCGGCGGCGGTGAGCAGCGTCCGGGTCCGCCGCGACCGCAGGCCGACGACGGCCAGCCCGACCATGTCGCCCGGCCGGACGTGGCTGGGGAGGACCGGCTCGCCGTGCTCCTCGGCCACCTCGTCGGGCTCCGGCCGACCGGGGGCGTCGATCGCCGTCACGGGGTCCGTTCGTCGGAGATGATGCGGCCGTCGCGCACAGTGACGCGGCGGGGCAGCGAGGTGGCCAGCTGCGGGTCGTGGGTGATCAGGATCACGGTGACGCCGTCCTCGTGGAGGCGGCGGAACTCGTCGAGCACCGCCTCCCCGGTCGCCGTGTCGAGGTTGCCGGTCGGCTCGTCGGCGAGGAGGAGGGCGGGATCGGACACGATGGCCCGGGCGATGGCGACGCGTTGGCGCTCGCCGCCGGACAGCCGGCTGGGACGGTGGTCGCCCCGGTGTCCGAGCTGCACCCGGTCGAGTGCCGCCAGCGCGCGCTCCCGTCGCTCCGGGGCGGGGACGCCGGCGTAGACGAGGCCGAGGCCGACGTTGTCGACGGCGCTGAGACCGTCGAGCAGGTTGAAGTTCTGGAAGACGAACCCGATCCGTCGGCCCCGGACCGCGGACAGGCCGGCGTCGTCGAGGCCGGCGAGGTCGGTGCCGTCGATCCGGATCCGCCCGCTCGTGCACCGGTCGAGGACCCCGAGCAG
>JBAPUB010000253.1:0-5130 GCA_049282455.1 Actinomycetes bacterium
CGCTGGTGGTCACGACCTCGGCGCGGTCACAAGGGCTGGGCAACGCGCTCCTCGACGCCGTCGACGCCGAGCTGGCCCGGCTCGGGATCACCGCCTCGTTCATCGGCGTCATGGTCGGCAACGACGACGCCGAACGGCTCTACGCGCGCCGCGGCTACATGCCGGTCATCACCAAGATGATGCGGCTGACCGAGGCGAAGCCGTCGTGACCGACCGACGCTCCCTGTCGTTGTGGTGGGACTGCCTGCCCGAGCACGAGGTCGTTCGGACCCGTCCCAGCCTCGACGGTCCTGCCCGCTTCGACATCGTCATCGTGGGTGCCGGGTTCACCGGTCTGTGGTCGGCCTACTACCTGTCCCGTCGTCGTCCCGATCTGCGCATCGCGGTGCTCGAGGCGCGGACTGCTGGCTTCGGCGCGTCCGGGCGCAACGGCGGCTGGTGCTCAGGACTTCTCCCCCTCGGGCTGGACACGGTCGCAGCCAAGTCGGGTCGTGCGGGTGCCCTGGCCATGCAACGAGCTGCTCAGGACTCCGTCGACGAGGTCGGCGCGGTTGTCACGGCCGAAGGCATCGACGCGCGCTTCGCGAAGGGCGGCTACCTGCGGTTCGCCCGCAGTCCCCTGCAGGTCGAGCGCCTCGAGGCGGCGCTTCGGCACGAGCGGTCCTGGGAGCAGACCGAGGACGACGTGACCTGGCTCGACCGTGACGCCGCACGCGAGCGGCTGCGCGCCGACGGCGTGTTCGGCGCGCTGTGGACCCGGCACTGTGCGGCCGTCGACCCCGCACGCCTGGTACGCGGGCTGCTCGACACCGTCGAGCGCGCAGGGGTGACCGTCTTCGAGGGCACTCCCGTGACCCGGGTCGGGCCGCACGTCGCCTGCACGCCCCTCGGAGACGTCCGGGCCGACATCGTGGTCCAGGCCACTGAGGGCTACACACCGACACTGGCCGGCCAACGTCGGCGGCTGTTGCCGATCTACTCCATGGTCATCGCGACCGAGCCGCTCCCCCAGTCCTTCTGGGACGAGGTCGGCTGGGCGCACCGTGACACCTTCAACGACGAGCGACGGTTCATCGTGTACGCCCAACGGACGGCGGATGACCGCATCGTCTTCGGGGGGCGTGGTGCGCCCTACCACCTCGGCTCCAGACTGTCGCCGGACTTCGACCGCGAACCCGCAGTGCACGACGCGCTGCGCCTGAGCCTGCTCGAGTTCTTCCCGCAGCTGGCAGATGCCCGGATCAGCCATCGGTGGGGAGGTGTCCTCGGAATCCCGCGGGACTGGTGGCCCTCGGTCGTGCACGACCCGGCGACCGGCGTGATCACGGCGGGTGGCTACGCCGGCGACGGTGTGGCGCTCACCAACCTCGCCGGTCGGACGGTCGCCGCCATCATCGACGGCCAGGTGTCCGGGCAGCCGGGCCCAGGAGACGACACGCTGCTGTCCCTGCCCTGGGTCGGACACCGCTCACCCCCGTGGGAGCCCGAGCCGCTGCGCTGGCTCGGGATCAACACCGGCCGGGTCCTGGCCCGGTCGATCGACGCCAGTGAGCTGAGGCAAGGCCGACCTGCCAGGCTGCGCGACTCCCTCATGACCCGCCTGACCGGCCACTGAGGGACGAGCGACCCCGCCACAGCCCGGCGGCCGTGCGGCTGCCTTGGCCTCGGGACTAGCCGTCGGCCACCGTTGGCCGGTGGTCGAACCGCTGACGCGGCAACCACTCACCCGATCGCGCATCCCTGACCCGACGGTCTCCCAGCGGCCTGCGCAGGACCACGATGTCGGCGACGTCCGAACCGGTTCCCGGGCAGGTGGTTCCGGCGCTGCCGGACACGACGGTGGCCACCAGGTCGACCCGATGCGGCGTCTCTGAGACGACTCGAGCCCCGTTCGCGGCTGAGCAGCCACTCACCGTGAATCCCACGGACATCACGCGACCGCCCGACGCGTCCACGGCGTACCAGGAGATCGGCGTGTCGTGGGAACGGTCCTCGCGAAGCATCGGTCCACCCAGGAACTGGGGGACGCCGGTGAAGACGGGGGGCTCGTCCACGGACCGACCGGCCGATGGGTGGACCGAGGACAGGGCGACCCAACCGGCTGCGACCACGACCCCCGCCACCAGGCCGGCGCGACCGATCCACGGTGGCCGACGTCGGTGATCGGCCACGGTCGGCGCATCGCCCAGCACCTCGGGGTCCATGGCTCGACGGTACCGACGGTCGAGGTGGGAGTCTTGGCACGTGGACCTCACAGCATCGACCGCACGCGACCAGCTCGCGGCGATGCGGACCAAGCAGGTGAGTGCCCGAGAGCTTCTCGCCGAGCACCTGGCCCGGATGGAGGCAGTCAACCCGCTCGTCCGAGCGGTGGTCACCGTCGATGCCGACCGGGCCCGGGTCTCGGCCAGGCTCGCCGACGAGTCGCTCGCCCGAGGGCGCTTTCTGGGACCCCTGCACGGACTCCCGATCACGGTCAAGGACACGTTCGAGACCGCCGGTCTTCGCACCACGTCCGGGAGCACCGCCCTGCGAGACCACCGCCCCACGGCTGATGCCGTGGCGGTCGCCCGGCTGCGTCAGGCCGGCGCCGTCATCGTGGGCAAGACGAACACCCCGGAGCTCGCCGGCGACTGGCAGACCACCAACGAGCTGTTCGGAACCACCCACAACCCCTGGGACCTCAGCCGTACGAGTGGCGGGTCCTCGGGCGGGTCCGCGGCCGCCTTGGCAGTCGGGATGACCCCCCTCGAGCTCGGCAGCGACATCGGGGGCTCGATCCGGGTCCCCGCCACCTTGTGCGGCGTCGCCGGCCACAAGCCGACCCACGGCGTCGTCCCTCAACGCGGCCACATCCCCGGCCCGCCCGGCTCGCTGAGCCAGCCCGACCTGGGCGTCGTCGGGCCCATGGCCCGAAGCGTCGAGGACTTAGGACTCGCGCTCGACGTCGTCGCCGGGCCGATTCCTCCGCAGTCCGCGGGCTGGCGCCTGGTCCTGCCCGAGCCGGGCAAGCGCGGCCTGCGGGCCTGGAGACTCGCCGCACTGGTCGACGACCTGGGGACCCCGCTCGACCGGACCGTGCGCACGGTTCTGGGTTCTGCGTTGGACACCCTTGCTGCCGCGGGTGCATCGATCGACCGGCAGCCGGCGCTTCCCGTAGAGCTCCATGCGGTCGCCGACCTGTACGCCTTGATGCTTCGGCCCGTCGTCGACGGCGACCGGAAGCTCACCCACACCCAGTGGCTCGCGGCCAACGAGAGACGCCTGCACCTGCAGCACGCGATGGAGGAGTTCTTCGCGCGCTACGACGCCCTGCTGCTGCCCACGTTCCCGGTCGCTGCCTTTCCTCACGACGCCCGCGCCGCCGAACGGCGAACCCTCCAGGTCGACGGACGGGCCCTTCCGTACACCGCGACCGCCCTGTTCTGGCCGGCCCTGGCCACGCTGCTGCACCTGCCGGCCACAGCACTGCCCGTGGGCCTCGCACCCGGAGGTCGCTTCGGCCTGCCCGTCGGGATCCAAGTCGTCGGGCCCTACCTCGGCGACCTCACGACACTGGCCGTCGCCGCCGAGGTCGAGCGCGTGATCGGTCGGTTCCCTGTACCGTCACCGTCGGTGTCCTGACCTGACGGTCGGGCACTCACGAACGGGGGTTCGATGAGAAGTGTCGACGACGTCGTCGACCGGCAGCTGACGCTGCCCGACGGCCGCGTCCTCGGCTGGACCGAGTCAGCAGTCCTGGACGGCGCTCCGCTGCTGCGGATGCCGGGCACACCCGGGTCGAGGTTCTCGCTGCGAGCCGACCGGACACCGTGGATCGAGCGAGGTTTGCGCGCCATCACTGTCGAACGCCCTGGGTTCGGCATCTCCACCCCCGCACCGGGTCGTGGCTTCGCCGAGCCGGCTGACGACACCGCCCGGTTGCTGGACCACCTCGGAATCGACGCGGTGCCCGTCGTGGGCGGCTCGGGGGCGGCGCCTCACGAGCTGGCCTTCGCGTCCCGTCATGCCGACCGGGTTCTGGCGGTGACCATCCTCGTCGGCGCCGCTCCGGTCCTTCCCAGCGAGGTCGACACGATGATCGACGAGAACGTCACGTCGTGGCATCTCGCCCAGGCGGGCGACCGGGCCGGCCTCACGCAGCTGCTGGCGGGCATCCGCCACGGCGTCCTGGCTGATCCCGTCGTCGAGATCATCGAGACGATGAGCCAGGCTCCGCCGGCGGACCAGGACATCATGACCGACCCCGACTGGCAGGACGCCCTCGCGCGCGGCACCGTCGAGGCGCTGCGTCTCGGTGTCGACGGGTGGGTCGACGAGAGCCTGGCGATCGACGGCGACTGGGCTGACATCGACACAGACTCCGTGAGCGCCTCGGTCACCTGGTGGCACTCCGACGAGGACCGCAACTGCCCGCTGTCGGCCGCGGCCCGGCTTGTCGAGTCGCTACCGAACGCGACCCTTCGGGTCTGGCCGGGCGCCGGTCACCTAGCCGGGCACCGGCACGAGGCCGAGGTGCTCGAAGACCTGCTCATGCGGTCCGCGGACGCTCGCGGTCGGGGTCGAACATCGGACGCAGCGACGCCTTAGCTGGGACCTTCTCACCGAGCACCTGGACCTCGAACGATCCCTGGGCGATCTCGGCGGCCGGGATCGGTCGGTCACGGTCGACCATGCCGAGCCCGACTGCACCTCCCAAGGTGTGGCCATAAGCGCCCACACTCATGAAGCCGACGTGCTCGCCGTCGCAGAACAACGGTTCACCGCCGTACAGGTCGAGTGACGGGTCGGACAGCAGGAACTGGACCAGGCGGCTGTGCGGGGCCCCTGCCTCCTTCTTCGCGAGCAGCGGTTCGCGGCCGATGAACCCACCGGGCTTGTCCCAGGCCACGGTGAAGCCCAGACCGGCTTCGAGCGGGTTGTCCTGGCTGTCGATGTCGTGCCCGATGTCGCGGTAGGCCTTCTCCAGACGCATCGACGACAGCGAACTCATCCCTGTCGGGCGGAAACCGAGGTCGGCCCCGGCCCGCTTGATCTGCTCGTACAGCGTCGCGGCGAACTCGGTGGGGATGATCAGGTCCCAGCCCAGCTCGCCGACGTACGTGACTCGAAGCGCCAACAAGGGCGCGT
>JBAPUB010000254.1:0-2228 GCA_049282455.1 Actinomycetes bacterium
AACCTGCGACCTCTGGGTTATGAGCCGCCGAAGCCAACGACACCAGCGTGCTTTGGTGGACTGAGATGGACAGTCGTGGAAAGGCCGTTGTCGCAGGTCACCGACCCATCCGCGTCTGTGACTGTCGCGACGCGTCCCCCATGGTCTGGGCACGTGCTGCCCACATTCTGCCTGCAAGTGATGAGACCACTCCGAGCTGCATCTACGCGTGCCCGACGCCGACAACAGGGTCCTTGCCGCGAGATCGACGTACGACAAACAGCCACGACCAGTCGGTTTCCGGTAACACCGAGGAATCCAGGAAACTCGTCCTCACTGTGCCGACCACATCATTGAGTCCGCGGATCACTCTTCACTTGTCCCCGCCACCGCACGGATGCTGGACTGCTGGCCTTTACGCCTTCACACCCATCCGGCTGCTGGCCAGCTTGCGCCAATACCGGACCCAGCTTCCGCAGGTCCCGGACTCTCGGCGGTACATCCAAGCGTGGCTGACGAGTCGCGTCGATCAGCTCCCTTCGGCGAGGGCGAGCCGGGCATGACGGCACCGCCGGTGGCGGACAAGATGGGCATGTGACCGAACTCGAAGACCTCGCGACCGTCTATCAGGACCTGCACGAGCACCCAGAGCTGTCGTTCCGGGAGTTCCGAACGGCGGGGATCGTCGCCGAGCGACTACAGACGCTGGGCTTCGACGTGACCGAGGGGGTGGGTCGGACGGGCGTGGTAGGCGTGCTGCGCAACGGCGAGGGACCGACGGTGCTGCTGCGCGCCGACATGGACGCGCTTCCCGTTGCAGAACGGACCGACCTGCCGTACGCGAGTACAACCCGGGCCACGGGAGCCGACGGCGAGGACGTGCCGGTCATGCACGCGTGCGGTCACGACATGCACGTGACTTGCCTGATCGGCGGCTGTGCTCAGATGGCACGGGAACGCGACTCCTGGCGAGGAACGCTTCTCGCCGTCTTCCAACCGGCAGAGGAGGCGGGCGGCGGAGCACAAGCGATGGTCCGCGACGGGCTGTTCGAGCGCTTCGGGAGACCGGTGATCGTGCTCGGTCAACACGTGACGCCGTTGCCGGCTGGGGTGGTCGGCCTGCGCTCCGGGCCGGCCTTCGCGGCTGCTGACTCGCTGCGCGTCACCGTTTTCGGGCGAGGGGGACACGGGTCCCGCCCCGAGAGCTGCATTGACCCCGTTGTGATGGCAGCAGCGATCGTCCTCCGGCTCCAAACGGTGGTCTCTCGCGAGGTCTCCCCCGGCGAGCAGGCAGTCGTCACCGTAGGCGCCCTGCACGCTGGGACGGCGGGGAACATCATTCCTGAGCACGCTGAGCTACAACTGACAGTACGTAGTTTCACTCCGGACGTCAGATCTCAGGTCCTCGACGCGATCACCCGCATCGTCAAGGCTGAGGCAGTGGCCTCCGGCGCGCAACGGGAGCCGGAAATCGAGTTCTCCGACTCATACCCCGCGCTCGCCAACGACCACGATGCGGTGCTGAGGACCCGAGGCGCCCTCGAGTCAACCGGTGCGACGATCGTCGATCCCGGACCGCTGACTGCGAGCGAGGACTTCGGCGTTCTCGCAGCCGCAGCCGCAGCCCCATGCGTCTACTGGTTGCTCGGGGGCTCCGACCCTGTCCTCTTCGAAGGAGCAACCACCTCGGCACAGATGAAGGAGCGGATGCGTTCACTGCCGTCGAACCACTCTCCTGAGTACGCGCCGGTGATCCATCCAACGCTCGAACTGGGAGTCGCCACTCTGGTCTCGGCCGCCCGCACCTGGTTGGGGAGGATGCCAGAGCAGTGACCGCAGAGGTCCCGTGCGAACGAACCCGGCGGACCCCTGTCGGTATGGGACGGGGCTGCGAAGGACTTCTTGCGGCCGAGGCGTTCGGGGTTATCCCCGGCGGTGATGAGCAGTGTGGTCGCTGTGTCCGGGCCGACACCCGGCTTACCGTGCCCCTGTTGGCCCAGAAGGTCCCGGAGGGAAGTGCGCGAGCGGGTCGTTCTTCAGGTCGCCGAGGACTTGCTCGACGATCGCGTGCCCGCGGCGTGCTGCCTCGGCAGCGAGCGTCGGAAGCGGTGAGTCGGTGAACACCCGCGTGGCAAGTGCCCAGGTTGCCGGATCCGGCTTCCATCTGGTGACCCCTGGGATCTTGACCCAGAGGTCAACCGACCTTGCGGCCCGCCGGTGGAGATCTGACGTCCACGAGTGTCTCCGCG
>JBAPUB010000255.1:0-1869 GCA_049282455.1 Actinomycetes bacterium
CGTTCCGGGCTGTGCAGCAACGCCGTGCCCGTTCCTTCTCGCCAACGACGGCGGCGCCTGGCGCAGCGGCACCATCGCAGGCTCTCCGAGCGGAACGTTCGTCAACCTGAACACCAACCTGAACACCGCCGAGTTCACCGCAGGTGACATCGGACCGAACTGGACAGCCAGCCCGTTCCTGCTGGCCGGGACGCAGGACAACGGTTCCCTTGCCTACTACGGGCCGGCGCAGCCGAGCAATCCGCAGCCTTGGCCCATGGTGACCGGCGGCGACGGTGGGCCGGCCGCCATCGACTGGACCGACCCGACGACGGGGTACTCGCAGTTCCAAAACGGCTACCTCGTGAAGTGGTCGTTTGCCGCCAGCACTCCTCAGTTCGTCTTGTCGCAGCAACTTTCAACCTCGCTGTTCTACGCCCCCCTGACCATCGGCCGGACCAACGGCCAGCACCTGCTGTGGGGTGCCGACTCCGTCGTTGAAAGCACGGACGGGGCGAACACCTTCTACCAGGGCAGCCAGGACTTCCCGTCCTACAACGGCGGTCCCGGCTACGTGACCGCGCTCGCTATCGATCCCGCCTCGAACTCGACGGAGTACGCCGGCAGCTATGGCGGACTGCTGTGGAAGACAACATCGGGTGGGAACGGCGCCACCCAGACCTGGACGCAGATCGACCGGGGGGCCTTCACGTCGGGCTACATCTCCGGGATCGCTGTCGACCCGGCCGACCCGAACACGGTCGTGGTCAGCGTCAGCGGCTACTACAAGGGAGACCCCCGGTCGGGGTCGGTCTTCATAACCACCAACGGTGGGGCCAACTGGACGAACATCACCGGCAACCTCCCCAAGGACAAAGCAGGCAACGCCTACCCGGTCAACACGGTGATGACCTACCGGTCCGGAGGAGGACGCGTCATCGTCGCGGGCACCGACTACGGGGTGGCCTTCACCATCAACGACGGTGGCACCTGGACCAGGCTCGACGCCGGCCTGCCCAACGCATCTGTCACGAGCCTGGCCATGGACAGCACCGGTAGTGCGTTGGTTGCCTACACCTACGGTCGCGGCGCCTGGTTGCTGCCATCCGCTCCCACCGCCGACGTCACCCCACCAACGGTGACGGTCACGCTGAGCGGGCCGAACGGTGGCGTGCCTGACGGCACCAACGGCTGGTTCAAGACCGGCCCAGTGACCGGGACGGTCACCGCGGACGACACAGCAGGTGGCGGCAGCACCATCTCCTCAATCGACTGCACCACCTCGTTGAATGGTGGAGCAGCATCACCGCTGTCGCTGTCCAACGAGTCGGGGATCGGGACGTCAGCAACCGCCAGCGGCGACTTCACCGTCTCCGGGCAAGGCACCACGACGCTGTCGTGCACGGCGATCGACGCCCAGGCAAACACGACCAGCCCCGCCGCGACAGGCACGGTCAAGCTGGACACGGCCGGCCCAACCCTGGCCCCCACGGTGTCACCGAGCTCGGTGGTCATCGGCGGATCCGCAACGGCCAGCCCCAACGCGACCGACACCGTCTCGGGGGTGGCCAGCTCGTCCTGCGGTGCGGTGGATACCTCGGCGGCCGGGTCCTTCACCGTGCCCTGCACGGCTACTGACAAAGCAGGGAACACCGCCAACGGGTCTGCCAGCTACACGGTGGGTGCCACGTTTGGCGGGTTCCTGTCTCCGCTGCCTAAGACCACGTTGGCCAAGTCGTCCTCGACGATCCCGGTGAAGTTCACCCTGCGTGACGCCAACGGTCCACTGTCGTCGACGGTTGCGGCGGCTTTGGCGGCGAACGGTCAGGTGCGTGCGGTGCTGTCCGGACCGGGAACGACGGGTCCGATCGTGAAGACCCAGCTGTGCAC
>JBAPUB010000256.1:0-5728 GCA_049282455.1 Actinomycetes bacterium
GTCATGGCTGCGGCAACATGAACGCCCCCAGTTCCGGCACGTTAGGGAGGGCATTGGGTGCAAGTTCTGCACAGAGTCCGGCTTCGATCGTGGGTCGCCAGCGCTGGTATATGTCGTGACACGCCCGGAACGGGGAGCGCACAAGATTGGTGTGGCCGTTGTTGACACGATGCGGCCGGACTTGCATCGGCGACGGGGCTGACGGGTCTACAAGACCCTCGGTTCGAACGGTGCGAAGACGCCTACCGAGTCGAGCAAGCCGTCCTTCCATGGTGGCGATACGACCTCGCCTTACCGGCCTACCTGGCCGACGTCGACGGTTCGTCCGAGACGATCGACGCCGAAGCCATGCGTCTCCCGACCGTGTGGCGCAAGGTCCTCGCCCTAGGACGGCAGACGCCACCGCCGGACCCGGGCAGTTAGCCCAAGTAGTTGGCCACCGTCGCAGCGTCATCCAGTCGTCCACACGGCGCGCGTGGCTGCAGTAGTGGCTGCAGCAGCGCCAGAGCGGGCACCGACCCGAAGGCTGGCACCCGTTCTGACCTGCACAAACACCGTCGGGACGACAGGATTTGAACCTGCGACCCCTTGACCCCCAGTCAAGTGCGCTACCAAGCTGCGCTACGTCCCGGTGCGCCAGAACCCTACCTCAGCGTGGTGACTCGTCCGTCGCGCCGGGGTCGGGCCCGACGACGTCCTCGGGCTGCCCCGCGGCCGGCACATGGTCGCGGTCAGCAAACGTCCACGCACGTAGTCCTTCGGGATTGGGACCATAGATGTAGAGCATGCGCGCACGCTCAGGTGCGTAGTAGAAGGCCGGCGTCCCGGCTGGTACCCGCACGACGTCGCCGACCTGGGCCGTGACACGTCCCTCAGAGGTGTCGATCTCAACCAGGCCCTCGAGCACATACGTCACCTCGTCGTGCGGGTGACAGTCGCCGAACCCCTCAGCGACGAGCTCCCACTCCCCCATGGCCAGCTGATCCCAGCCTTCGCGCCTCGGGGCGATGATGGGCCGGCAGCGCCCCCCTTGCGCCCTGGGCGGTTGAGCCGGGAAGTGCTCCGCTGAGGTCACTTCTTCCCTCGCTTCTCCCGGACTCTCACGTTCACCTGGACAGGCGAGCCGTCGAAGCCGAACTCCTCGCGAAGTCTCCGTTCGATGAACCGTCGATAACCGGACTCGAGGAAGCCCGAGGCGAACAGAACGAAGGTCGGGGGCCGTGTGCCCGCCTGGGTCGCGAACAGCACTCGTGGCTGCTTGCCTCCACGCACCGGATGGGGATGCTCGGCGATGAGGCGGCCGAGGAACGCATTCAGCCGTGCTGTCGGAACTCGAGTGGCCCAACCCTCGAGTGCTCCCGTGATCGCGGGCACAAGCTTGTCGACGTGGCGCCCCGTGGCGGCCGACACGTTGACTCGAGGCGCCCAGCTGACACGCCCCAGCTCTCGTTCAATCTCACGGTCCAGGTAGTAGCGCCGCTCGTCCTCCATCAGGTCCCACTTGTTGAAGGCGAGGACGAGCGCCCGCCCCGCGTCGACAACCATGGAGATGATGCGAGTGTCCTGCTCGGTGAGTGGCTCGCTCGCATCCAGGAGGACGACGGCGACCTCCGCCTTCTCGAGTGCGGCCTGTGTACGCAGGCTCGCGAAGTACTCCTGACCGCTAGCCTCCTTGACGCGCTTTCGGATTCCCGCGGTGTCCACGAAACGCCAGATCTCGCCCCCGAGCTCGATCAGCTCGTCAACGGGATCCACGGTGGTCCCTGCGACCGAGTCGACGACCACCCGGTCCTCGCCCGCAAGCTTGTTGAGCAGACTGGACTTGCCGACATTGGGCTTTCCCAACAGCGCAATCCGATGTGGGCCCTCGTCAACCTCAACATCGGCGGGAGGCTCTGGAAGGGCTTCCAGGATTGCGTCGAGAAGGTCTCCGGAACCGCGACCGTGCAGGGCCGATACTGAACGCGGCTCGCCGAGTCCGAGAGACCACAGCGCAGCGGCCTCCGCCTCGGCCCGCATGTCGTCGACCTTGTTGGCCGCGACTATGACCGGTTTGCCTGCACGCCGCAGAACCGACACCACGGCCTCGTCGGTGTCGGTGACTCCCACAGTCGCGTCAATGACGAGGAGGACGGCGTCAGCAGCTCCGACCGCGAGCTCGGCCTGGGCCGCAACGCGTGCTTGAAGCCCCTGGGCATCGGGCTCCCAACCGCCGGTGTCCACGACGGTGAAGCGCCGGCCCGCCCAGGTGGCGTCATACGCCACACGGTCACGCGTGACTCCTGGGCGGTCTTCGACGACCGCTTCGCGACGCCCCAGGATGCGGTTGACCAGGGTGGACTTGCCGACATTGGGTCGCCCGACGACGGCCAGCACGGGAAGCGCCTGCTGAGGCGCCCCAAAGTCAACTGTGACCTCGTCGGCAAGGTCGGCCCAGGCATCACCCTCGTGCGTCACCGCCGGAGGCTGCTCGTCGTCCATCATCCCCTGCCCGGAACCGAAGAAAGGTGCGGCTCGACCAGGGCAACGATCGCGTCGATCACCTGGTCCAACGTCAGGTCAGTGGAGTCCAGGACCAAAGCGTCATCGGCCCGGACGAGAGGAGAAACCTCACGCGACGAGTCGAGGTGGTCTCGCCGTCGGAGCTCGTCGAGGGTCAGCTCGACTGTTACCTCCTGGTCGTGCTCGAGCTCAGCGGAACGTCGCTGAGCGCGTTCACGACTGTCCGCGGTCAAGAACACCTTGACGGTCGCGTCCGGCGCTACGACCGAGCCGATGTCACGACCCTCGACGACCACGCCCCCAGCGTCGATGATGCGTCGCTGCACTGGAACCAGGGCGCGCCGCACCTCGGGAACAGCGCTGACCGCACTCACTGCGTTGGTGACATCTCGCTCACGGATCTCGTCCGAAACGTCTCGACCGTCGACGCCGACCCGCGGGTCCGCCGGATCGGTCGACAGCGTGACATCGATCGACGACACCGCCTCCGCGACGGCCGCAGCATCGTGCACGTCGACGGAACGTTGCAGCATCGACCACGTGACCGCCCGGTAGAGGGCGCCGGTGTCCAGGTACCGCAGCCCGAGTCGGGTGGCCACCCCTCGCGCGGTACTTGACTTGCCGGAGCCCGAAGGCCCGTCGACAGCCACGACCACGCGCTGGCCGACTCGAGCTGACTCCACTGGACTCCCTGCATTGGGTCGGTCACCCGCTCTTGGGTGTTGCCAGAGGGTACCCACCGGCGGACGTGCCCTGCCGTGCCGTCGATCGGACCTCAGTGAACCGACCAGCCAGCCTGCTTGAGATGGGTGGTCAGTGACACAGCCGCGGACGGGTTGACGGCAAGCTCCACCAGGCCCACGGGCTGCCCCGGCGAGTGCTCGATATGGACGTCCTCGACGTTGACGTTCGCCTCCCCCGCCGCCAGGAACAAGGCGGCCAAAGCCCCTGGACGGTCAGGGATCACCACGGGAACGGTGGCGTACTCGACGTGAGCCGTGCCGTGCTTGCCGGGAATCCGACCATGGCCCACACGACCGCGTTCCAGCAGGTCACGGACCTGCGCTCGATCATTAACCAACTTATCGACTTGACTATCTGTCGACTTCCCAAGCGTGTCCAAGGCCGCGACCACGGCAGTGAGGTCGTCCACGACACCCCTGAGGACGGCGGAGACGGCCGCGGCGTTCTGCTCCAGGATCTCCTGCCACAGATCTGGGTCTGAGGCCGCAACACGTACGGTGTCTCGCAACCCTTGGCCCGACAGGCGGAGAGACTGGGGATCTCCTCCGGTGAGCTGCGCCGCCATCGAGCTGGCCACCACTTGCGGCGCGTGCGACACCAGGGCGACCGCCTCGTCATGCAGGCGCGCGTGCATCAGCACAGGATCAGCGCCGCAGGCACGAACCGCCGACAGCACGACCTCGACATGGTCTCGACCCACGTCCTCCGCGGCCGTGATCACCCAGGGCCGCCCCTCGAACAGGTCGGCGCGAGCAGCACCGGCGCCGGAACGCTCCCGGCCCGCCAGAGGGTGTCCACCGACAAAAACACGTCTGAGCGTCTCATTTGTCTCAACTTCAGCTTGAAGCTTGGCCTTGACGCTCGCTAAATCACTAATCGTTGCCTGAGGATAGAGACGATTCATCTCAATGCTGACCAAAAGAGTTGATGACTGTGGAATCGCCAGGATCACCAGCTCTGGAGACCCTTGTGGCGGCAGGAGATCCCCCGCACCGAGGTCAGCGGCCAGAGCTGCGGACCTCGAGTCGGAGTCCTGGAGCCACACCGGCCATCCTGCGCGACGCAGGGCCAACCCCATCGAGGTCCCCATCAGGCCCGCACCCACGATCAACGTGCGTGGCCCGTTCACTGGGCCAGGTCCTGACGGAGGACCTCAGCGCCGCGCAGGTAGACGTGGATGATCTCGGCCCGGTTCTTGTCGGTCTCGACATGGGCCATCAACCGGACCACGCGGGGCAGGGCCCCATCGACCACGAGCTCCTGCGCACACAGGAGCGGTACGTCTCCGATGCCCAGAGTGCGTGCGGCGGCGGCCGGGAACTGGCTGTGCAGGTCGTGAGTGCTCGTGAACAGCACACTCACCAGAGCGTCGGTGGTCAGTCCATTGCGGTCCAGGACCTCACGCATGAGCTCGACCACGGCTGCCTCGAGCTCTGTGGCGTCGTCGGCCTGAAGCTGCGTTGCTCCACGAACGGCGCGCAGTGCCACCGGCTCTCCTCCAGTCATCGGGTTCGAACGCACACCCTAGCGATCTGTCGGGACATCACGAAGCCGACGTGCCGATGAGTCCTGATAACGATTTATCGACTTATCGTGGTTTCGAAGCGCTCCTCCAACTGAGCGGCCGGTGCCTTCTGTATTGACTTGTCGACTTGTATCAGCTTCCCACCTGCACGGATCGCTTTCCCTCGATGGATCAGCACTCGTCACCTCAATGTCGACTTACCTACAGGTGGAGACAACGGATCGCCGACGAAGTCGACAAGTAGCTGAGTCGTTCAGTGGCTACAGCGAGATAAGGGCGAAGAGATCCGCGAGCTCTTCACGGCGCAGGCTGCGTACGTGGCCCGGCTTCAGCGGACCCAGTCGAATCGGGCCGACCTGAAGGCGCACGAGCCGACGGACCGGGTGGCCCACGGAGTCGAACATCCGACGCACGATCCGGTTGCGGCCCTCGTGCACCGTCAGCTCGACCAGGGTGCGCTCGGCCAGCTGCTGGACCACCGACACCTCGTCGGCGACCGCCCGGCCGTCGTCCAAAGTCACCCCGAGCCGCAGCTCCCGCAGCGCCTCACGGTCCAGGCGCCCCTCCACCTCGGCCAGGTACACCTTCGGGACGGCGTACGACGGGTGAGCCAGCCGATGGGCCAGCTCGCCGTCGTTGGTCAGGAGCAAGAGCCCCTCGGTATCGGTGTCGAGCCGGCCGACGTGGAACAGCCGCTCGTCCCGATCCGCCACGAGGTCGCCCACGCAGCGTCGACCGCTCTTGTCGCTCATCGCAGAGACGACTCCCAGCGGTTTGTTCATCGCCAGGTACACCATTCCGGGTGCCACGGAGATGCGCTGGCCGTCGACCCGAATGACCGCGGTGTTCGGGTCGACCCGAACACCTTGCTCGCGGATGGTTCGTCCGTCGACCTCGACGCGTCCCTGGGAGATCAGCTCCTCGCAGGTGCGCCGGCTGCCCAACCCTGCCTGGGCC
>JBAPUB010000257.1:0-17444 GCA_049282455.1 Actinomycetes bacterium
CTGGAGAACATCCCGGACGACGGCCCGGCGATCCTCGCCAGCAACCACTTGTCGTTCTCCGACAGCATCTTCCTGCCCTTGATGGTTCCTCGAAACATCACGTTCTTGGCCAAGTCCGACTACTTCACCGGCCGCACCCTCAAGGGGCGGTTGATCTCGTGGTTCTTCACGAGCGTCGGCCAGGTGCCCGTCGACCGGTCCGGGGGCCGGGCGAGCGAGGCGGCGATCAACACCGGCGTCAGGGTCCTGAACGAGGGACTGCTCCTCGGGATCTACCCCGAGGGCACCCGGTCGCCCGACGGCAAGCTCTACCGCGGACGCACCGGGGTGGCCCGCATGGCGCTGGAGGCCAACGTGGTCGTGATCCCCGTCGCGATGATCGACACGGAGAAGATCCAGCCTCCAGGCAAGGTGATCCCGCGCCTGGGGCGAGTCGGGATCAGGATCGGTCGGCCGCTCGACTTCTCGCGCTACGAGGGCCTCGAGGACGACCGGTTCGTCCTGCGGTCGATCACCGACGAGATCATGTACGAGCTCATGGATCTGGGCGGGCAGGAGTACGTGGACATCTACGCCACCAGAGCCAAGGAGCTCGCGTCGGCGCCGCCTCCTGACGACGCGGCCGCGCAGTCCCGTCCGACCGAGACCGCCGCAGCGTAGCTACGATCTGCTGAGGTATTGGGCCTTCTGAAGGCCGTATTTCGTAGCAGTCCGCCGACACGACGCCGCCAGACGCACCTACGGTCAGCGGGCATGAGGCGCAGCCGCGCCGCAGCCCGATCGAGAGGGACCCCGGATGTCCGCCCTGGCCGACCAGCCGCTGGTCGAGCTCCCCGTCGTCCGCACACCCCTGCCCGGACCGCGCAGCCGTGAGTGGTTCGAACGCACCGACGCCCGCGTGACCGCAGTGATGGCAGACCACGCGCTGGTCCCCTTCGTGGAGGCGGGCAGACGCGGCTACCTGGTCGAGGACGTCGACGGCAACACCTTCGCCGACCACCTGTCCGCCTGGGGGTCGTCACCGTTCGGGCCGACGCCGGCGGCAGTTCGCGACGCGATGAACCAGGCGTGGGACCGGCACGGCATGCAGATCTCGGCGTTCGTCCCGAACAAGCCCGCGCTGGACCTGGTGGAACGGCTCGTGCAGATCGCTCCGGGCCGGCTGTCCCGGGTGGAGTTCAGTGTCACCGGAACCCTGGCGGTCGAGGGCGCGGTGAAGTTCATGCGCGAGGCCACGGGCCGACCGATGGTCTTGACGTTCGGCGGGCAGTACCACGGTGAGTCCACCTACCTGGCAGCTGGTGTGTCCTCAGACCTCTCGTCGGTCCAGTCGATGCGCGCCCAGTACGTCGCGGGTGTGCTCACGGTTCCCTATCCGAACCGCTACCGGTCACCGTTCGTCCTGGGCCCTGGCCCGTTCGACGAGACGGCGGTGCTGGACTACCTCGAGCACTACGTCCTCGTGCAGCAGGTCCATCCGGACCAGATCGCGGGCGTCCTCATCGAACCGGTGCTGGGCGAGGGCGGGATCCACGCACCGTCGCAGATCTTCTGGGACCGGCTCGGCTCACTGTGCCGTCGCTGGGGGTGGTTGCTCTGTCTGGACGAGGTGCAGACCTGCATGGGTCGTTGCGGTGAGATGTTCGCAATGCAGCGTTGGGACGGGATCGACCCCGACCTCGTGCTCCTCGGAAAGGCGTTCGCAGCCGGTGGTCAGCCGATCGCTGGCCTGTTGGGCACCGACGACGTGATGGGCCGGTCGAGCCTGCACCTCGGCAGCACGTTCGGCTTCACCCCGGCGGCTTGTGCCGGGGCGATGGCCGGCATCGAGCTGCTGTCCGACGGCTTCGTCCTGCGCAACGTGCGCGACCTCGAGCGGATCGCCTATGAGGAGCTGGCACCGATGGTCGCAGCCGTCGAGCAGGTTGGTGACGTCCGCGCCTGCGGTGCACTCGCGGCGGTCGAGTTCGTCCAAGACAAGCACACCATCGCGCCGGCTCCGAGCTTCCAGATGGCGGTCTACCAAGCCATCCTGCGGCGGGGGGTTCTGGGGATCAGCCAGTTCGGCAAGTGGCACTTCCGGCTCCAGCCTGCGCTGACGATGCCGGCCGAGCTGTTCCGCGAGAGCTGTCGGCGGATCGTCGACGCAGTGACCGAGGTGGCCTCGAACCCGCCCGAGGAGGGCGATTCGGTGCTCGACGCGACCGGATCTGCGGCACCCTGTCGGATGTGAGCAACGCACCCATGGTCGACGAGGTCGACCGCCGCATCATCGCTGCGCTGCAGGAGGATGGCCGACGTCCGTACACCGAGATCGCTCGGTCCCTGTCGTTGTCCGAGGGGACGGTCCGCCAGCGGGTGGGTCGGCTGCAACGTCAAGGGGTCATGCAGATCGTGGCCGTCATCGAGCCGACGCACCTCGGGCTTCGACGGGTGTTCGTCATGGTCCAGGTGCGCGGTCGAGCAGTCTCTGCCGTCGAGAAGGCCATCCGTGAGTTCCCCGAGGTCGACTACGTCGCTGTCGTGACCGGTGGCCCCGACCTGGTGTTCATGGCGGCGTGCCGAGACGACGACCACCTGCTCGAGCTCGTCACTGAGCGAGTGCGCAGTGTTCGTGGCGTCGACGGCCTTGACGTCGTCACCGTGCTGCGCGAGACCAAGGATGCGTACGGCTTCTTCGGTGAACCGGTCTGACCACCAGAGGACCTCGAGGTGCTCGGTCAGTCTGAGGCAGCCCAGCCGGTGGTCCGCTCGACGGCGCGTCGCCAGCGACGGTGTGACTCGTCGTCACGCTGACCGGGTGTGAACTCGCGGTCGAGCCGCCAGGTCTGGGCCAGCTCGTCGGTGGTGCTCCAGACACCGGTGCCCAGTCCGGCGAGGAACGCGGCACCGAGCCCGGTGGTCTCGACGACGGTGGGACGCCGGACGGGGACGCCCAGCTGGTCGGCCTGGAGCTGGCACAGCAGATCGTTGGACGAGGCGCCACCGTCGACGGCGAGCGACTGAAGCTCGACGCCCGCCTCCCGAGCCATCAGGTCGACGACGTCACGCACCTCGAACGTGATCGCCTCGAGCGTCGCGCGCGCAATGTGTGCTGCGGTGGTGGCGCGGGTGATCCCGATGATCATTCCCCGAGCCTGAGGGTCCCAGTCGGGTGCGCCCCGGCCGGTGAGCGCGGGGACGAACACCACGCCGCCGGAGTCCGGGACGCTGCGTGCCAGAGCCTCGGACTGTGCCGAGTCGGAGATGATGCCCAGCCCGTCGCGCAGCCACTGCACCGCCGCACCGGTGACGAAGATGGCGCCTTCGAGGGCGTAGGTCAGTGCACCGCCAGGGGCCGCCCACGCCACTGTGGTCAGCAGACCGGAGTGCGATGCCGCAGGGACACTGCCGGTGTTGGTGAGGACGAACGACCCCGTTCCATACGTGCACTTGCTCTGTCCAGCCGCGAACGCGGTCTGTCCGAAGAGAGCCGCCTGCTGGTCCCCGGCGATCCCGGCGATCGGGAGGTCGAGCCCGAGGAACGAGGCCGGGTCGGTTCGCCCCACGACGCCGAAGGACGCCACGACCTCGGGCAGCGCCTGCATCGGGACGCCGAACAGCTCGCACAGCTCGCTGGACCAGGTTCCCTCGTGGATGTCGAACAGGAGGGTCCGCGATGCGTTCGATGCGTCGGTGACGTGGTGGAGCCCCCGGGTCATCCGGGCGACCAGGTAGGAGTCAACGGTTCCGACCGCGACGCGTCCGGCCTGGACGCCCGACCAGGTCGCCGGGTCGTTGTGCGCGACCCAGTGCAGCTTGGTGGCGGTGAAGTACGGGTCCAGGCGCAGTCCGGTCCGATCGCGAACGAGTGGCTCGAAGCCATCGTCCTTGAGCTTGTCACAGGTGCCCGCGGTCCGACGGTCCTGCCAGACGATGGCGCGGCGGGGGCTGCCCAAGGTCTCGCGGTCCCAGAAGACGGCCGTCTCGCGCTGGTTGGTGATGCCGACCGCCGTGACCACCTCGTCAGTGGCTCCGAGGGCGGCGGATGTGGCTTGGAGTGTCGCGGCCCAGATGTCGGCCGGGTCGTGCTCGACCCAGCCGTCTGCCGGGAAGTGCTGAGGGAACTCGTGCGACGCCCGGGACACGATCGTGCCGTCCGGCGTGACCACGACCGCGGTGACGCTGGTCGTGCCGGCGTCCACCGAGAGCACCGCCATGGAATGAGCGTAGTCGGCCGCGAGATGCGGGCGCGAAGGCGTGAGCCACCTGGGGTGCGTTGCCCTGACGACCAGGACAAGATGGAGGCAGCGACCAGAGATGAGGCGTTGTCATGAAGGTGGGCATGCTGACCGGCGGCGGTGACGCGCCGGGGCTGAACGCGGTGATCCGAGCCACCGTCCGCAAGGGAGTGACGGAGTACGGCATGGAGTTCGTCGGGTTCCGTGACGGGTGGAAGGGGCCGTTGGAGTCCGTCACCAGCGACCTGGACATCACGGTGACCCGCGGGATCCTTCCACGCGGGGGGACGATCCTGGGGTCGTCGCGCACGAACCCGCTGAAGATCGACGGTGGCGTCGACCGGATCCGGCACAACCTTGTTGCACTGGGAGTCGACGCCGTCATCGCCATCGGTGGAGAGGACACCCTCGGAGTCGCCGCAGCCCTTCACGACCACGGTGTGCCCGTCGTCGGGGTTCCCAAGACGATCGACAACGACCTCGGGGCCACCGACTACACGTTCGGTTTCGACACCGCCGTCCAGATCGCCACCGACGCCATCGACCGGCTGCACACGACGGCTGAGTCGCACCACCGGGTGCTGGTGCTGGAGGTCATGGGTCGGCATGCAGGGTGGATCGCGCTCTACTCGGGCCTCGCAGGTGGGGCCAACATCATCTTGATCCCCGAGGAGCCGTTCGACCTCGACGAGGTGAACGGCTGGATCCGCTCGCGGATGTCTCGCGGATACGCGCCGATCGTGGTCGTGGCCGAGGGAGCGTTGCCGAAGGACGGCGACCTGGTGACCAGTGACTCGCGCACTGACGCCTTCGGGCACGTCCGGCTGTCCGGGATCGGCGAGTGGCTGGCACGTGAGATCGAGGAGCGGACAGGTTTCGAGGCGCGGACGACGGTCCTGGGCTACGTCCAGCGAGGTGGGACGCCAACGGCCCGGGACCGCGTCCTGGCCACGCGGTTCGGCATGCGCGCCGTCCAGGCCGTGCAGAACGGCGAACTGGGGCAGATGGTGGCTCTGCGCGGCGCGGACATGGTGATGGTGCCGATACGCGACGCGGTGGCGACGCTCAAGACGGTGAGCCCGGACCGGTACGCCGAGGCCAAGATCTTCTTCGGCTGACCTGAGTCGGGTCCGTTCCGACGACCTGCGCCTTGCTGGCTACCCTCAGACTATGGTCGACCACATCGCCTGGCCGGAGCTTCCTGCCGGCCAGCAGCCCGAATGGCCCGACGCCGACGCGTTGGCGCTTGCGCGTGACGAGCTGCGATCGCTGCCACCGCTGGTGTTCGCAGGCGAGTGCGACGACTTGCGTGACCGACTCGCCGCGGCAGCGCGGGGAGAAGCGTTCGTGCTCATGGGGGGCGACTGTGCGGAGCGGTTCTCCGGCGCCAACGCAGACGAGATCCGCGCCAAGCTCAAGACAGTTCTCCAGATGGCCGTCGTGCTCACCTACGCTGCCAGCCTGCCGGTCGTGAAGATCGGGCGGATCGCGGGTCAGTACGCAAAGCCACGTTCGAGCGCGAACGAGACCATCGGCGGTGTCGAGCTTCCGGCCTACCGCGGCGACATGGTCAACGACCTCGCATTCACTGAGCGCGCACGACGTCCAGACCCGCACCGGATGGTCGAGGCCTATCACCGCGCCTCGGCGACGCTCAACCTCGTGCGCGCCTTCACCCAGGGCGGCTACGCCGACCTGCGCCAGGTGCACGCATGGAACACCGACTTCGTCAGGGACAGCAGCGCCGGAAAGCGGTACGAGCGCGTGGCCGGTGACATCGACCGAGCGCTGTCGTTCATGCGCGCGATCGGGTCCGACCCCGAGGAGCTGCACCGGGTGGAGTTCTACGCGGGCCACGAGGCTTTGGTCCTCGACTACGAGCGGGCACTCACCCGGATCGACTCCCGAACCAACCGTCCCTACGACGTGTCCGCACACTTCGTCTGGATCGGCGAGAGAACCCGCCAGCTCGACGGTGCACACATCGACTTCGCTGCCACGGTGCGCAACCCGATCGGCGTCAAGCTGGGCCCGACCACCAGCCCCGAGCAGGTCGTCGAGCTCATCGAGCGGCTGGACCCCGACAGCGAACCCGGACGGATCACGCTGATCACGCGGATGGGGTCGTCGACGGTTCGCGACGTCTTGCCTGCTGTGGTCGAGAAGGTGACGGCGACTGGCCGCCCGGTCGTCTGGGTGTGCGACCCCATGCACGGAAACACCTTCGAGGCCGACTCCGGCCACAAGACGCGTCACTTCGACGACGTCGTCGATGAGGTGCTCGGCTTCTTCGAGGTTCACCGGGCACTGGGTACGCATCCCGGAGGACTGCACATCGAGCTGACCGGAGACGAGGTCACCGAGTGCGTCGGTGGGGCGGAGGGCATCTCCGAGCAGCAGCTGCCCATGCGCTACGAAACCGCGTGCGACCCACGGCTGAACCGGATGCAGAGCCTCGAGCTGGCGTTCCTGGTCGCCGAGATGCTCGCGCAGCCACCGCGCTGACCCTCCCGGAGCTGTCGCCACTGCCCTGTCCGATTCCCGCTAGGCGGGGGAGCGGTCGCAGGGTTGAATGATGACCATGACCGACGACGAGACCATCCTGTACCGGGCGGTGAGCGGGCGCGACCCCCGCTTCGACGGGCGGTTCGTCTTCGCTGTCACGAGCACGGGGATCTACTGCCGGCCGTCCTGCCCGGCGCGCACCCCTCGACAGGAGAACGTGCGGTTCTACCCGGTTCCCGCCGCAGCCGTCGCGGCCGGCTTCAGAGCCTGCCGGCGCTGCCGACCGGACGCCGTACCGGGCAGCCGCGACTGGAACCACCGAAGCGACCTCGCCGCCAGGGCCTTGCGACTGCTGGGAGCCGGTGTCGTCGACGACGAAGGAGTAGCAGGGTTGGCCACCCGCCTGGCGGTGAGCGAGCGGCACCTGCACCGGACGCTGGTCGCCGAGCTCGGCGTCGGCCCCCTGACCTTGGCGCGCACACGCCGGGCTCAGACCGCCCGGCTGCTGCTCGAGCAGACCGACCTTTCGGTCACCGACGTCGCGTTCGCCGCAGGTTTCTCGAGCATCCGTCAGTTCAACGACGTCATGCGAAGCGAGTTCGGGGCGTCCCCGACAGATCTGAGGCGTCGGGGCTTCCTTGCCGACCGGCCGGCGGAGGCCGGGCCACTCGTCCTGCGGCTGCCGACCCGGGTGCCGTGGGATGCCCAGGCCACGCTGCGCTTCCTCGCTGCGCGGGCCATCCCGGGGGTTGAGTCGTTCGACGACGGTCTCTACCGGAGAACGGTGGTCACCCCCGACGGCGTGGGGTTCGTGGAGGCGTGGCACGACGCCGACAGGCTGGCTGTGCGGCTGCGGCTCCCTGCACTGTCGTCGGTGCGTCCGGCAGTGGCTGCGCTGCGACGGCTGTTCGACCTGGACGCCGACCCACTTGCAGTCGACGAGACCCTGTCGGACGACCCGCACTTCGCACCCATGGTCCGCTCGCATCCTGGCCTACGAGTCCCTGGAGCGGTCGACGGGTTCGAGCTCGCCGTCCGTGCGGTGGTCGGCCAGCAGATTTCGGTGGCCGGCGCCCGCACCCTGCTGGGCCGGATCGTCGAGCGCTGCGCCGGTCCAGCCGCTGACGCCGATGAAGCTGTCTGCAGGACCTTCCCCAGCGCCGAGAGGGTGGCCGGTGCGGACCTGTCCGGTCTGGGACTCACAGGGCGAAGGTGCGCGACCCTCACCGCCCTGGCGAGTGTGGTCGTCGACGGCGGCCTTTCCCTGCAGCCAGGAGCAGACCTGGCCGAGCAGAGAGCGGCGCTCCTGGCGATTGCGGGCATAGGGCCGTGGACCGCGGAGTATGTCGCCATGCGCGCCCTGGGCGACACCGATGCGTTTCCCACGGACGACCTGGTGCTTCGGCGTGCCGTACACCAGCACAAGCTTGAGCCCAGTCGTTGGCGACCGTGGCGCGCCTATGCCGCCGTCCACCTGTGGAACGAAGCGAGTGAGGAGCACTCATGAACTACTCCGTTGCGACCATCGAGACGCCCGTCGCCCCCTGGACCGTCGTGGTCGATCCCGACGGCGTCGTCATCGCTTCGGGCTTCTCGAGCGAGGCGGACACGCTCGCACGGCTGACTGACGAGCAGCGTGCCCTGGGGGTCAGGCGTGTGCGCGACCTTGGTGGCGTCATGCGCGCGATGGAGTCCTACCTGGGCGGTGAGGTGGATGCGTTGGACGACGTGCCGGTCTCCCAGCCCGGTGGCCCGTTCCAGCAGCAGGTGTGGACCGCGATGCGCGGGATCGTGGCGGGGCAGACGTGGAGCTATGCCGAGCTGGCCACCAAGGCCGGTCGCCCTGCGGCCACGCGCGCCGTCGGCACGGCATGTGCCCGAAACCTCGTGGCTCCGTTCGTCCCGTGCCATCGCGTGGTCAAGAGCGACGGCACGCTCGGTGGCTACTACTACGGGTTGCCGGTCAAGGAGTGGCTGCTGCGGCACGAACAACGCTGAGGCAGCCTGCGTCGGCGGGTCGACCTCCTCCTCACGCCTCGGTGGCCGGCCGGCGCCCGAGGAGTGGGGTCAGCTGGAGCACCGCCTGCGCCAGAGCACGAAGGTCGCCGTCAACCAGGGCTTGTGCGCCGTCGACCAGCGCGGCCTCCGGCTCCGGATGGATGTCGACGATGATGCCGTCGGCGCCGACAGCGATCGCGGCTCGCGACAGCGGTACGACCAGGTCTCTGCGACCCCCGGAGTGCGAAGGGTCGACCACGACCGGCAGGTGCGACAAACCGTGCGCCACGGGCACCGCTGAGATGTCGAGGGTGTTGCGAGTCGCGGTCTCGAAGGTGCGGATCCCCCGCTCGCAAAGCACGATGTCGAGGTTGCCGCGCTGCGCGATGTACTCCGCCGCCATCAGCCACTCCTCGATGGTGGAGCTCATACCGCGTTTGAGCATGACGGGCTTGCCGACCGAGCCGACCGCCTGCAGCAGGGCGAAGTTCTGCATGTTGCGGGTCCCGACCTGCAACATGTCGGCGTAGGACGCGACGAGCTCGACGTCGTGGGCGTCGACGACCTCGGTCACGACAGGGAGCCCGGTCTCGTCGCGTACGTCGGCCAGGATGCGCAGCCCCTCCTCACCCAGCCCCTGGAAGGCGTACGGCGATGTCCTCGGTTTGTATGCGCCGCCGCGAAGCAGTGAGGCGCCCGCGGTCTTGGCCATCAGCGCGGCCTCGAGAGTCTGTCCGGGCGTCTCCACCGCACATGGTCCGGCAATCAGCGTGAACGTGTCCGGTCCGATGGGCACTCGGCGCTTGCCCACGTACACGGTCGTCATCTGCGCGTGATGCTGGCGACTCACGAGCTTGTAGGGGGCGGAGATCCGTACGACGTCGCTGACCCCGAGCATGCCGCGGAGGTCGAGCGCGTGGAACCGGTCCACGTCACCAACCAGTCCGACTATCGTGCGCGAGACTCCGCGGCTCACGAACGCCTCTCCGCCTGCGTCCTCGACACGTGTGACGACCGCGCTCACCTGTGCGTCCGTCGCGTCCGGACTCATCACCACGACCATGTCCTGCTCCTTCGATCCGTTGCAGCGCCGACCGTGGCCTGCTCACGAAAAGAGCCCCGGGCGATCGCCTCGGGGCCTTCGTCGTGCAGTGGGTGCGCTAAGCGCCGTTCACCCGGCTGCCCGACCGGAGACCCCGGCTGGGAAAGCCATAGAACGCAAACCACTGACGCTGCATGTGGTGAGCATAGACCACGGGTTCAGGGTCCGCGCAGGCGCTTGAGCCTGGCCACCTCGTTGGCGTGGGCGGTGCGGTCGCCCGGAGTCTCCAGGACCACTGCGGCGGTGCGAACCAGATCGTGACGCAGCAGGGTGGCGAACGGGCGCTCACCGATGTGTCCTTGGCCGATGACCTGGTGGCGGTCCTTGCGGGCGCCCACGACGTCCATCGAGTCGTTGGCGTGGACGAGCCCCAGGGGAACGTCACCGAGCACTGCACCGAGTCGGTTCAGGAAGCGGGTCATGCCACCGCGTGCCGCAAGGTCGTGGCCTGCGGCGTGCACGTGGCAGGTGTCGATGCACACCCCCAGACCATCGTGGGGGCCGACGAACGTCAGGTAGGCGTCGATCTCGTCGAGGGTCGAGCACAGGGACTGGCCCTGACCGGCCATCGGCTCGACCAGGACCTGGACGCCCAGCTGGCTGCCCAGGTCGAGCAGGGGGAGCAGCGACTCACGCGTGCTGCGCAACGCGTCCTCGGCCCGGTGTGATTGGACGCTCGACCCGGTGTGCACGACGACTGCGCGGGCGCCGACGGTGGCTGCCCGGCTCAAGGTGTGCCGAACGGACCCACCCGACCGGTCGACGACCTGCGGGTCGGGGCTGGCGAAGTTGACCAGGTAGGACGCGTGCACGAAAGCAGCGAGTCCCTTCTCCACTGCTGCCCGGAACGCGGCGTCCTCGGCCGGGTCACCAGGAACGGGTGCCCAACCCCGGGGGTTGGTGACGAACACCTGGACTACCTCTGCGCCGATGGCGCTGGCGTAGGCGAGCCCCTTGGTCGCCAACCCTCCCGACACGGGCACGTGGGCACCGATCGGCGGGCGAGCCGCAGTCATCTCGATGCGGTCATCTAGATGATGCCGATGCGCACGACGCTGCCCTTCGGCGCCTGGGTCCCGGCCTTGGGGTCCTGCGACGCCACGCGGTTGAGGGGGCTGATTCCGAACGGTTCGTACACCTCGACCTTGAACCCGGCCGCCTCGAGCTTGGCGGTCGCGGTGTCCACCGGGTCGTCGACAACATTGGGAACCGTGACCAACGGTGGTCCGAGCGAGACCACGACGTTCACCGCGGTACCGCGTGTGACGTTTGCGCCAGGTGCCGGGCTCTGGGTGATGATCGAGCCCTTGGCGACTTGCTCGCTGTACTTCTGGTCGCTCTGGCTGATCGTCAGCCCCAGGCTCTCCAAAGTCCGCTGCGCCTCGTCGTACGGCTTGTTCGTGACGTCGGGAACCGTGACCGGCGGCAGGCCCTTGCTGACGACCAGGTCGACCGCGGTGCCGACGCGCACCGAGGTGCCGGCCGCAGGGCTGGAGCTGATGACGCGCCCGTTGGGCACGGTCTCGGAGTACTGCCTCTTGACGGTGCCGACGGCGAGCTTGGTCTTGGTGAGCGCTTCTTGTGCCTGCGCCTGCGTGAGGTTGACCAGCTTCGGGACGTCGTAGCGCTCAGGTCCCAGCGACAGCACCAAGGTCACGGCCCCGTTGCGCGCGACCCGGCCACCCGGGGCAGGGTCGGAGCTCAGGACCAGCCCCTTGGACACGATCTCGCTGTACTGAGGGTCGTCGTAGGCAACGCCCAGCCCGGCCTCCTGGAGCTTGGCTTCGGCCTGCTTGCTTGTGACGCCGATGACACCAGGGACCGTGGTGTAGCGGCCGCTCCCGAGCCACCACGCGACGGAGCCGATGGCGATGGCGAGAGCGACGACGACGGCCAGTGCGACCGGCCCCCGCCAGCGTCGTTGCTTCTGTGGCTTGGCCTCCGACGACCCACCAGCACCGGATGCGCTCGCGACCGCGGCCGGTGCGACGACCACGGACGTGTCGTTCAGGTCGGGCCGCCGCACGACGGCTGTCTGCTGCAGGTCTGCCGGCACTGCCGTCGCAAGGGGGGCGACGCCGATCCGGGCTCGTACCGCCTTGACCTGGCTCAGGAAGACGCCTGCGTCGGCGGGACGGGCGTCCGGGTCGGCGGAGGTCGCCTGCAGGACGAGGTGGTCCAGGCCGCTGGGCAGGGACGGCACCCGCAGTGAGGGTGGCGGAACGGTCTGGTTCACGTGCTGGGACGCGACGTCCCACGCGGTGTCGCCTGAGTAGGGCGGGGAGCCGACGAGCATCTCGTAGAGGAGGATGCCGGCGGCGTACACGTCGGTGCGGGTGTCGATCGACCCGTGCTGCACCTGCTCGGGTGCGAGGTAGGCGACCGTCCCGAGCAGCAGGCCTTGCGTCGCGGGCGTGGGTGCACCCTCGGTCGCCGCGCGTGCCAGGCCGAAGTCTGCGACTTTGACGACGCCGTCGTCGCGGATCAGTACGTTCTCCGGCTTCACGTCGCGGTGCACGATGTGCGCGCGATGCGCCGCCGCGAGCGCCTGCAGCATCGGTTCGAAGATGTCCAGCGCCTCGTCGGGGGTTAGCCGCTGCCGGGTGCGAAGCACATCGCGAAGGGTCTGGCCGGAGACGTACTCCATGACCAGGAACACGACCCCGTCGTCGTCGCCCTGGTCGAAGACCGACACCACGTGGGTGTCGTTGAGGCCGGCCGAGGCCTGTGCCTCGTGGGTGAACCGTCGAACGAAGTCGGCGTCGCTGGCGAAGGCGGGGCTCATCACCTTCAGTGCGACGACGCGGTTCAATCGGGTGTCCAGGCCCCGGTAGACGGTCGCCATGCCCCCTCGGGCGAGCTCCTCGGAGACGAGGTAGCGGCCGTCGAGAGTGCGGCCCACCAAAGGGTCCATCCCCGTCTTATCCACAACGGGCCAGTCTAGGTCGGCAACCCCGGCGAACCCGGTTGCGTCGCCCCGGGTGTCGTCGCCCAGTCTCTTAGACGGGTGTCGGGTGCGGCGCGGCCCACGCGGATGACAGGGTGGTGGCATGGACCCGTCGTCGACCGTCTCGTCCGTGGTCGTGGTCGGCTCGGGGCTGGCGGGGTTCGAGTGCGCCCGAGCGTTGCGGGCCCAGGGGTACCAGGGTCGGCTGGTGCTGCTCGGCGCCGAGCCCGAGCCTCCTTACGACCGTCCACCGTTGTCGAAGGAGCTTCTCGCCGGAGCCGACGTGAAGGTCCACTTCGACGTGAGTCAGGTGGTGGACCTCGAGGTGCGGCTCGGTGAGCCGGCGCGCGGTCTCGGGGTGAGCGGCGTCGTCACCGACGACAACGAGTGGCACGCCGACGCCGTCGTCGTGGCGACAGGGTCAGAACCCATCGCCCTTCCCGGTGCGGTCACCCTGCGCACGCTGAGCGACGCCCGACGTCTGCACGAGCAGCTCTACCCAGGGGCGCGCCTGGCGATCGTCGGAGCCGGCTGGATCGGCGCCGAGGTCGCCACCGCCGCCGCTGCAGCAGGTTGCGACGTCACCGTCTACGAAGCCGCTGAGACGCCGTACTCGGCCGCTCTGCCCCCCGTGGTCGCCGACAAGCTGGTTCCCTGGTTCGCCGAGGCCGGGGTGACCCTCCGGGTGGGCGCGCGGGTCGACGACGTGTCGACCTTGGACGCTGACGTCGTCCTGGCTGGCCTGGGTGCGCGACCGGCGACTGCGTGGCTTCGAGGCTGCGACGTGGAGCTCGACGACCGCGGCGCCGTCGTCGTCGACGACCATCTGCGGGCGTCGAAACCGGGAGTGTTCGCAGTCGGTGACTGCGCGGCCTGGTGGTCGCGTCGCTACGACATGCGCCTGCGCGTCGAGCACTGGGACACGGCCTTGCACGCCCCGGCGACCGTGGCAGCGGCGGTCCTCGGTGCGGTCGACCAGCCGTACGACCCGGTGCCCTACTTCTGGAGCGACCAGTTCGGGCGGAACCTGCAGTACGCCGGGCATGCCGGACCCTCCGACCGGCTGGTGTGGCGGGGTGACCCCACTAGCTCGACGTGGGCGGTGGGCTGGTTCTCTGCGACCGACTCCACGCGGCTGATGGCGCTGCTGACGGTCAACCGGCCACGCGACCTCATGCAGGCACGCAAGCTGATGGTGGAGGAAACGCCGATCGACCCGGACCTGTTCGCCGATCCGGACACCGCCGTCAAGCAAGCAGCCGTGTGACGACGCTGACGACGCAGAAGATGACGGGCCGTGGGAGGCTGGTTGCGTGACCACGATCTCTGCCATGGACGAGCCGGCGGACCCCGAGGTCGAGGAGCTGGTGGGCGACTGGTTGACGCTTCCGGACCTCGCCGACCAGCTCGGCCTCGACATCTTGAAGGTGCGCCAGCTCGTTCGTGACCGGAACATCGCCGTCGTCCGCCGCGGAGAGCGCAACATCGTCAGCACCCCCGCCGCGTTCGTTTCGGAGGGACAGCTCGTGAAGGGTCTGACCGGCCTGCTGACCGTGCTCGCTGACGGAGGGTTTGACTCCAACGAGGCCCTCCGCTGGATGTTCACCCCCGAAGACTCACTGCCGGGGACGCCGATCCAGGCCATGCGCGAGAACCGGGGCACCGAGGTTCGACGCCGCGCCCAGGCGCTGGCCATCTGATCGCGTGATCGTGGGGGCGTGATCGTGCGCCACGGGTCGTACCTCGCTGTGCTGGGGTTCATCGTCGCCGGGTCGGCGTGGCTCGAGGTAGTGCTCGACACCCGCGTCCTGCGTCGGTGGCGCCGGCTGCTGCTGTCCTTGGCTCCTGTGCTGGTCGTCTTCGTCGTCTGGGACGCCTATGCGATCGCGCGCGGCCACTGGACCTTCGACAGCAGGTCTGTGACGAACGTGGTGCTGCCGGGGTCGATCCCCGTCGAGGAGCTGCTCTTCTTCGTGGTCGTGCCGCTCGCCGCAGTCTTGACCCTGGAGGCCGTGCGTTCGGTCAAGGGCTGGCCGGTTGGCGACGAGGTCGGACCCGACGAGCCGGGGGAGCGGTGACGTACACCCAGCTCGCCGTGCTCGCGGTCGCTGCCACGGTGCTGCTCGACCTGGCAGTCCTGCGGACGCGACTGCTGACCCGTCGGACCTTCTGGGTGGCCTACGCGATCGTCGTCACGTTCCAGCTGCTGACGAACGGCGTTCTCACTGGCATGCAGATCGTCCGGTACAACGCCGCTGACATCGTGGGCGACGCGCAACCGGTGTTCCTTGGCTCGGGACGGATTGCCTACGCCCCGGTCGAGGACCTGCTGTTCGGGTTCGCGCTGGTGGTCCAGGCGATGGCCTGGTGGGTCTGGTGGGGCCGGCGCGGCGTCCAACGCACCCCGGTGGCAGGACCCCCGCGGTGGCGCCGGAAGCCGGCCGACGGCTCAGGCGGCCCAACGGGCACGGGCGGCGCGGCCCCACGCGGGTAGGGCCACAGCGAGGCGGCGAGTCATTGGCACCGAGGCGCGCTTGTCGAAGACCTCGTAGTCGATCCGCTCCACCTCGTCGACGATGCCGCAGTAGAGGACTCTGGCCGCGTCGATGCACGGCTGGCTGGTGGGGTCCAGCAGCGCTATGCCAGGGGTCGCCTCCTGCTCCAGCCGGCGCACCCGGGCGATCTGGAAGCGCAGCAGCTGGCGCACCCGGTCGTCGACGACTCGGCGTTCCAGGTCGGCGCGCGTCAGGTCGAATCGCCGGAGGTCCTCGATCGGAAGGTAGACCCGCCCACGGTCGAGGTCCTCGCCGACGTCACGGATGAAGTTCGCCAGCTGGAACGCGGTCCCCAGCTTCATCGCGGACTCGTAGGCGGCGTCGTCGACCGGTTGCAGGATCGGCACCATCTGCAGACCGATCACTGCGGCGGACCCGTAGACATACCCGTAGAGATCGTCGTAGGTCTCGTAGTCGGTCACGGTGAGGTCCATGGCCATCGAGTGGAGGAAGGCCTCGAAGTGCTCGCGCGGGATGTCCCACCGAACGACGGTGTCGACGACTGCCCGCCCGATCGGATCCTCGCTGGAGCCCCGGTCGAGGTCGTGGAGGAGCCGCTCACCCCAGGTGCTGAGTGCCTGGGCCTTCTCGGCCGGCGTGAGCGTGCTCGCCAGATCGTCGACGATCTCGTCCGCGTAGCGCGCGAAGCCGTACAACGCGTGCACGTAGGGACGTTTGGCTGGCGGCAGCAGCAAGGTCGCGAGGTAGTAGGTCTTCCCGTGCTCGGCATTGAGACGACGGCAGGCCTGGTAGGACTCCCGCAGGGCGGGCTCGACGATCCCCGCAGCGTCCAGCTCGCGTCGGCTCATGGGTGCATCCTGCCGTTGTCAGCCCCGACGCGCTCAACCCTGGGGGTCCACAGGCCCACACCCGCAGCTCGGGCGCGACGTATCGTGGCACCAGCAGGTGGTGAGCGCTGCTGAATCGACGACTACGACCGATCGGTTCGTGAGGTGACGTTTCGATGACGCTGAGTCGGCTCTTCGAGGACTCCGACCGCAGCGTGTTCCGGCTCGAAGGCGCGAACGGCGGGCCGAGCGACGCGGCTCTCGAGCGTGGCTGGCAGGTGATCACCTTGGACACGGCGGGCGTCCTCGACAAGGACGGCTATATGGTCGCGGTCGACGACGCCTTCGACCTTCCGGACTGGTTCAGGCACAGCTGGGACACCCTGGACGAGTGTCTGCGGGCCCTCGACCTCGACGACCCTGACGGCGTCCTCGTGGTGTGGGACAACTGGAACGACTTCGCGGTGGCCGATCCCGACGCGTTCGAGACGGCCATCGAGGTGTTCCAGGACGCCACCGTCGCTTGGCGCGACGACAAGATCCCCGGCGCCGTCGTGCTGCGCGGTCATGGACCGGAGACGGATCTTCCGACGCTGAGCGACTGACCTCGGCTCAGCGTCGGGCTCTGGACCGGTAGGCCGGGTCCGGACCGACGATGCGCTCCGCGGCCAGCCGCCCGGAGATCAAGACCATGGGCACGCCGACGCCCGGTGTGGTCCCCGAACCGGCGAAGACGACGTTGTCACCCCAGATGTTCTTGGGACGGAACGGCCCGGTCTGGCCAAACGAGTGCGCTGATGCGAATGGTGACCCGGCCGCCATGCCCCTCCTGCCCCACTCGGGCGGCGTGATGGCGTGCTCGACCTCGATCGCGTCGCCGAACCCGACGTACCCGCGCTCCTCCAGCGTCGTCACCATGTGCTCGCGGTAGCGGGGCAGCGCTTGTTCCCAGTCGATGGAGGAATCGAGGTTGGGAGTGGGGAAGAACACGTAGTACACGTGCTTGCCGTCTGGGGCCAGCGAAGGGTCCGAGTGTGTCGGGTTGGTGACGAGGAAGGACGGGTCGGACATCATCGTCTTGGCGTCGATCAGCTCGTCGAACACCTGGCGCCAGGCCCGTCCGAAGTGGATGTTGTGGTGCGCCAGCCTGGTGTACTGGGCGGAGGACCCGACCAGCATCAGGTAGCAGGAGGGCGAGTACTTCAGCCGCCGGACGTTCCAGGGCTCGCGGCCCAGAAGGTCTCGGTAGGCGACAGGAAGGTCAGGGTTCAGCACCACGACGTCGGCGGCGATGCGCTCGCCGTCTGTGGTGTGGACGGCCACGGCGCG
>JBAPUB010000258.1:0-3635 GCA_049282455.1 Actinomycetes bacterium
ACGCGCTGTTCGACAACGGTGCTGCCGACGTCATCGTCGCCTCGACCCATGGCATCTTCTCCGGTCCGGCGATCGACCGCCTGAAGAACAGCAGGGTCTCCGAGGTCGTGTGCACCAACACCCTTCCAATCCCCCCGAGAAACGTTTCGACAAGCTCACGGTGCTGTCGATCGCACCGTTGATCGCGCGAGCCATCCGTGAGGTCTTCGACGACGGATCGGTGACCTCCCTGTTCGACGGCAACGCCTGAGCCCACTCGTCGCGGCCTTGTCGAGTGAGGTGACGTCGGCGCTCGGGACCCACGCGCTCGACCTTTGCAGCGCTTGGTCATGCTGTACGTGTGTCCGTGCCCACCGACCCACCCGCCAGCCCGGTCGTTCCGGACGGCACGAAGTCCAAGCGCCGGCGCCTTTGGGTGGCGGCGATCGCCACAGCCCTGGTCCTGGTCGTCGGCCTGGTCGTGGTGACCGTGGCGGGACGGCCATCGGACAGCCACCGCGCCAGCGGGACGTTGTTCGGGGCCAGCGTCTACGTCGATGGGGCCACCTGGGCGGAGGCGCTGGCGAGCTCCAACGCCCGGTACGGCGGGCTGGAGGTGGTCCGCGTCTTCTACGGCGGGCTGCCGGAGGCCTGGCCCGGACGAGCCGGTGCCGTCGGCGGTCCCGTGGTCGTCTCCTTCAAGGGCTCGCCTGCCGCAGTGAACAGCGGGCAGTACGACGCCCAGCTGGCTCAGTGGTTCGCCACCGCGCCGGCCGGGCGCGACATCTGGTGGACCTACTGGCACGAGCCTGAGAACGACATCGAGGACGGTGCCTTCACGGCAGCCGCCTGGCGCTCGGCCTACCGTCGCATCGCCGGGCTGGCCGACCAGGCGGCGAACCCGCAGCTCCACAACACGGTGGTCTTGATGTGCTTGACCGTCGACCCGAAGTCCGGGCGCCGCTTCAGCGACTACTTTCCTGGCGCAGACGTGGTGGACACCCTCGGGTGGGACTGCTACAGCCGCCCCTCCGCCCCGGCGAGCTACCAGCCGCCGGCAGAGATGTTCAGCCGAGCGATCGCGGTGAACCGGCAGTACGGACTCAGCTTCGGGGTCGCGGAGGCGGGTTCGCTGCTCGCCCCGGGCGACGACGGAACCGGTCGGGCGGCGTGGCTGCGCGACGTTGGCACCTACCTAGCCGACAACCACGCGCTCTTCGCTGTGTACTTCGACTCAGTCGTCGGCGGTGAGTACCGCCTGCTTGACGAACCTTCGCGCCAGGCGTGGTACGACGTCGTGACCGGCTACTGAGCCACCGCTGACTTTGGCGAGCGACTCCGCGTCGCCTAGACTGCGCAGGTCGCCCGGCGAGGGAAGGCCTCGAGCCTTCCGTGATCGACAGGTTGCGTGAGACTCTCCCGCGCCGGTGTGCACCCGTTGTCTCGCCGAAGCCAGGAGAAGTCGTGACCGAGGTCAGAATCGCAGCCGAGCCCCGCACCGAGTTCGGCAAGGGGGCGGCCCGCCGGCTGCGCCGCGCCGAGCTCGTCCCCGGCGTCATCTACGGCCACGGCGCCGAGGTCCAGCACATCTCGCTTCCGGCCCACGACCTGGCGAAGGCGCTGAAGAACTCCAACGTGCTCCTGGAGCTCGAGCTGGGTGGCACCACGTCGCTCGCGCTGCCCAAGGCCGTCCAGCGCGACCCGATCCGCCCGTTCATCGAGCACGTCGACCTCGTCACGGTGGTCCGCGGCGAGAAGGTCGTCGTCGAGGTTCCGGTTCTGACCGAGGGCAAGCTCGCGCCGGGCGGTCTTCTCGAGCACGTGCACGACACCATTGCCATCGAGGCCGAGGCCACGCACATCCCGCAGCACCTCACGGTGTCGCTCGACGGCGTTGAGGTGGGTGGCCGGATCCGTGCAGGCGACGTCCCGCTCCCTGCCGGGACGACCCTGGTCGCGGACCCAGAGCTCACGGTCGTGCACGTCCTGGCGCCCCAGGCCGCCGAGGTCGAGGTCGAGGAAGCGGTCGAGGTCGCCGAGCCGGCGGCTCCCGTGGCTGACGAGGCCTGAGGTACTTGTCCGACGAAGGTCCCTGGCTCGTCGTCGGGCTCGGCAACCCGGGGTCCCCCTACGAAGGGAACCGGCACAACATCGGGTTCCGGGTGGTCGACGAGCTGGCTGCTCGGATCGGAGGTCGGCTGCGCCGCCACAAGCGAGCGCGGGCCGACGTCCTCGAAGGTCGCCTGGCCGCCGAGCGGGTCGTGCTCGTCGAGCCTTCGACGTTCATGAACGACTCCGGCCAGGCGGTTGCGCCGCTGCGAGACTTCTACCGGGTCGCTCCCGACCGCATCGTCGTGGTCCACGACGAGCTGGACCTGCCGTTCGGGTCGCTGCGTCTGAAGCTCGGGGGCGGGGACAACGGTCACAACGGACTGCGGTCGCTTCGTCGTTCACTGGGTACCGGCGACTTCGCCCGGGCCCGGTTCGGGGTCGGGCGGCCTCCGGGGAGACTCGACCCCGCGGTGTTCGTGCTGCGCGACTTCTCGGCTCGCGAGCGCGACGACGTCGCTGTGTTAGTCGCGCGCACGGCTGACGCTGTCGAGACGGTGGTGCGTGACGGACTGACGGCGGCCCAGAACCAGTTCAACGACTGATGGTTCCAGACAGCTGAATCAGGTCAGAGCGCGGATCCTTGCCTCGCCATGGGAGGTGACCAGTCGACCGACCCGGCGGGCGTTCACCGCAGCGACGGCGAGTGCAAGGTAGCCGCGGGGCTCCGCGATGTTTCGAGACAGCGACATGCTCGCCCACCGAGTGGCCCCCCTCCGGTCTCCCTCGACGGCTGAGGCCACGGCGATCTGGCCGGTGATCCGTGCCTCTCCGGTCCGCAGGAGCGAGAACTCGGGGCAGGCGTCCAGCAGCCACGCGAGCTCGGCTGCCGTGCTCGTACCCGCCCCTGCTCTCGTCGGCGGCTCGCGTCGGGCGACCTCGACGCCGATCGCGGGGAGGTTGCGCAACGGGGCCCACCGGGCGGCTCGCGTCAGGAACTCCAGAGCCGCCACCCGACTGCCCACGCTGGTCTCGTCGAGCAGACCGATACCGGCCATCACGGCCTCGCGGCTCATGACGAAGGTCGACGGGTGAAGGCGGGTCAGGCGACCGCGCAGCAGCGACGGCAGGTCGAGCTGCGCCTCGCTCACCACGCGGTCGTGGCTGTGCCCGCGGAAGCGCGTTCGGATCCCCGTGGTGACGAACGCCGCCGCCGGGTCCGACCGCAGCACGGCGACCTGACGGCGAAGCTTGTGGTCCAACCAGAGGTCGCCGACGTCGCAGAAGGCGAGCAGAGGAGCGGTAGCCGCCTGCATGCCGCAGTTACGCGCGCCGGACGTTCCGGCGGACCGAGTGTTGCGTCGGACCTCGACGACTCTGCGGTACCCGTGAGGGTCGCCAGAGTCCCGTTCCAGGTCGTCACCGACGCCATAGCGGTCGTGGACGACGATGACCCTCACGGGCCCGGGGTAGTCCTGGGAGAGGATCGCCTCGACCGTCCGGTGCAGCGCGTGGCTGGACTCCCGCGTCGCGACGACGACGTCGACACCGGGCCAGTTGGTGGCGCCGTTGGCGGCGAGACGGGTCACGGCGTCACCGAGCGCGGT
>JBAPUB010000259.1:0-1679 GCA_049282455.1 Actinomycetes bacterium
CTGTAAGACTCGGTGGCGATGCGCAGCTTTGTCGGCATCGATCCGGGGGTTGAGGGCGCCCCGGATGAGACCACGGTCTGCAATTTCCGGCATCTTCTGGAGCGCAACAAGCTTGGCAAGACGCTGCTGAGGGCGGTCAACGACCACCTGCACCGTAGCGGCATCAAGATCACGAAGGGAACCATCGTCGACGTCACCATCATCGGCGCGCCGAGCTCGACCAAGAACCATGACGGCCAGCGCGATCCGGAGATGCATCAGACGGCCAAGGGCCAGCAGTGGTACTTCGGCATGAAGGCGCACGTCGGCGTAGACAGCCGGACGAAGCTGGTCCACACGGTGCTGGCGTCGGCGGGCAATGTCCACGATCGCGAGGCACTGCCATACTTGCTGCACGGCAACGAAACGCGGGTCTGGGGCGACCAGGGCTATCAGGGTCAAAGCACCGTCATTCACGCGCGTGCCCCGAACGCCAAGGACTTCACCAATCGCCGCTACCGCCACCACGGCCGGATCAATGAGGTCGAGAAGGCGAAGAACCGCAACAAGTCGCGGGTGCGCGCCAAGGTCGAGCGCGTGTTCGGCGTGATCAAGAATATCTTTGGCTTCCGCAAAGTCCGCTACCGCGGTCTGGCGAAGAACCTGCACCGGCTGGAAGTGACCGCTGCGCTCGCCAACCTCTATATCGTCCGACGGCGATTGCTGAAAGTGTAGGAGAGGTGTCGCTGGAGATCGAGGAAGACGCGAACTTGATGCAAACAATGCCGCCCCCGCGCGCGAAAGCGGTCCGATCGGCGCGTTCAACCCAAAATTCGTGCCGCGGTCTTCTGTCATAACCAGTTCTTCAGAGCTTCCTTAGATTTCGGCGTTTCTGAACTCTTCCGATGTCACCAAGTGCCCTACTTGTCCGGCATATTCCGTGGAGTTCCCAGAGTTTAGTGGACACCCTTTTGCCTGGTTAAGTGTGTCGCCTCAAACTGCTCTGGGCTTATGCCACCCAGGTGGCTGTGCCGTCTGGATCGATTGTAGAAGTTATCGATGTACTCGGAAATATCTGCGAGGGCGAGTTCTCGGTTCTTGTAGATGTGCTTCTTGAACCTTTCCTTCTTCAGGCTGCTGAAGAAGGACTCGGCCACAGCGTTGTCCCAGCAATTGCCCTTACGGCTCATACTCGGCTCGAGCCGATTTGACCGGCAGAAGCGCCGCCAGGCGTCGCTGCCATATTGAGTGCCTTGGTCGGAGTGAATGATTGTGTTACGCGGCCGCCGGCAACGGACCGCCATCAGTACCGCGTCCAGCACGAGCTCCCGTCTGATTGTAGGGCCGGCCGACCAACCGAAGATCTTTCGAGAGAACAGATCCATGACGACGGCAAGGTAGAGCCAGCCCTCCCATGTCCGGATATAGGTGATATCGGTGACCCAAGCGCTGTCGCGCCGTGTCACTGTGAACTGCCGTTGGAGCAAGTTGGGGATCACGATCGATGGCTTGCCGACCGCCCAGCGTCGGGTGCGGTAACCATGTAGGGCGCGTAGACCGTTCTCGCGCATCAATCGAGCAACACGATGCTTACTACACGTTTCGCCGGCCTCACGCAGATCCAAGAACACGCGCGGTGCGCCATAAGTACCGTGGCTGGCAGCAAACGGAGCACGGATCAATCGCAGCAATCGGGCATC
>JBAPUB010000260.1:0-7601 GCA_049282455.1 Actinomycetes bacterium
AGACGACGCGTCACTGAACTTCGAGGCCCGCAGTCCGTCGCCCTGACGCAGCGTCCCTGAGCCCAGGGAGTCGCCTCAGTCGTGCTCGCGGGCCATCGCATCGATGCAGACCGTGATCGCGAGGATGAGCGCCACGTTCTCTTCCGCGTCCATCTCGACACCGTACGTCTCGCGCACCCGGAACCACTTCTTGGAGATCTCGGCGACCTTGTGCCCTTCGCGCTCGATCTCGTACTCGTGGTCGAGGAAGTTGCCTTTGGCCTTGAAGTCGTCGCCCTTGTCGAAGTCGACGAGGTACCGGTCACGGATGCCCAACATGCGTTTGTGGACCTTCGCCTCGCTTCCACCGATCTCGATGGTCATCGTGTCCCGGACGGCAAGCTTCTTCTCCTTGATCGTCGCGACCTCGTGGCCATGGGCGTCCTCGAGGACGAAGGTCTCCCTGAACCGGACCGCCTTGCCGTCGACCTTGAAGACCTTCTCGCCGTCCTCGTCCTCGATCCAGTAGTCGTCACCGACCGAGAGCAGCTTCTCGCGCATCTGGAAGCGTCGAGTGCCGTCCTTGCCGTGATGCAGAAGAGCCATGGTCAACCTCCGGATAGCGCCAAGAAATAGCCAGCCGCCCCTTCTTGTTGGGCGGTCGAGCATGCTGACACGTCGACCGTAGCGGGAGTCCGAGATGATCGTGAACGGCCAGGCTGGCGTGGAGGTCCGTCGCGCGGACCAGCGGTTCGTCACCGACTTCGGGTGGCTGGACTCCAAGCACTCCTTCTCGTTCGGCCACCACTACGACCACGCCAACACCCACCACGGACTGCTCCTCGTCAACAACGACGACATCGTCGTCCCCGGCACGGGCTTCGAGACCCACCCTCACCGCGACATGGAGATCGTCACCTGGGTGCTCCGCGGATCGCTGGTCCACCAGGACTCCACCGGTCACTCCGGTGTGATCTACCCGGGACTGGCCCAGCGGATGAGCGCAGGTCGGGGGATCCTGCACAGCGAGAAGAACGACTCGTGGCGCCTCGAAGGCGGCGACACCCACGACGACCCGGTCCACTTCGTCCAGATGTGGGTCGTCCCCGATGAGGCTGGCATCACCCCCGGCTACGAGCAGCTCGAGATCGACGCCGAGCTCCTGTCCGGCGGCCTCGTGACCGTCGCGTCAGGTATGGCAGAGCACGACGGACACAGTGCGATCCGGATCAAGAACAAGTACGCGGCCCTCCACGCTGCCCGGCTCGAGCCCGGACAACGGGTCGAGATCCCCGATGCTCCCTTCGTCCACCTGTTCGTACCGCGGGGCGAGGTCGACCTCGAGGGCATCGGTGAGCTCAGTGCCGGAGACGCCGCCCGATTCACCGCCACGGGCGGCAACACCGTGACGGCAACCACCCCCTCGGAGATCCTGGTCTGGGAGATGCACGCGACCGTCGCCGCCTGACTCGTCTGCCCTACGCCTACGGTGAGCCCGTGTGCACCATCGTCTTCGCCTGGAGCTGGCGACCTGGCGTCTCCTTGGTCCTTGCCGCGAACCGCGACGAGGGCGTGGACCGACCCAGCGACCCCCCCGCGCTGCTGAGGCAGACGCCGCCGCTGTGGGGAGGACGCGACCTGCTGGCCGGTGGCACCTGGCTGGCCGTCGACCCCAGGGGACGCGTCTGCGCCGTCACCAACCGGCACCCCGGCGGTCGCCGGCCCGAACGTGACGCTGCGAGGCGTTCACGCGGCGAGGTGCCGCTGACGGTCCTCGAGGGAGGCGACGACCTGTCAGCGACACGCGCGATCGACGCGATGCGAGCCGAGCAGTACAACCCGGTGAACGTGCTGTACCTGTCCGCGGGCACCGCCTACTGGGGTGGACTGGACGACGAGGCGGGTGTGCGTCGAACGTCGCTTGCCCCAGGCGTCCACGTACTGACCGAGCAGGATCCGGACGACCCCGCAAGTGAGAAGGCCGCTGCGCTGCTGGGTGACGCGCGCTGCGTTGCGGAGCGCGCGACGGACGCTGACGAGCTCCTGCTGGGCTTCCGTTCACTGCTTCGTTCGCACGACCGACGCGGCCGTGGCCCCGAAGCCGCTGCGTGCATCCACGAGACGCTCTTCGGCACCGTCTCGAGCGCCACCGTCACGGTGTCACCGACGGGTACGCGCTATGAGCACGCCGAAGGACACCCCTGCGTCACCGAGTACCAAAGCGTCCTGCCAGCCTGATCGTCAGCTGCGGGCGATCAGGGCAGTGCTGAAGGCACGACGGTCCGGACCAGTCCGTGCCGCTCACCGTGGGCGGCGATCCGAAGGAGCAGGCTCTCCGAACGTGCCGGCCCGATCAGCTGCAGCCCCATCGGCAGTCCCTCGGCACCCCGCCCCGCCGGAACCACGAGCACCGGAAGACCGGCCATCGTCGCGGGCACCGTGACCTCCATCCATCGGTGGTAGGTGTCCATCGCTGCACCAGCGATGGTGTGCGGCCAGTCGTGGTCGACAGGGAACGGCCACACCTGAGCCGACGGGAGCGCCACCACGTCGAACTCGTCGAACAGTGCCAGGAACGACCGGTAGAGCCCCGAACGCGTGCGCGCCGAGCGAACGACGTCATCGACCGTCAGCCGGTGGAAGCCTTCGACCTCCCAACGTGCCTCGGGCTTCATCCGGCCCAGTGCGTCCTCGTCGTAGTCGAACTCGAGTCCAGCGCCGACCTGAAGGTGGCGAAGGGTCAACCACGCCGGCCACAGGTCTTCGACGCCGCGGAACCCCTTCGCCTTCGGCAGCTCCACAGGTTCGACCGTGGCACCCGCGGAGCTCCAGGTTCCGAGCGCACGCACACAGGTGTCGAGAACTCCGGGTTCGGTGGCGAGGTAGCCGCCGAGGTCTGCGAGCCAACCGATGCGAAGCGCGTCCAGCTCACAGTCAAGTCCGTCGAGCAACAACTGGGGGTCGTCAGCCAGCGAGAGCGGGTCATGTCGGTCGTGGCCCGACATCGTCGCCAGGAGCAGGGCCAGGTCACGCGAGTTCCGTGCGATCGGACCGTCGACGCCTCCCGGGACCGAGAACACGTCGTCGTCGGTGTTAGGGACACGTCCCGGCGTCGGTCGTAGACCCAGCACCTCGTTCCAGCCCGGTGGGTTGCGCAGCGAGCCCATGAAGTCGCTGCCGTCGGCCACCGGCACCATGCCCAAGGCGACGGCGACTGCGGCACCTCCGCTGCTTCCGCCCGCCGTTCGCCGCGGGTCGAGTGCGTTGCCGGTAGGTGGACCGAGCGAGTTGTATGTGTGCGAGCCGAGCCCGTGCTCCGGGGTGTTCGTCTTGCCGACGAAGACAGCTCCGGCACCGCGGACACGACTTGCGAGCAGGCTGTCCTCCGAGGCGACCGGTGCCTCCTCCACCCGGACGAATCCGCTCGTCGTGGGAAGGCCGCGTACGTCGGACAGGTCCTTCACCGCATGCGGGAGACCGTGCATCCACCCACGGCTCTCGCCCCGCGCCAGCTGCTGGTCCCTCTCGGCTGCCTCGCGCAGCACCTCCTCGCGAGGTCTCAGGCTGACCATGCAGTGATGCCGGCCCTCCAGGGCCTCGATCCGGTCGAGGTGCGCCGAGATCACTTCGACGCACGAGACCTCACCCGCGGCGATGGCCTCACTCAGCGAATAGGCAGTGTTAGCGCACAGGTCCGGTGCGAGCGACGGCCGAGTCACGGTGGATCCGACAGATCCGAGCGCAGCCGTGACTTCTCGACCTTGCCCATCGCGTTGCGGGGCAGTCCCTCGACGACCACGATCCGCTTCGGCACCTTGAAGCCGGCGAGCTGCCGGCGCACCCCTGAGCGCAGGGCCCCCTCTTCGAGCGTGGCGCCCGGCGCTGCCACGACGACGGCCACGACTGTCTCACCCAGGTCGTCGTCGGGCAGCCCGATGACCGCAGACTCAGCAACCCCCTCCAGAGCGTCGAGTGCCACCTCGACCTCCTTCGGATGGACGTTCATCCCGCCGGTGATCACGAGATCCTTCGACCGCCCGACCAGCTCGAGATAGCCCTCGTCGTCGAACCGTCCGAGGTCGCCGGTGCGGAACCAGCCGTCCCCGGTGAAGTCGCTGCTGCGCAGGTCAGGCCGACGCCAGTACCCCTCGAACACGTTGGGGCCTCGGACCAGCACATGGCCGATCTCGTGGGGGGGCACAGCGGTGTCGTCGTCGTCCTTCACGGTGACGTCGACCCCCGGCAGAGGCGGCCCGACCGTTCCCGGTCGCCGCTCACCGTCCAGCGGGTTGGACGTGAGCATCGAGGTCTCGGTCATCCCGTAGCGCTCGAGCACGACCTTGCCAGTCCGGACCGTGAACTCCTCGTGAGTGGCCTTCGTCATCGGTGCCGAGCCAGAGACGAAGAGCCGCACGTCATCGGTCAACGGGGCTCCGAAGTGAGGGTCAGACAGCAGCCGGACGTAGTGCGTCGGAACTCCCATGAACACTGAGCACGAGGCGAGCTCGGAAAGGACCACGTCGACGTCGAACCGCGGAAGGAAGACCATCGAGGAGCCACTCGCAAGCACGCAGTGCGTCGCGACGAACAGCCCGTGGGTGTGGAACAGGGGCAGCACGTGGAGCAGCACGTCATCGCCGGTGAAGCCCCAGGCGGTGACGAGCGTGTCCGCGTTGTGCACCAGGTTCCCGTGCGACAACAGGGCACCTTTGGGGCGGCCGGTCGTTCCCGACGTGTACAGAAGCGCCGCAGGACTGCCTGCCGACAGGACGACTGCGGCATCCAGTGGCGTCGCCGACTCGGCCGCCTCCGTCAGCGAACCTCGGCCATCAGCACCCAGCGAGAGCTCCGCCCACGCGCCCGGTAGGGGCGCCCGGTCAGCGTCGCGGATGAGCATCGTCGGCTCGGCATCCGACAACAGTGCGCCGACCTCTTCGTCGGTGTAGGCGGGGTTCAGAGGAAGCTGAACGGCGCCCAGCCGCAGGAGTGCGACATGCACGATGACGGCTTGCGCCGACTTCTCGACCTGGACACCGACCCGGTCACCCGATTTCACGCCGAGCTCGTGCAGCACCCCCGCGACCCTCGCGGCTGCGTCGGCGAGTCCGCCGTACGTCAGCACACGGCCGTCGGCCTCGCGAAGGAAAGGAGTGTCGGCACCCGGTCGCCGCTCGTCGAGCAGCTCCGGGAGCGTGGTGGCACTGGTCACCACTTGTGCGTCCATCCCGTCATGCCCACGTCACGAGAATGACCGCTCGCGCGGACCGACGTCCAGCCAGGTCGCGCAGATGCGCCGACCCTGGAGGCTCACGCGTCTCATCCAACCGACCGGTGACATGATCGACCCGTGCCGCTCCCGCTCGAGGACTATGCCTTGGTCGGCGACGCGCACGGCGCGGCCCTGGTCGGCCGCGACGGCTCGGTCGACTGGCTGTGCCTGCCCCGATTCGACTCTCCTGCCGTCTTCGCTGCCTTGCTCGACGCCCCCGGGGCCGGGCGGTGGCTGCTCGCACCCGAGGGCTCCACGATGGCCAACCGCTGGCGGTACCGAGGTGACAGCCTGGTGCTGGAGACGGAGTGGGAGACGGTGCAAGGCTCGGTGCGCGTCGTCGACTTCATGCCCGAGAAGGACGAGTCCAGCGATCTGGTGCGTGTCGTCGAGGGCCTCTCCGGCTCGGTGTCGATGGTGACCGAGATCATCGTGCGGTTCGACTACGGGTCGGTCGTGCCGTGGGTCCAGCGCACCCCCGCGGACCGCCACGTCTTCATCGCTGGCCCGGACGCTCTGTACCTCGACACCCCCGTCGTCCTTCACGGCGCCGACCTGTCGACGAGGGGCCAGTTCACGATCCGCCAGGGCGAACGGGTCGCGTTCGTCCTGACCCACCAGCCGTCGCATCTTCCACCGCCAGCCCGCGTGGATGCGGACAGTGCCCTCGCCTCCACGGAGGCGTGGTGGGCGTCTTGGATGAGCCAGTGCACCTACAACGGCCCGTACGACGACGCCGTCCGACGCAGCCTGGTGGTCCTCAAGGGCCTGACCTACCAACCGACGGGCGGCATCGTCGCTGCGCCGACCACAAGCCTCCCCGAGCAGCTCGGAGGAACTCGGAACTGGGACTACCGCTACTGCTGGCTCCGCGACGCCACGATCACCCTCCTCGCGCTGCTCGAGGGCGGATTCGGCGACGAGGCGCGGGCCTGGCGCTCATGGCTGCTCCGGGCCGTCGCTGGTGACCCGGCGAAGCTGCAGATCATGTACGGCGTCGCTGGTGAACGCCGCCTCGACGAACGTGAGCTTCCCTGGCTGCAGGGCTACCAGGGTGCGCGGCCTGTGCGCGTCGGCAACGCCGCCGTGGGCCAGCTCCAGCTCGACGTGTACGGCGAGGTCCTCGACGCGTTGCACCAAGCACGCGTGCACGTGAGCGACGGTCATCATCGATCCGACGCACTGGTCGCCGAGCCCGGTGCCTATGAGGGGGACGACGAAGGCCCAGCATGGGCGCTGCAAACAGCACTGATGGAGTTCCTCGAGGGGGGATGGGACCAACCCGACCAGAGCATGTGGGAGATGCGAACCGAGCCGCGGCACTTCACCTCCAGCAAGGTCATGGCCTGGGTGGCCGTGGACCGCTCGATCCGAACCGCTGAGCAATTCGGACTCTCCGCACCGATCGATCGTTGGCGTGTTCTGCGGGCGACGATCCGCACCGACGTCCTGAGCCGGGGGTTCGACGAGACGCGACAGTCGTTCACCCAGTCCTACGGTTCGAGCCGCCTCGACGCGTCACTGCTCACCATGTTGCTGGTCGGGTTCCTCCCCCCTACAGACCCACGCATGGTCGGGACCGTCGACGCCATCGTGCGCGAGCTGATGACCGACGGACTCCTGAGGCGCTACGACACCGGCGAGACCCGAGACGGCCTCACCGGCGACGAAGGACGCTTCCTGGCCTGCACCTTGTGGCTGGCCGAGTGCCAGGCCCTGATGGGCCGTGTCTCCGCCGCCACCGAGACGTTCGAACGGGTGCTGAGCCTTCAGACCGACCTGGGCCTGCTGGCCGAGGAGTACGACCCGCACAGCCGTCGCCTGGTCGGCAACTTCCCGCAGGCGTTCAGCCACGTCCCGCTCATCAGCGCAGCCAGCGAGCTCGGGCGCGCACGCCGGGGCGAAGGTGGCGCACGGCGCCGCTCCGTCACGTAACGCAGAGTCATGGCCAAGCACGTTCCGTGACTTCGGCGTTCATGAACCGGCCTCTCCGCACGGCGCGCCTCCTACCCCTTGGCGTCCGCTTAGGGGACCTTCGGCCCTAGGGGCCCGTGCGCCCGGCCCGCAAAGGTCGGTGCAGCGGGTCCGACCGTATCCGCGCGACACATGTTGAGGTGGCTCGTGATGTTGATGGCAGCAGTGATGGGTGACCTGAACGCCCCAGCCCACTATCTCCACTGGAACTGGATCCTCATCTCCTACGCCAACCTCGCGGTGATCATCACCATGGTCGTGGTGTTCGTCCTCGCACTGTTACTTCCCTTCCCCAAGTCAAAGGACAAAGAGTGACGACGACTGAGCCGGTCACCCCGGCCGAGCCCGCACCAGATCCCGCAGACGAGGGCAACTGGAC
>JBAPUB010000261.1:0-7431 GCA_049282455.1 Actinomycetes bacterium
GTGCTGCTGCCAGCTGGTCGGGGATCTGCTGCATGCCCAACGCGGGCACTGAGGGAGTGCCGTGGACGAAGGTGCGGATCACCAGGTCGGCGAAGCGACGCGAGGTGAGGAGGTCGGGCTCGAGGAACACCCCGGACAGAAAGGGCCGGACCACGCGGTCGACGAAACGGGGGGAAAGTCGTAGGGCACGCAGGTGCTGCTCGGTGGTCATGTCGACCTCGTCGACGATCGCCTCGGGGTCGCGGCGTGCCTGCTGCAGCGCCCAGGCGACGAACCGTGCGCGGTCGCTCAGGCTGCCGATCGGCGCGCGCAAGCCGTCCCAGGCCCAGCCCGGGTTCTCGCGTGGGTCGCCCAGGCGCCACTGTCGGTCTCCCATGGCCACCAGGAGGCCGCGGGTGAGGGGGCGCAGGTCCAGCGCCGTGTGGTCAAGAACGCGTGCGCCCTCCGGATAGGCGGGGTTGTACAGCTGGAAGCCCCGGTCGAGGAGGTACCCGTCGACACGGTCGGTGCGGACCCGTCCACCCACGCCGTCGGACGCCTCGACGACCCGGACGTCCAGACCCGCCTGGTGAAGACATCGGGCGGTGCAGAGCCCGGCCAGCCCGGCCCCGACGACGACCACGTCGTGCTCGGCCGCGCCCGACCTGGCCACAGGTGCTCCTCGCTCTCGCTCGGGTCGATCCTCTCGGAGGCTAACCGCCCGTCACCACCCTCGCCTGTGGACGACGGCCGTGCCTGTGACGCGGACGCCGACAGGCTGGCCCGATGCATGTCCCGCGTCCGTTGCCGCACCTGATGTCGACCGAGGCGCTGACGCGGGGCCAGCGTCGCACGGTGCTGGTCGGAGTCGCCCTCGCGGTTGCTGCCCTGCACCGACGTGGTGAGCTCGCCGGTCCGGTTCACCTGACCCACGTCCAGGTCGACGCCTTCGGACGGCCGCGGCTTCGGGCCGCACCGCCGCCGAGCGGGTGGAGCGCCGCCGACGACGTCACTGCCGTGCGCCGACTGGCCCGGTCCCTTGGCTGCCCTGCTGAGGTCAGCCAAGACCTGTCCGAGCTGGTCGACCGGTTGATCGACGGCGGTGTCGAGGCGCTCCCTGTGCGACCGGTCAGACCGACGAAAGAGCCGACGCCAGCGCTTCGTCGATCGTGGCGTCGTCGAAGGTGAAGCCGGCGGCCAGCAGCCGTGCGGGCTGCACCCGCGCGCTGCCGAGGACCTCCTGGGACATCTCCCCAAGGGCCAGCCGGAGGGCGAACGAGGGCACCGACAATGCGGTCGGACGGTGCAGGACTTCGCCCATGGCGGTCGTGATCTCCGCGTTGGTTGCCGGGTTGGGGGCGGTCAGGTTGTATGCCCCGCTCATCGAGTCGTCGTCGATGAGCCGACGAAGTGCGCGGACCTCGTCGCGCAACGAGATCCAGCTCCACCACTGGTGGCCGGAGCCCATCTTCCCGCCGACACCCAGCTTGAACAGCGGCCACAGGCGTCCCCACGCCCCACCCTTTCCGGCCACGACGAGGCCGCTACGTGGATGGGTGACCCGGATCCCTGACTCGACGGCTGGTCTGGCTGCCGTCTCCCAGGCGCGGACGACGTCGGCGAGGAAGCCTTCGCCTGGTGGGTCGTCCTCGGTGACCACGCGGTCTCCGGTGTCGCCGTAGTAGCCGATGGCCGACGCACTGACGAGCGCCCGTGGGTGCGGGTCCAAGGCTGCAGCCGCGTTCGCGATCGTCGCAGTGCCGAGCATCCGGCTGTCCCGGATCTCACGTTTGTAGGACTCCGTCCAGCGTCGGTCGCCGACACCGGCCCCGGCCAGGTGGACGACGGCGTCGGATCCCTCGAGCCTGGCGAGGTCGACGGTTCCCAGCATCGGGTCCCACGTCGCCTCGAGCGGTGACGACGTGGGTCTACGCACCAGTCGGAGCACCTCGTGCCCGTCGTCGGTGAGGGACCGCGCCAGCGCTGTGCCGATGAGCCCCGAGGCTCCCGTGATCGCGATCTTCATGGGCCCATCGTCGTCCGCCCGGCCCAGCCTGGCTAATCGGTGCGATCCTCGATCTCCCAGACGTGGTCGAGCACGTGCCAGGTGATCCGGCGCAGCGCGTAGCGCACGGGCCACGCCGTGGGAGCCGACGTGGGTCTCGCGGCGAGCGCCAGACCTGCCAGCAGTGCGTCCCGCCGGGCATCCACAGGGTCCCCGGCCTTGGCCGTGACCCCGACCTTGCGTGCGTACGCACGCTCGGCCTCGAGTACGTGGTCCAAGACGGCGTCGCGGTCCCGGCCGCCGCCTCGTGGGCCCTTGCGCAACGAGGGAGGGGCCTCCGAGACGGTCTGGTCCAGCGACGCCCAGGCCGCGGACAGGCAGGCGAGCTGGCGCTTCAGCGCTGCACCACCCAGCGGTGCCTGGTCATGCTCGGTGACCGCGTCCGGGGCACCGAAGTCGGTGGTGGCCGTACCGGGGAGCGTCTCGGTGATGCGTACGGTACGAAGGGTCGGCACGGTGATCCCGCCCAGCGCCACTGCGGCGGCGTAACGCTCCCAGTACATGTCGAGGGCCTGGACCGCGCCGTCCTGGTCGCGAGCACTGCGGCACCATCCGGGCCAGTCGACGGCCCAGGCGAAGACCTTCTTGCGCCCGATCTCGACCGCGATGTCCATGGTCACTCGTTCCTGTGAAGCGTCGAGCGGAACTCGCCGGCGCGGTGAGTCTCGTACGCAGCGAGGACGGTGAGCAAGCCTGCCACGACGCCCAGGTCGACGACCCCGGACGTCTCAAGCGTCCAGCTGGCTGCTCCGTACGCGAGCAGGCCGAGCGCGACGTACGTTCGCGGCCAGTTGATCGAGCGAACGTTACGCCACCGGAATGCGTTCAACGCCACGAGGTAGAGAGCGGCGCCGCCGATGAGACCGACGACGGCGACGGCGGTCAGCGGGGCGTCCGGGTGCGCCAGGGTCTTCTTCACGCCGAGAGCGACCAGGACGATGCCGGCGACCATCGGCAGATGGAGGTAGGTGTACGAGTCGCGCGCGACCAGGGCCTGCTCGACGGGCGGCAGCGATGCGAGCTTGACCTCTCCCATCCGGGAGGTGATGTCGAAGTACAGCCACCAGAAGCACACCGCCAGCACGCCGGCCAGGAGCGCGCTGGACAGCTGAAGGGGTCCGAGATCCTGCGTGCCGAGCCCCGTGCCGATGGAGATGATCTCCTCGCCGAGCGCGATGATGATGATCAGGCTGTACCGCTCGGCGAAGTGACCGGGGACGATGCGCCAGTCCTGACCTCCGCCGCTGAGCACGATGGTTCCGAGGTAGTCGACGAGCAGGGCGGCGACCCACATCCACGTGCGGTAGGGCTGGTCGACGAGGCCGGCCACCAGGACCAGGACGCCACCGCCGACCAGCCCGGGCGCCAGTCGGACGATCGCTCGTCGAAGCTGGGGGTCGTTCCGGGTGGCGACGATGTAGGTGATCGGTTGGAGCACTCGTACCAGCACGTAGGCCACGCCGAACAGCAATGCGTCATCGGTGAACGCGTAGGGAACGGCGAGCGACGCGACGAGCATGCCGCCCATGGCAGCGAACACGGCGAGCTTGGTCCAGCCGGCGTCCGCGTCGAAGGCGTTGGTGAGCCACGTGTAGCTGCCCCACGCCCACCACAGAGCGGCCAGGATCATCAGCCCCTGCACGAGTCCCGCGCCATTGGGGTTCAACGCCATGAAGGCGGTGACCTGGGTGAAGGCGAAGACGAAGACCAGGTCGAAGAACAGCTCCAGGGAGGTGACCCGGTGGGTCGAGGAGGTCGGCTCAGAGCCGCGTCGAGCAGACCCTGCGTCGCTCACGGAAGGCTCTCAAAGCCCCAAGTCGGACTCGAACGCTGCTTCCTCGAGACGGTCCTTGACGGCGACCAAGAACCGGGCAGCTTCAGCGCCGTCGACGAGCCGGTGGTCGTAGGTGAGGGCGAGGAACACCATCGACCGGATGGCGATGACGTCGCCACCGGTGTCGTCACTGACCACCACCGGGCGCTTGACGACCGACCCGGTACCGATGATGCCAACCTCTGGCTGGTTGATGATCGGGGTGTCGAACAGGGCGCCACGGCTGCCGGTGTTGGTCAAGGTGAACGTGCCACCGGCGAGCTCGTCGGGCGTGATCTTCCCAGCGCGGGTGCGGTTCGCCAGGTCGGCAATACGCTTGGCCAGACCTGCCACGTTGAGGTCCCCGGCCTGGTGGATGACCGGAACGAGCAGACCGCGTTCGGTGTCGACGGCGATGCCCAGGTTCTCGGCGTCGTGGTAGGTGACGGTCCCGGCCTCGGTGTCAATCGTGGCATTGACCACGGGGAACTGCTTGAGGGCCTCGACCGTGGCCTTGGCGAAGAAGGGCAGGAAGCTCAGCTTCACGCCCTCACGCTCCTCGAAGTCGCGCTTGGCCCGCTGCCGCAGGGCGGCGACCCTGGTGACGTCGACCTCGACGACTGTCGTGAGCTGGGCCGAGGTCTGCAGCGACTCGACCATTCGCGTGGCGATCACCTTGCGCAGCCGCGACATCTTCTCGGTGCGTGTGCCGGTCGCGGTGAAGGTCCCTGCGGCGGATCCGGTGGCTGGTCCGGCAGCTGGTGCAGCCTTGGCCTGGGCCTGCTGGGCGACCAGCTTGGCTGCCTGCAGGACGTCGTCCTTGCGGATGCGGCCGCCGACGCCGGTGCCGGTGACCGTGGCGAGGTCGACGCCGTACTCGGCTGCCAGCTTGCGGACGAGTGGTGTGACGTAGCCCGTGGATGCATCCGGCTCGCCGGCCGCAGCCGTCGGAGCCGTCGGGGCAGCTGCAGCTGCGGCAGGTGGGACGGTCACCGGAGCAGTCGGTGCCGGTGCAGAGGGGGCGGTGAGGGTCGGGGCCGCAGCCGCAGGACTGGGCGAAGCTGTTGCGGAGATGACGCCGAGCTCGGCGCCGACGTCGACGGTCTGGTCCTCGGCGACGGTGATCGCCGACAGCGTTCCGGCCACCGGCGACGGGATCTCGGTGTCGACCTTGTCGGTGGAGACCTCGAGCAGCGGTTCGTCGGCGGCCACCGCGTCGCCCACGGCTTTCAGCCAACGCGTGACGGTCCCCTCGGTGACGCTCTCGCCCAGCGCCGGCATGGTGACCGATGTGTCCGCACCACCGGGCGTCGAGCGCTCCGTCGTGGCCGGCCCGGCTGCGGGCTCCACAGTCTCCACGGGGGCAGTCTCCACGGGCGCAGTTTCGACGGGCGAAGTTTCGACGGGGGCAGTTTCGACGGGGGCAGGCTCGACAGGCGCAGCAGCATCGGGTGTGGGGTGCGGCTGCAAAGGAGCCTCGTTCGGGGCTCCGATGACGGCGAGCTCGGCGCCCACGGCCACGGTGTCGTCCTCCTGGGCCAGGATCCGCAGCAGCACTCCGGAGGACGGCGCCGGGATCTCGGTGTCGACCTTGTCGGTGGAGACCTCGAGCAGCGGTTCGTCGGCGGCGACGTCGTCGCCCTCCTTCTTCAGCCAGCGCGTGATCGTGCCCTCGGTCACGCTCTCGCCGAGCTGGGGCATGGTTACCGACACCGACATGGCATTTCCCTTTCGCGGCTGACGGTCACGAGTGAGCGTGCAGCGGTTTGCCCGCGAGCGCCATGTGGGCCTCGCCCATGGCCTCCGACTGGGTGGGGTGGGCGTGCAGCAATGAGGCGACGTCGTCGGCGTAGGCCTCCCAGTTGTAGATCAGCTGGCCCTCAGCGAGCAGCTCGCCGACCCGACTGCCCACGAGGTGGACGCCGACGACCGGACCCACGCTCTCGCCCTCTCGGACGGCGACGAGCTTGACGACCCCGGCCGTCTTGAGGATCTGGCTCTTGCCGTTGCCGGCCAGGTCGTAGGTGGTGGTCACCACGGCGTCGCCGTGCTTCTCACGCGCCTGCGCCTCGGTCAGGCCGACGGACGCGACCTCTGGCTCGGAGTAGGTGATACGCGGGACCCCGGCGTAGTCGATCGGTCGAGGCTGGAGTCCGGCGACCTGCTCGGCGACCAGAATCCCCTCGGCGAACCCCACGTGGGCCAGCTGGAGCGTGGGGATCAGGTCGCCGACTGCGTAGACCTGGGGCACGTTGGTGCGGCAGTGGTCGTCGACGAGCACGTACCCGCGGTCCATCGCGACGCCGACCTCGTCGTAGCCCAGCCCCTCGGAAACCGGCCCCCGTCCGACCGCGACGAGCAGCAGGTCGGCGTCGAGGGTCTTGCCGTTCTCGAGGGAGACGACCACCCCGGTGGTCGACTGCTCGACCCCGGCGAACCGGGCGCCGAGCTCGAACCCGATCCCGCGCCGGCGGAACTGCCGCTCGAGCTGCTTGCTGAGCGCTTCGTCCTCGGCAGGCAGGAGGTGCGGCAGAGCCTCGACGATTGTCACGGTGGCGCCGAACGACGCCCACACGCTGGCGAACTCGACGCCGATCACACCGCCGCCCAGAACCACGACCGACCGTGGTACGTGGTCGAGCTGCAGCGCGTGGTCGCTGGAGATGACGCGGGCGCCGTCGATCTGCAGCCCCGGCAGCGACTTGGGGACCGACCCCGAGGCCAGAACCACGTTTCGACCGCGGTAAAGGTCGTCGCCCACGGCGACCGTGTCAGGGGAGACGAGACGTCCGTAACCGCTGACGAACGTGACACCGCGAGTCTTGGCCAGGCCCTGAAGCCCCTTGTACAGACGCGTGACCACGCCGTCCTTGTAGGAGTTCACGGCGGACATGTCGATGCCCTCGAAGGTGGCCTTCACCCCGAACTGCTCGCTCTCCTTGGCGGCGTCGGCCACCTCGGCGGTGTGCAGCAGAGCCTTGGTCGGGATGCAGCCCCGGTGCAGGCAGGTACCGCCGAGCTTGTCCTTCTCGATCAGGACGACGGACAGACCGAGCTGGGCTCCGCGCAGTGCGCAGGCGTAGCCGCCGCTGCCCCCGCCGAGCACCACGATGTCGTACAGCGTGTCGGTCACACCAACCCACCTCTTTGGACGACGAACGGTCCCCGCCATCCTTTCACCCCGACCGGCCGGGCAGGAACCTGACCTGCGCGGCGAAGACGCGTAGCCTGGCGCAACTGCGGTGGCACCCGGAAAGGGGAGCGATGGGCCTGTTTCGCCGACGAAAGACGTCCGGTGCTGCTGGGCGGTCCGGCAAGGTCAGCGGCAGCGACCGCGAGTACCTCGAGACATGGGCAGCCGGACACCGTGGAGTCGAGGCTTTCGTGGAGCTGCGGACGTCGCTCAACCCTCCGTCGGTGCTGCTCGTCGCGCATGACGGCGAGTGGACCCGCCGCGCCGTCCCCGACGAGAAGGTGGCGTTCGACTGGGCGCGCAAGGTCGGGATCCCGTGCTACGACGCTTCGCTCGTGGGCTATCCGCAACGCATGCGGGACTGGCGTCCGGGGGGCTGAC
>JBAPUB010000262.1:0-18523 GCA_049282455.1 Actinomycetes bacterium
GACCTTGATCTTGGTCACGTCGGGCACGATCAGAGGTCTTTCACGTCGGCCTGCTTGGCCCTGACGGCCTCGGCGGCCTCACGCAGTCCGGCCAGCTCGCTGTCGGTGAGTGAGCCCTCGACCACGCGGATGACACCACCGGAGCCGATCTCGGCCTCGACGCCGAGGTAGACACCCTCGATGCCGTACTCACCGTCGACCCACGCGCACACCGGCATCACATCTGCGGAGTCCGTGGCCACCGCGCGAGCCATGCGGGCCGCTGCGGCAGAGGGCGCGTAGTACGCGGATCCGGTCTTGAGCAGGGCTACGACCTCAGCGCCCCCATTACGGGTCCGGACCACGAGCTCCTCGACCTCGGCGGCGGGCAGCAGGTCGGCCAGCGGCTTGCCGTCGACGGTGCAGCGGCTGGGCACCGGCACCATGGTGTCTCCGTGCGACCCCAGCGTGAGGGTGCGTACCGACCCGACGGGAACACCGAGCCTCTCAGCCACGAAGTTGGTGAACCGTGCGGTGTCGAGCATGCCGGCCTGTCCGATGACCTTCCGCTTGTCGAAACCGCTCGCGAGCTGGGCCAGCGCGGTCATCTCGTCGAGCGGGTTCGACACGACGATGATGACGGCGTCCGGTGCGTTCTTGGCCACCTGCTCAGCCACCCCGCGGACGATCTTCGCGTTGGTCTCGATGAGGTCCATGCGACTCATCCCGGGCTTGCGCGGCAGTCCCGCCGTGACCACGACAATGTCCGACCCGCCGATCGCCTCGTACCCCGCACCTGTCACCGGGTCGGTCGTCTGACCGACTACGCGGGTCTCGAAACCCTCGACGGGGCGCGACTGGTTCATGTCGAGCGCCAGGCCCTCAGGCTTGCCCTCGACGATGTCCGTCAGCACGACCGTGTCGAAGATGTCGTACTCGGCCAGCCGTTGTGCGGTGGTCGACCCGTAGAAGCCAGCGCCGACGACGGTGACCTTGCCCTTGCGCGAACCGTTGTTCTCAGCCATGTCCGCAGGCTACCGAGCGCCGCCCCGCCGACGGAATCCGGGTCAGACCGGCGGCGGGGGCACCAGGAAGGCCATCACCGTCAGCGACACTCCCAGCACTCCCATGGTGGTGACATCGATGGTGCGGCTGCGCACTGCCAGCATCCCTGCGGTGTCTCGGGGCAGAAAGGCGCGCATGAACGTCGCGAAGACCACAGACGCAGCCACGACCAAGGAGCCGGCCCGGAACGAGCCGAAGGCGACGATGGCCAGACCGATCGCCATCCCGCCCAGCACCAGGGCGAGCGGCCACTGGTCGCGCACCCGGTCGACGAAAGGCTCGTCGTCGATCGGGTTGCCCTCGCCGTCGAGCTCGACCTCGTCGTCCATGATCGGCCGTCCTCACGTGCCGGTCAGGCGCCGGCCTGGGCCTCGGCGCGTTCGACGACGTTGAGCAGCAGCATCGCCCGGGTCATGGGCCCCACTCCACCCGGCATCGGTGCGAGGTACCCGGCGACCTCGGCCACCTCGGGGTGGACGTCGCCGACCAGTCCGAGCTCGGTGCGGGTGATCCCGACGTCGAGGACGGCAGCTCCAGGCTTCACGACGTCGGGGGTCACGATCGACGGGACGCCGGCGGCCGCGACGATGATGTCGGCTTCGCGCAGGTGCTTCGCCAGATGCTTGGTTCCGGTGTGGCACAGCGTGACCGTGGCGTTCTCGCTCTTACGGGTGAGCAGCAGCCCGAGTGGGCGGCCAACCGTGACCCCGCGGCCGACGACGGTGACCTCTGCGCCGGCGATCGGGACGTCGTAGCGTCGCAGGAGCTCGATCATCCCGTGAGGCGTGCAGGGGAGCGGTCCGGTCTGGCCCAGCACGAGCCGCCCGAGGTTGGTGGGGTGGAGCCCGTCGGCGTCCTTGTCGGGGTCCATCTGCTCGAGGACCGCATTCGCGTCCAGGCCCTTGGGCAAGGGCAGCTGCACGATGTAGCCGGTACATGCCGGGTCTGCATTGAGGTCGCGCACGACCGCCTCGACGTCGGCCTGCGTCGCGTCCGCCGGCAGGTCTCGGCGAAGGCTCGCGATGCCGACCTCGGCGCAGTCGCGATGCTTGCCACCCACGTAGGCGTGGCTGCCGGGGTCTTCGCCGACCAGCACCGTGCCCAGCCCTGGGGTGATGCCTTGCAGCCTAAGTGCCTCGACCCGACGGGCGAGATCCGTCTTGATCGCCGCTGCCGTCGCCTTGCCGTCGAGAATGGTTGCTGTCACGGCGTCATCCTGTCACGACCGAACGCGTCGGCGCGGGCGGACGACCGCGAGGGCTACCGCCACGAGGGTGAGGGCAATCCCCAGGGCCAGGTTGACCGTCAGCTGGGCACCGGGCGTCGGGGCCACGGCGTCGACCAGCACGGCACCGAGCAAGGTCCCCGACAGCACAACCAGCGAGAACAGCAGGACGCCGAGGGCCCGGACCGTCCAGGCCGCGGTGACGACGAAGACGACTCCGAGCAGCCCGCCGGAGTACAGCCACAGGTCGCCGGAGGCCGTCGGCCAAACAGGCATCGGCTGTGCGCCGATCCCGTGGGCCGCCGCCACGATCAGGAGCAGTGCGACCAGCCCGACGACGAAGTTCACCAGCGCGGCCACGGTCGGCTGACCGGTCGCCACCGAGACCCGGCCGTTGAAGGCCGCCTGGAAGGCGACCGCCGCCCCAGCCGAGAAGGCCAGGACCAGGAACAGCCACGCGCCCTGGCCACCGGAGCTGTCCCGTCCGGAGGCCGCCAGGCCCACGGCCACCGTCGCCAGCACAGCGGCAGCGACCCTCAGCACGGTGACCGGTACCTGCCCGGTCGGACCGAGCCCGAACCGGTCGACGACCAGGCCCATACCCGTCTGCCCGGCGACGGTCGCCACAGTGAACAGGGCCACCCCCAGGGCCGCGATCGTGACGCCCTGGCCGGCGACGTACATCGCGCCGCCCAGCCCGGCCAGCAGGGCCCACCAGGGGATCTCCCGGCTGCGCAGCTGCCCGCGCAGCCCGCGCAGCGCATCACGAGCAGATGGACGCGCCGCGACCAGCACCACGAGAACGGTGAGACCGACCGAGAAGTTGACGACGGCCGCGAGAACGCCGTCGTCGAGGGCGTGACCGAGGGCTCCGTTGATCCTGCCCTGGATGGCGACCACCACCCCCGCACCGAACGCCGCCGCGGCGCTGGTCCGGCGTCTGCTCATCGCGCCAGTCTGTCGCGCGGCGCGTGGGCCGCCGTCGGGGGTGTGCGGGCTGGTACGGTCACTTCACTGACTGGTCAGTCAGTGAGTGGTGAAGCTGGAGGCACGAATGGCACCCACGCAACGGCACACCCTTCCCGGCCCCGACTACCACGACCCGGACGTCTACGCGGTCGAGCGCCAGCGGATCTTCCTGCGCTCGTGGTTCTTCGCCGGCCGCGCGGAGCAGGCGTCGCAGCCCGGGCAGTGGTTCACCGTCGACGTCGTCGGCGAGAGCATCCTGGTGGTTCGCGGCGACGACGGTGCCCTGCACGCCTTCTACAACGTGTGCCGCCACCGCGGTGCACGGCTTCGCGAGGAGCCCGCCGGGTTCGACCAGGGCACGATCATGTGCCCTTACCACGCATGGTGCTACGACCTTCAGGGTTCGCTGGTCGTCACTCCCCGGGTCGGCGAGGACGAACTCGACCGTTCCCAGCTCTCGCTGTGGCCGGTGCACCTCGACCAGTGGCAGGGCTTTGTGTTCGTGAACCTGGACAAGCAGACACCGCGCCCTCTCCGCGACGTGATCGCCGAGAGCTACGACGACATGCTCGCTTTCGAGCGCTTCGAGATGGACACGCTTCGTGTCGGCGCCACCAGCGACTGGGTCGTCGAGGCGAACTGGAAGATCCTCGTGGAGAACTACAACGAGTGCCTCCACTGTCCGACCGTGCACCCCGAGCTCGTCGATGTGATCCCGGCCTACCGCAAGGGCTGGGTGTTCGAGGAGGGACGTGACGACGGAGGCGTGTGGCTAGCCGGGGGTTCGAGCTACACCGCCGACGGGACTTCCACGCTCCCCGTCCTCCCGACCATGAGCGAGATCGAGTCGAAGTCGGTGTACGGAGGCACGATCTTCCCGAACCTGATGCTGGACATCTCAGGCACCAGTGTGATCGCCACCCAGCTGCTGCCGGTGTCCTCAACCCGGACCAGACAGGTCTCGATGTACCTGTTCCACCCCGACGCCATCGCCAGTCCCGGCTTCGACCCGTCCCCTCTCGTCCAGTTCGGCGAGCTCGTCGGAGGGCAGGACAACGACGTCTGCGAGCGCGTGCAGCGCGGGGTGCAGTCGCAGGCGTTCTCGCACGGCGTCTATCCCGAGAAGGACCTGTACGTCTATGAGTTCACCCAGCGGTACCTTCGCGAGCGCGACGGACACTGACCTAGTGGTAGAAGTGGCGCGTCCCTGTCAGGTACATCGTCGCCCCGGCTGCCTCCGCGGCGGCAACGACCTCGGCGTCGCGCACGGAACCACCCGGCTGCACCACGGCGCGAACGCCTCCTCGAAGGAGCACCTCAAGGCCGTCGGGGAACGGGAAGAAGGCGTCTGACGCCGCGACGCAACCCTGGGCCCGCTCCTCTCCCGCACGAGCCACGGCGAGCTTCGCCGAGTCGACCCGGTTGACCTGCCCCATCCCCACACCGACGCTCGCGCGGTCCTTGGCCAGCAGGATCGCGTTCGACTTCACCGCCCGTACGGCTCGCCAGGCGAACTCCAGGTCGGCCAACGTCACCTCGTCGGCAGGCTTGCCACAGGCCAAGGTCCACGTTGCCGGGTCGTCGCCGTCTGCCTCGACATCGTCGAGGCTCTGCAGCAGAAGGCCGCCGCTGACGGGGCGCATCTCGATGGCCGCACCGGGGTGGCGTCCGGCGCACCGCAGGACGCGCACGCTCTTCTTCTGGGTCAGGATCTCGAGTGCGTCGGCATCGAAGTCCGGAGCGACAACCACCTCGGTGAACACCTCGGCCATGGCTCGTGCCATCGCTTCCGTCACCGGTCGATTCGTGGCGACCACCCCGCCGAAGGCCGACACCGGGTCACAGGCAATTGCCTTGTCGTAGGCCTCGGCGATGGTCTCGCCGAGGGCAATCCCACACGGGTTCGCGTGCTTGATGATCGCCACGCATGGCCGTTCGTGGTCGTAGGCGGCGCGACGAGCGGCGTCCGCGTCGATGTAGTTGTTGTAGGACATCTCCTTGCCGTGCAGCTGCTCGGACTGCGCCAGGCCAGGGGCCGTGTGATCACTGGCGTACAGCGCCGCCCGCTGGTGCGGGTTCTCGCCGTAGCGGAGGACGTCCTTGCGGTGCCACGTCGCGCCGAGCCAGCTGGGGAACCCGTCCCCAACGGGGTCTGGCGCCAGCACGGTGCCCATCCACGAGGCCACCGCAACGTCGTAGGACGCCGTGTGCGCGAACGCCTCGACGGCCAGCCGTTGCCGCTGCTCGAGGGTGAAGCCACCGGACGAGACGGCGGCCACGACGTCGCCGTACCGCTCCGGGGACACCACTACGGCGACAGTCGGGTGGTTCTTCGCCGCCGCGCGGACCATGGCGGGACCGCCGATGTCGATCTGCTCGACGCACTCGTCGGGTGTTGCGCCGGTCGAAACGGTCTGGGTGAACGGGTACAGGTTCACCACGACCAGGTCGAAGCCTTCGATGCCGAGCTCGGCGAGCTGGCTCACGTGCTCGCTCTTGCGCAGGTCCGCGAGGATCCCTGCGTGGACCTTGGGGTGAAGGGTCTTGACCCGGCCATCGAGCGTCTCGGGGAACCCGGTGAGGTCCTCGACCTTCTGCACCTGCACGCCCACGCCGGCGATGACCGACGCGGTCGACCCGGTCGACACGATCTGGACTCCGGCGGCTGCAAGGTCACGCGCGAGCTCCTGCAGACCCGTCTTGTCATAGACGCTGATGAGGGCGCGGCGAATCTGACGCTGGCTCACGGGATCGTGACCTTCCTTCCGGTGACAGTCCAGCCCTGTCGGGCCATACGGGCGACGGAGTCGACGACGATCCGACGCTCCTCGACCTTGATGCGTTCGTGCAGGGTGGCTTCGTCGTCGTCATCGCGCACATCGACGCAGGCCTGGGCCACGATGGGCCCGGTGTCGACCCCGGCGTCGACCAGGAACAGTGTGCACCCGGTCACTTTGACTCCGTAGTCGAGCGCGTCTGCGGTCCCGTGCATACCCGGGAACGACGGAAGAAGCGCCGGATGGGTGTTGAGGTAGCGGCCGCCGAACCGGGCGAGGAACCCCTCCCCCGCAAGCTTCATGAAGCCGGCCGAGACGACGAGGTCCGGTTCGTGGGCGGCAACCGCCTGGGTGAACGCGTCGTCCCACTGCTGCCGCGTGTCGTACTCGGCGACCGGAAGCACGAACGTGGGGACGTCGGCGGCGGCGGCACGGTCGAGGGCAGCGATCCCTGCACGGTCCGAGCCGACCGCGACGACGCGGGCCGGGTAGTCGGGGTCCGCGGTGGCGTCGAGCAGGGCCTGCAGGTTCGTGCCGGACCCCGAGACGAGGACGACCAGCCGGGTGTCTGCCACGACTGCCTACCCTAGTCGGGCTGCCTCAGGAAGATCCCGGCCCTCGGTTTGGGCTCGAAGTAGGTGCTCTTCGGAGCCATGACCTCGCGCCGTTCGGCGACCTCGACCAGCTGGTCCATGGTGGGCGGAGCCAGCAGGACCAGCGCTCCGGCGTCGTCGTCACAGCGGCGGACGACCTCGCCCAGGTCGGCGAGCTCGGAGACGTACTCGACGTCCGTTGCGCCGGATCCGAGCAGGGGTCGCAGAAGCAGGTTGTCGAGCGCGGTGACGTCCAGGCTCGCCACACCGGCACTTCCGGAGGCGCGCAGGGGGCGAAGCAGGTACCACTGCCTCGCCAGGTAGAGGCCGAGCTGGCCGATGGCTCGACGTGGTCCGTCGACCGGCTCGACCTGGAACTCACGGCGAGCCTGGAGCAGCACCTGCGAGGTGTCAACCGGGCCAGGCAGGCGGCGATGGAACGCCAGCAGGTGCAGCTCGTCCTCCGGGTACAGGACGCACAGCACGGCCTGGCCCGCCGGCTGTCCCTGCGCCTGCCAGCGGCGAACGCTCGCAGCGACGCGGTGGTGCCCGTCGGCGATGAACAGGGGGAGCCCGTCGAGTGCCTCACTGAGTCGCTGGACGTCTGTGTCGTCGACGCGCCACACCGTCTGCTCGCACCCCGTGAGGTCGGTGACCGAGAGGAGTGGCTCTCGCGCCCGGGTCGACGCGATCACGTCGGCGACGACGCGGTCGTCGCGATGGGTCAGGGCCACCAGCTCCGACCGTGCCGGGACGGCGTCGAAGTACCCGACCAGGGCGTCGACCCTTGACGCGTGGACCGCCTCGTGCCCCAGGACTCGACCGTCGCAGAATCCGCCCACGTCGACCTCGGCGACGATCCCGACGTGCTCCTGCGACGCGCCCTGGACCCGGTACACGTACAGGTGGGGTGGCCCAGCGTGGTCGTACGCGCCGGCGTCGATCAGTCGTGCGAGAGCCGCAGCGTTGGCCTCGCCGAGCGCCTCTTTGGTCAGGTCGGGTGCGTCGCTGGCGGAGCGCGTGACGTTCAGGTAGCTCATCGGGTGGTCGGACAGCGCCCGGGCGCGAGCGCTTGGTGACAGGGCGTCATGCATCGGGCTGACGACCTGGTCGGCCCATGCCTGCTTGACCACGCGCGCCACGAACGGTCGCACGAGGAGCGGCTGCTTGGTCATCGACCGACGCTGACGGCTGCCGGGTTGACGACGTTGACCGTCTGTCCGATCTCGTGCGATGCGATCACGTCGACGACTCCCAAGGAGACCGCGAGCTGCGCCTGTCGCGTCGAGGCGCCGACGTGGTGGGTGGCCACGACGCCAGGGTGCGCGGCCAGCTGCGACACCCACTGTGACGACTGACCGTCAGCTGGCTCGTCGGGGAAGACGTCGAGCCCTGCGCGGATCCGGCCGGAGTCAAGAACTTCGAGCAGGGCGTCGGAGTCGACGACGTCGGCGCGTGAGGTGTTGATGAAGAACGAGCCGGGGCGCAGAGCCTGCAGCACGTCGGCACCGACCATACCGGCCGTCGCCTTCCCGGACGGCACGTGAACGGTCAGCACGTCGACCGATGCGGCCAGCTCGACCAACGAGTCGACCGGCGTCATCGCCAGGCGTTCGACCACAGCCGACGCTGAGGCGCTGCGGTGAGGGCGGTCGAGGAACGACAGGCTCATCCCGAATGCGGCCGCGCGGTACGCGACGGCCTGTCCGATCGCACCCAGTCCGACGACGCCCAGCGTTGCTCCCTGGAGGCCACGCGAACGGCCGAACCCGCGCTTGTCCCATGATCCGTCCCGCGCGGCCACGACCTGCTCGGGAATGTGGCGGTCGAGCGCCAGAACCAGACCCAAGGTCAGCTCGGCGACGGCAACCGCGTTGGCCCCCGGCACGTTCGCGACCACGACCCCGGCCTTCGAGGCTGCGTCGCAGTCGATGGTGTTGGTCCCCGAGCCGGCACGTACGACCAGGCCGAGCTGGTCGGCCGCGGCGAACGTCGAGGCGGTGACTCTCGTGCTGCGCACCACCAGCACGTCGAACCCCGACACGGCCTCCGGCAGCGTGTCGGCCGTCAGGTCGGCGCGGGAGACCAGGACATGGCTACGACGCTCGAGCGCGTCGACGGCGCCCCCGTCCAAGGCGTCAGCCAGCAGGATGCGCATGCCGGTGAGGGTGACAGCCCGTTCCACATTGCGCGAGCCTGCGATCCACATCGTGGATCAATGGGCAGAGCCACATCGTGGATCAATAGGCAGAGCAGGAGAGCCTCAGGGAAGGGTGATCGAGTGCGGGGCCCGGCGCCGGTGCAGCTCCCAGGTCACGACCGCGGCAGTCAGCCCGATCTCCAGCCCGACCACCAGACCCGTGGTCCACGACGGACCGACCTCCGCCAGTCGTCCGGTGCCGACCGACCCGCCCGACAACCAGGCGAGCACGACGAAGCCCAGGCCGCACAGCAGCCCGGACCCGGCGGCGGTGGCTGCCGCGGCCTCGGGGCGCTCGTCCCTCGAACGTCGGTGCACGAGGACTCCGCACACGGCTCCCGCGGCGAGCGGGACGACGAGCGCGAGGAGGGCGACGGGTCCTGGACGACCCTCGGGCGGCAACGCCGCGAGGGGCGCGAACAGCGGAAGGGCGCCGTAGTCGACCCCTTGGACCGAGACCTGGGTCTGCGAGCCGACGACGAACCCGGGGCCGGCCAGGAAGGACCCGGTCCAGACCACCAGGTTGGGCACGAAGGCCACCCCGAGCAGGGCGAGCAGCACTCCGCCGAGGGCGTCGGCGCGCACCGTGCGCGCGATCTGCAGAGCCTCGGGGAACCCGACCGCGAGCTGGACCGCCAGCACGATCGCGGACAGCCCGAGGAGCGTGCCCAGCGCGCCGGCGCCGGCCGCCAGGCAGGTACGACCTCGCTGAGGCAGCCGGTCGCGCAGCGTGGACGAGAGGCCAGCACCCTTGAGCAGCCCGAGCCCGCCGCCGACTCCGGCGACGAGGAGACCCGCGACGAACGCCTGCCACGTGTGGGGGCGCATCGCCTCGGACCGCACGAGCCCCGCGACGACGGCGCAGACCAGGCCGTAGGCCAGGGCGAGCACGACGAGGGCGCGGCCGACGTCGCCGAGGGTGCCCATCCGCAAGGCCCGCGCCGCCTGCCGACCGGCCAGGTAGGCCAGGCCGAGCGGGATCACCATGAACCCGAGCGGGCTGATGGCGATCGGGCCCTGCGGCAGGTCCAAGGTGACGTGATGGGCGACCAGCCACACCCCGGCCCCGACCCGAAGCGGGGCGGTGAACGACGCCGTGTCGCCGTGGGGTGCCAGGAGCCAGGTGCACTCGGTGACCACCAGGGCGAACGCGAGGCCGACGACGGCCGCCAGGGCTCCGGCGCCGCCGGCGTGGAGCACGATCGAGGTCGTGTCGGGCGCGTCGTCACGGGGCGGGCGGACGACGTCGAGCAGACGCCGCGGGCGCGCGATGGGTGGTCCGGTCATTGCTGCCATCGTCACCCGGGCAGGTCGGCGATCGTGGGAGATGCTCCCATCGACACGCCGATTCCGGCGTTTCGCGGACGGCGAGCCCGAGGCCCGTTACGGTCTCGGCTCACGAGTCACCGGATGCAGCGGGTCACCGCGGCGCTCGACAGGGGGAACATGAGGGTTCGTCATGCAGCGACCGCAATGACCGCGGTGGCCTTGGTGATGGCGACATCGCTCACGGCCGCCGCCGTCCCCGCCACCCTCGACGTGACCTTCTCCGGCGACGGCATCGCGACCCTGCCCGACGCCTTTCCGACGGCTGTCACCGGTTGGCGCGGCAAGACCGTGGCTCTCTTCGAGATGACCAGGGCTCCACTTAGCCCCGAGCGGGTCTACCGCTACAACGCCGACGGCAGCGCAGACACTTCGTTCGGCGGGAAGGGCTTCGCCACGATCGCCAGCAGTACCTTCTGGACGAACCTGCTGACGACCTCGTCGGGCCAGGTCGTCGTCGTCGGACAAGGCGATGTCAGCGGAACGGTCATCCGCCTGCGACCCGGTGGCGCACCCGACACCCGGTTCTCGTCCGACGGATCGGCCAGCTTCGGCGACAAGAAGACCTATCCCGCGGCTGTGGCGGTGGACGGTCTGGGCCGACTTCTGGTTCTGGCCCCTGAGAACACGGGAACGTGGAAGCACCCGACGTACGACTCCTGCGTCTACCGGTTCAGCCCTCGGGGGCGCCTCGACCAGACGTTCGGACGCCAGGGGCGTCAGTGCGTCGACGTGGCCAAGGACGAGTTCGCCTATGCCCTCACCGTCGACGCGAGGAACCGGGTCCTGGTGGCCGGCGGCGGCTACAACGTGAGCCCCCGAGCCACCGTGTTCCGACTCACGCCCAGACGCGGTCGGCTCGACACCTCCTTCGGCGCGACCGGCACAGGCGTCGTCCGCGTGAAGTACGCCGACGGCGTCCAAGCCGTGGGCACAGCCATCGGCACGTCCTCGGGCGCCATCACGGTCGGCCTGGCCACCCAGCAGGGAGTCAAGCCCCTCGGCTCGGGGGTGATCGGGGCCGCCGCAGTGCGCCTCACCGTCACGGGGACGCTCGACGTGGCCTACGACTCCGACGGTCGGGCGGAGCTACCCACAGCTGGACCTAACGGCCAGCTCTACGCGGTGTTCGTCGCCCCGGACGGGCAGGTGGTCGGGACCGGCTCCACGGACGACTCCGGCTCGACAGGGGCGGCGCTGGTCGGCGCACTGACCCCCGACGGGGCCCCCGACACCAACATCGGCCCGGACGGCACCGCCACGTTGGACATGCTGCCGGCGGGGTCGAGCGCAGTCGACGCCGTCACGGTGGGCTCACGCCTGATGGTCGCCAGCATGACGTTTGCTCCAACGACCAGCAATTCCGCAGGCTCGCTGGTGGCGGTGGCCAACGGCCCCTAGCCGAGCAGCGCGCGCATCAGTCCTGCCGTCTCGCTGGGGGTCTTGCCGACCCGGACACCGGCTGCCTCCAGCGCTTCCTGCTTCGCCGCGGCCGTGCCTGACGAACCGGACACGATGGCGCCGGCGTGGCCCATCGTCCTGCCCTCCGGAGCGGTGAAACCCGCCACGTACCCCACCACCGGCTTGGTCACGTGCTGGGCGATGAACGCGGCGGCGCGCTCCTCGGCGTCGCCCCCGATCTCGCCGATCATGACGATCGCCTGCGTCGCCGGGTCGGCCTCGAAGGCGGCGAGGGCGTCGATGTGGGTCGTGCCGATCACCGGGTCGCCGCCGATGCCGATCGCCGTGGAGAAGCCGAGGTCTCGCAGCTCGTACATCATCTGGTAGGTCAGCGTGCCGCTCTTGCTGACCAGACCGATCGGCCCGCTGCTGGTGATGTCGGCCGGGATGATCCCCGCGTTACTCTGCCCCGGACTGATGATCCCCGGGCAGTTCGGGCCGATCAGCCGGGTCCGGCCGGAGTTCTGGGAGTACTGGAAGAACTGCGCGGAGTCCTGCACCGGGATGCCCTCGGTGATCACCACGCACAGGGGGACGCCGGCGTCGATGGTCTCGACGACAGCGGCCTTCGCGAAGCGGGGCGGCACGAAGACGACGGCCACGTCAGCCCCAGTGGCCGCGACGCCTGCGGCGACGTCGTCGAAGACCGGGATGCCGTCGACGTCTCGGCCGCCCTTCCCGGGGGTCACGCCGGCGACCACCTGAGCACCGGACGCCACCATCCGGCGGGTGTGCTTAGTGCCCTCGGAGCCGGTGATCCCCTGAACCAGGATGCGGCTGTCCTTGTCGAGCCAGACCGACATTCGTCGTCCCCTTTGTCTGCGTAGTGCGTGGGAGTCCTAGTTGGACGCCGCGGCCAGCTCGGCGACCCGGCGGGCCGCGGAGTCCATGGTGTCGACGAGCTCGATGACGTCGTGCTCGGCCTCGTCGAGGATCCGCCGTCCTTCGATGGCGTTGTTGCCGTCGAGCCGCACGACGATCGGCTTGGTCACGGCGTCGCCGCGGTCGGCCAGCATGCCGAACGCCTGGACGATGCCGTCGGCGACGGCGTCGCAGGACGTGATCCCCCCGAACACGTTGACCAGAACGGCCTTGACCTGCGGGTCGCCCAGGATGATCTCCAAGCCATCGGCCATGACCTGCGCCGAGGCGCCGCCACCGATGTCGAGGAAGTTGGCCGGCTCCACGCCGCCGAAGTCCTCGCCGGCGTAGGCGACGACGTCAAGGGTGCTCATCACCAGCCCGGCACCGTTGCCGATGATCCCGACCTCGCCGTCGAGCTTGACGTAGTTGAGGCCCTTGTCCTTGGCCACCAGCTCGAGCGGGTCCGCCTCGTCCTTGACCACGAGGGCGTCGTGACCGGGGTGGCGGAAGTCGGCGTTGCCGTCCAGAGTCACCTTCCCGTCGAGGGCGAGGACCTGACCGTCGGACGTCTTGACCAAGGGGTTCACCTCGACCAGCGTCGAGTCCTCGGCGACCAGGACCTGCCACAGGTGCACCAGCACGTCGGACACCTGTGCGGCGACGTCATCGGGGAACCGGGCCGCCGACACGATCTCGTCGGCCTTGACCGCGTCGACGCCCGCCAGTGCGTCGACCCTGACCTTGGCCAGGGCCTCCGGCTTGGTCCGCGCGACCTCCTCGATGTCCATGCCGCCCTCCACACTGGCCATCGCCAGGTAGCAGCGGTTGGCCCGGTCGAGCAGGAACGAGACGTAGTACTCGGCGGCGATGTCCGCGGCTGGGGTGACCAGGACCCGTCCCACGGTGTGGCCCTTGATGTCCATCCCGAGGATCTGGCCCCCGACCTCCTCGGCCTCGTGCGGCGAACCGGCGAGCTTGACGCCGCCCGCCTTGCCGCGGCCCCCGGTCTTGACCTGCGCCTTGACGACGACCGTGCCGCCGTACGCCTCGGCCGCAGCCCGAACCTCCGCGGCGGTCTCGCAGACGGTGCCCGGCGTCACTGGCACGCCGTGATCGGCGAACAGCTCCTTGGCCTGGTACTCGAACAGATCCACGCACAGCTCCTGCAGGCTCGCCGGACGACGTCTGACGCCTGCGAGCCTAGACCTGACCGGTCAGGCGTGAAGCTGGTGGTGAGGCTCGACCACGGTCAGCCGACCAGTCGGACTCGTCCACGCTGCGGCACCGTCGGGACGGCGCAGCACCGACCAGCCCGTGAACGTCTTGAGCCGATGGTGCGAACGGCACAACGTGTGGAGAGCGTGGGCGGACGTTCGACCCCCGGCGGTGGTCGGTACCGCGTGCGACCGTAGTCGAGGAGCGCTCCCGTGACCGGGTCGACCACGAGTCGCCTCCAGCTGCTCGCATCGGCGGCCCACTCGCGGGCGATCGGCGCCGGCACCGGTCCGTACCCGGGGATCACCGCGGGGTTGTCCGCCAGACCGGACAGGGTGGGTAGGTCGACCACCACCTGCACCTGCACCCCCTCGCTGGTTCGTGCGCCGTGGTCGGTTCTCGACCGGCAGAGCAGGCCGACCAGAGCCTCGACCCTGCGGCGTCCGATCATCCGACCGTCTTCAGGCTCGCGAGCCGCGGCCTGGTCGACGACCCGCTGCAGCCGAGCGACCTCGATGGCCGTGCCTCGCACCGGCAGCACAGCCAGTCCGTCGGGCTCGGGCCAGCTGACGACGTCGCTGACGGCCTTGCCTGCCTCGTGCCGGTCGGCGACGCCCTGAGCATCGTGTCTGGTCAGGGCGCGCTGGATCGCCCGCCGCGTGTTGGCCAGCGTGCCACGCTCGGCCGCGGGCAGGACCTCGTGCTCGACCAGCTCGGCGATCCGGTCGTCGACACCGTGCACCGACTCGGCCAGGGCCAAGGCATGCCACCAGGTGATCCGACCGGCACGTAACGACGCGTAGGTGGCGGGCAACCGAGTGGTGAGCTCCCGGGCCACGACCAGCCGGTGGCGCATGACCACATCGGACAGGCGCAGGGCCACCTGAGCGTCTTCGGTGCAGGCCGACTGCTCGAGTACGTCGGAGAGCGAAGCCGCGTCGGTGGCCGAGGCGGGGTCAACCGGTTGGACGCCGACCAGGTCGACGAGGGGGGCCAAGGTCTGAGCCTGCGCCCAGGTCGCGACCCGCTCCCAGGCGAGAACCGCATCGATCCGACCGGCGTCGGTCAGCTGCTCGCGATGCAACGACGTCAGGGCTGCGACGACCTCGACGCTCGGCTCCTGGGCAGCGCACCACGCTGCGCACTCGTCGTCGCTGACGGGTCGACAGGCAGCGAGCTCGGGCCACACACCCTCGAGCGGGTCGTCGAGCACGGACCCAGGCAGCGAGGACACGGATTCGAACATGTGTTCGAGTGTATCGAGCCTCGCCCCTGCGCTCAAGGCTGCGCTCGAGGCTGTGGAAACCCGGCCACCACCGCCCGGAGACGTCAGTCCCGTGGCATCCTGACCGTGCTGAACGACCGATCAGCACCCAGCCTGGAGGGCCGATGGACCAGCGGCACGCCATCTTGTTCGAGCCACTCGCCCTGGGGCCCAAGACCCTGCCGAACCGCTTCTACCAGGTCCCCCACGCCTCGGGGTTCGGTGTCGAGAAGCCACGCGCCCAGGCAGCCTTCCGGGCGATCAAGGCCGAGGGTGGCTGGGGTGGGGTCTGCGTCGACTACACGTCGGTCTCGGTCGAGTCCGAGGAGTCACCAGCCGTCTCGGCGCTGCTTTGGGACGACGACGACGCCGCGGCCCTGGGGCTGAGCGCCACCGCCATCCACGCCCACGGCGGGCTGGCCGGCGTCGAGCTGTTCCACGGGGGCGCCCTCAGCGAGAACGGCCAGTCGCGGGCCCTTCGCGTCGCGCCGAGCCAGGCGGTCAGTGAGCTCGTCTGGGGTGGCCTGGCCAAGGAGCTGACCGTCGACGACATCGCGCGGATCCAGCGCGAGTGGGTCGACGCGGCATGCAGGGCGCGCGACGTCGGGTTCGACATCGTGTACGTGTACGGAGCTCACGGGTACCTGCTCAGCCAGTTCTTCTCGACCCAGCTCAACCGACGCAGCGACGGGTATGGCGGCTCTCTCGCCAACCGCGGGAGGTTCTGGCTCGAGACGCTCGAGCAGGTCCGTGACGCCGTCGGTGACGACTGCGCCGTCGCCACCCGGATTCCCGTCAACGGCCGAGACGGACTCCCGGGCATCCAGACCGACGACATGCTCTCGCTCATCTCGATGGCCCAGCCGCTGGTCGACCTGTTCGACGTCAACGTCGGAGTGTGGCCCGAGGACTCCGGCACCTCGCGCTACTACGCGGAGGGCCATGAGCGTCCGTGGACCGACCAGGTCCGGCAGGCCACCACCAAGGCGATCGTCGGCGTCGGCCGCTACACCTCTGCCGACCTGATGGCCGACATCGTGCGCGGCGGGCACCTCGACGTGATCGGGGCGGCGCGTCCGGCCATCGCCGATCCGTTCCTGCCGCAGAAGATCCGCGACGGACGTCTTGACGAGATCCGCGAGTGCACCGGATCCAACGTGTGCATCGCCCGCGAGGAGACGTTCAACCACGTGGGGTGCATCCAGAACGCGACCGCTGGCGAGGAGTTCCGGCGCGGCTGGCACCCCGAGCTGTTCACCAAGGCCAGCAACGCCGACCGCGCCGTCCTGGTCGTTGGCGCGGGTCCGGCCGGCATGGAGTGCGCCATGGTGCTGGGCAAGCGCGGGTTCGAGGCCGTGCACCTGGTCGATGCCGCTAGCGAGATCGGCGGCCGCATGCGCTGGATCCGTCGGCTCCCGACCCTCGGCGACTGGGGACGGGTCACCGACTACCGCGCCATCCAGCTGGGCAAGCTCACCAACGTCGAGGTGATCACCGGACGCCGGCTGGACGTCGACGACGTGCTCAGCTACGGCGCGCAGATCGTCGTGGTCGCCACGGGTTCGCACTGGCGCGGTGACGGCGTCCAGCCGCACGACCACCAGCCCGTCGACGGCGCCGAGTCAGCACACGTGCTGACCCCCGAGCAGGTCATGGTCGAGGGACGCAGACCCCAGGGTCGACGGGTCGTCGTCTACGACACCGATTGGTACTTCGTGGGACCAGGGATCGCCGAACAGATTGTAGGCGAGGGCTTCGAGGTCGAGCTGGTCACCAGCCACGCCGTCGTGTCACCCGTCTCCGACGCCTCGCTCGAAGGAGACATGCTGCGTCAGCATCTGAACCGCTCAGGGGTTCGGGTCCATCGGGGAGTCACCCTGACCGCCATCGGGCAGGACAGCGTGACCGGACGAGACGAGTTCGACAAGCCTTGGTCCATGGCTGCCGACGCCGTCGTCCTGGTCACCCAGCAGCAGCCCGACGATGCGCTTCATCGTGGGCTGACCTCAGACCCGCAGTCCCTCGCTGACGCCGGCATCGAGGCGGTGTACGCGATCGGTGATGTCGTCGCTCCGCGCCCGATCAGCGAGTCGGTGTTCGACGGTCACCGCCTCGCACGCGAGATCGACAGCCCCGACCCGACGACACCACTGACCTACCGTCGCGAGCGCGTGGCGCAGGACTAAGGGAGTCATCAGCGGTCAGTGCCCAGCGTTGGCCTTGACCCACTCGACGATGTCGTGCGTCGGCGTCCCCGGCGTGAAGATCTTGGCCACGCCGGCCTCGGTGAGCGTGGGGATGTCGGCGTCGGGGATGATGCCGCCGCCGAACACGACGATGTCGTCGGCGTGACGCTCCTTGAGCAGCTCGACCACGCGCGGGAAGAGGGTCAGGTGCGCGCCGGAGAGGATCGACAGACCGACGGCGTCGGCGTCCTCTTGGATCGCCGCGTCGACGATCTGCTCGGGTGTCTGGTGCAACCCCGTGTAGATGACCTCGACGCCGGAGTCGCGCAGCGCCCGGGCCACGACCTTCGCCCCTCGGTCGTGACCGTCAAGACCGGGCTTGGCGATGACGACACGTACAGGAGACGTCGAGCGGGCCGGCTGGGCCGAATCGGTGGCGGGCACGCTTCGCAGCGTAGCCGGGTCGGTAACAGAAGGGCATCGAGAGGCGTTTCGGTCGGGACTCCGGCACTGACCGGGGTTACCGTCCCAGGGCTCGGTACGAGTGGGAGGGAGGCAGTGTGGCGCGAGTGTCGACACCTGCCTGGGCCACGTCGTCGGGCCAGGCCCTGATGGGCCTGCGTGCCGTCATGTCCCCGACCGGCCTTCGCGGAGCTGCCCTCGAGGCGGCGTGGAGCGCAGCACACCTCGCGCTGTACCCCCTCGGCCTGGCCGAGGAGAAGGTGCGTGAAGAGGTCGGCCGGTTCACCCTCGGCGACCTGCCGCCCATGCAGCGCGGACTGGTGGTCGGCGACGTCGAGGCTGCGGGGACGCCGATCCTCCTGGTCCACGGCATGGTCGACAACCGGTCGATCTTCGCCCTGCTCCGTCGTGGGCTTCGCCGGCGCGGGTTCGGCCGGGTCCTCGCCCTGAACTACTCCCCCCTTGCCGATGACATTCGTGAGGTCGCCCAGCGGCTGGCCGCTCTCGTCGAGAGTGTCTGCGCCGACACCGGCTACGAAAGAGTGCATGTCGTCGGTCACTCGATGGGTGGGCTCGTCGCCCGCTACTACGTGCAGAAGCTGGGGGGCCACGAGCGCGTCCACACCCTCGTGACCCTGGGCACGCCCCATGAGGGGACGACGACCGCTTACCTGCTTCCACACCCGTTGGTGAGGCAGCTGCGGCCCGGGAGCGACCTGCTTCGCGAGCTGGGCGGACCTGCACCCCAGTGCAGCACCCGGATGGTCGCCATCTGGAGCGACCTCGACCAGCTGGTGTCGCCGAAACCGTCAGCGGCTCTGCAGCACCCCGACCTGCGTGCCCGTAACGTCTTCGTCCGCGGAGTCGGACACATGTCGCTGCCTGTCGACGGACGTGTGGTCCACGAGATCTGCACCACTCTGGCTCACCTCGACCC
>JBAPUB010000263.1:0-7604 GCA_049282455.1 Actinomycetes bacterium
CCGTACGCCGGGCCCGCGCCGGCGTCTCCGACCCGGACCGCACCACCGGCTCGTTCCTCTTCCTCGGCCCGACCGGCGTCGGCAAGACCGAGCTCGCGAAGGCACTCGCCGAGTTCCTCTTCGACGACGAGCGTGCGATGACGCGCATCGACATGAGCGAGTACGGCGAGAAGCACTCGGTCGCCCGACTCGTCGGAGCGCCTCCCGGGTACGTCGGCTACGAGGAGGGTGGGCAGCTGACCGAGGCCGTGCGGCGTCGTCCGTACAGCGTGGTCCTCCTCGACGAGGTCGAGAAGGCGCACCCGGAGGTCTTCGACATCCTGCTGCAGGTGCTCGACGACGGCAGGCTGACCGACGGACAAGGTCGCACGGTCGACTTCCGGAACGTGATCTTGGTGCTGACATCCAACATCGGCTCGCAGTTCCTGGTCGACGGCGGCCTCGACGCGGACGCCAAGGCCGAGGCGGTCATGACCATGGTGCGCTCCACGTTCAAGCCGGAGTTCCTGAACCGGCTCGATGACGTCGTGCTCTTCGACGCGCTGTCACCGGACGAGCTGGCAAGGATCGTGGCCCTGCAGGTCGTGGCGCTGGACCAGCGGCTGGCCGACCGGAGGATCACCATCGACGTCACCGACGAGGCGCGGGCCTGGCTGTCCACCGAGGGCTACGACCCGGCCTACGGGGCGCGTCCGCTGCGCCGTCTGATCCAGACGGCCATCGGCGACCCGCTGGCGAGGCTGCTCATCGCGGGAGACGTGAAGGACGGCGACGAGGTCCTGGTCGAGGTCAGCGACGAGGGCTCAGGTCTGACCCTGACAACCGCATGAGGGCCTCGTCGAGGACGGCATCCCGCTTGCAGAACGTCCACCGGACCATGGCTGCTGCCTCGGCGTCCAGGTCGGCGTAGAACGGCGAGCAGGGGATCGCCACCACTCCGGCCCGTTCGGGAAGCTCGCGGCAGAACGTCATGCCGTCGGCCCACCCGAGGGAACGAACATCAGTCGTGACGAAATACGTGCCACCTGGTCGATGGACCGCGAGGCCGAGGGCCGTCAGCCCTTCGCACAGCAGGTCACGACGACGCGCAAGGTCATCGCGAAGCTGGTCCACCCAACGTCGTTCGTGGGTCAAGGCGTACGCCGCCCCGTACTGGAGCGGCCCACCGCTGACGAAGGTGAGGTACTGCTTGGTCGCGCGTACAGCTGACACCAGCGACTTGGGGCCGGTCACCCATCCGATCTTCCACCCGGTGTACGAGAACGACTTGCCGATGCTGCTGATCGTGATTGTTCTCTCGCGCATCCCGGGCAGAGCGGCTACCGGTGTGTGCGCGCGGTCGAAGGCCAGGTGCTCGTACACCTCGTCAGCGACGACGAGAAGGTCGTGGTCACTAGCCACCGACGCCACGAGCGCGAGCTCGCTCGCGGACAGGACGGCACCCGTCGGGTTGTGTGGTGAGTTGAGGAGGATCACACGCGTCCGGTCGGTGACTGCGCTTCGTAGGAGGGCCTCATCGAGGCCGAAGTCCGGGGCCGACAGCCGGACCGGCACGATCGTCCCCCGAGCCATGGTCACTGTCGCGGCGTAGGAGTCGTAGAACGGCTCGAGTGCGATGACCTCGTCGCCGTCGTCGACCAGGGCGAGCATGGCGGCGGCGATCGCCTCGGTCGCTCCCGCGGTGACCAGGACCTCGCTGTCAGGGTCGAGGTGCACCCCGTACTCGGCGAGCTGGTGGTCACCGATCGCCTTGCGCAGCTCGGGGATGCCCGGACCTGGCGGGTACTGGTTTCCGCGTCCGCTCAGGACGGCGTCGGCGGCCGCCTGCGCGACCGAGGACGGTCCGTCGGTGTCGGGGAAGCCCTGTCCCAGGTTGACGGCACCAGTCCTCAGGGCCAAGGCCGACATCTCGGCGAAGATGGTCGTGCCGAGGCCGCGCAGGTGGGGGACCAGCGGGGTGCGTACGTCGGTCACGCACTCACCGTAGGCCCTGCCCGAAGGCGGACTAGGTTGGCGGGCGTGACGACCGCCCTCGACGTGATCGGGCCGTGGCCCGAGACGGTGGGGCACCCGGTCGTAGCCCAGGTCCGGCTGGCGGTGGACCGGATCGCTGTCGAGGCCCAGGCCATCGACGTCGACGGGGTCTCGAGGGGCCACACCGACGCCCTCGCCTACCGAGGCTTCTTCGGGGCGAACGTCTCGACGTCGCGCGGCGGCGCCGGAGCTCCGGCTTCGGTCGGCCGCGAGATCGTGGAGCTGCTCGCGGCGGCGTCCGGTGCGGTGTGGTTCGTCGCTACCCAGCACCGCTCACCGATGGAGGCAGCCCTCACGACGCAGAACGCTGCCCTCGCCGAGCGGTGGGCCGCGGACCTGGTGTCCGGCAGGTCCCTGGGTGCGGTCGCGTTCGCGCACCTGCGACGCCGGGGCGACCCGGCCGTGCGGGCCACCCGCGTGCCCGGCGGCTGGCAGATCAGCGGGTCCTTGGACTGGGTGACGTCGTGGGGGATCGCCGACGTCCTGCTGCTGATGGCGCAGACCGACGACGGAAACGTCGTCCAGGTCCTGATCCCCGCGGTCGAGCGACCAGGGCTGGTCGTGACCGGGCCGCTGGCTCTGGCCGCGATGAGCGCCACGTCGACCGTCGGGGTGTGGCTCGACAAAGTCGTCGTGAACGACGACGAGGTGGCCGCGCTCGTTCCCAGGGACGACTGGCTCGCCGTCGACGCGCAACGGACGGCGAACACGAGTCCGGCGATCTTCGGACTGATGCGCGCCGCGCTCGGTGACCTGAACCGACTCGGTGTCGAGCGCTCCCAGCGGGCGGCCGTCGCGGCCGCTCAGGCGTTCGCCGACCAGGTCATTCCCTTGCGTGAAAGGGTCTACGGCCTCATCGACGGGGTGGCACCGGAGGAGGCGCTCGACGAGAGGGTGCGCCTTCGGGCGCACTCGCTGGAGCTCCTGCAGCGGGTCACCGCGGCGCGTGTCACCGCACAAGGTGGGGCCGCGATGATGCTGCTGTCGCCGGCGCAGCGGTGGGCTCGCGAAGCCATGTTCCACCTGGTGCAGGCCCAGACACAGCCGCTGCGTGAGGCGCTGTTGGCCGATCTGGCGACGATGGACGAACGGCGTCACCGTTGAGGACCGCTCTGGTCACGGGGGCGACGTCCGGGATCGGCCGAGAGTTCGTGGACCGGCTGGCCTCGTCGGGGCACGGTGTCATCGTGGTGGCCCGTGACGCCGACCGTCTGCGGACGGTCGCGGGCCAGGTCGCCGGCACGTTCGGAGTCCCCGTCGAGGTGCTTCCCGCTGACCTCTCGCGGCGTGACGAGCTGCTCGTCGTCGAGCAGCGAGTGGGCGACCGTCAGCGGCCCGTCGACCTGGTGGTGAACAACGCAGGGTTCGGGCTCAACCAGAGGTTCGTCTCCGGGTCGGTAGACGCCGAACAGGCTCTGGTCGACGTCCTGGTGACGGCGGTCCTGCGGGTGACCCATGCAGCTGTGCCCGCGATGGTTGAACGCGGCCATGGCTCGGTCGTGAACGTGTCGAGCGTCGCCGGGTTCTTCCCGTTCGGCACCTACAGCGCGGCCAAGGCGTGGGTCACGACGTTCAGCCAGGGGCTGTCCGGTGAGCTGTCGGGGACCGGGGTGAAGGTCATGGCGCTGTGTCCGGGCTTCGTCCACACCGAGTTCCACGACAGAGCAGGCCTGGACATGTCAGGTCAGCCCGACTGGATGTGGCTGGACGCCGACCGTGTCGTCGGCGATGCGCTGGACGACTTGCGACGCGGCAAGACGGTCAGCGTGCCTGGACTGCAGTACAAGGCGATGGCAGGCACGTCCAGACTGTTGCCCAGGGATGTGGTGCGACGCCTGGAACGCCTGCGTCGGAGTCGCACCTCGCGTCAGTGAGGTGTCGCCGTCTCGGCGAACAAGTGGTCGAAGAGCTCGAAGAGCGCCGCCGACACCAGACCGGGATCGGTCACGGCCGCGAAGTGGTTCGACTCCCGGACGACCACCGGCCACCCTCGTTGTCGAGCGGTGCGAACTGACGGGTCGTAAGGGTCGGACAGTCGGATGTAGCCGACCGGCGCGTCGGGCCAGTCCTCGTGCAGGGGCAGCGGTTCGGTGAAGAAGTCCAGGGTCCGCGGTCGGAGCCCGGCCAGCAGAAGGGTGCGGTCGCTGTCGTCGGGGATGACCTCGCGCAGGTCGCCGTCGGACCAGTCGGGGAACCGCTCGCCGCGACGCAGCGCGGACTCCAGCTCGACAGCGAACGGCTCGTCGTCGACGCGCATGAGCTCCAGGCGGGTCGCCGCCCTGAGCGCCCGCGGCAGCATGGCGTCGAGGAGCACGTACCCGGTCACGCGTGCGCCCGCGGCGTGCCGGGCGAACCCAACCTGGGGGACGAGTGGTCCGGCGCCGCTGTGAGCGACCAACAGGCAGGGCTTGGTGCCGAGCACCTCGCGCAGCTGGACGGCGACCCGCCCGACGTAGCGCCCGGCGTACGGGGGGACGTCGTCGTCCAGGACCTCGGGAACGACGACGTCCAGTCCTGCCTCGCGCAGCACGGTGGGCCAACGACCCCATGCCGTCGCGGAGGTCAGGGGTGAGTGCAGCAGGACGACGGTGTCCACGGTGTTCACGGTGTCCACGGTTATCCGACGTCGCGGCGCTTGAACGACCACGCGGCGGGGATGACGACGACGACGAGGAACGCTGACATGACCATCAGGCCGTGCACGTTCGACAGGTGGACCATGGACAGGCTCGAGTTGCCCTGGTCGTCTTGGGTCACCCGGCCCGGAATGTCGACGCCGTGGTTGCTCATCCAGGCTGCGACGTTGCCAGACAGCAGGTACCGGTCCGGGCCGAACTTGGACAGGGATGCGCGGATCCCGAGCTCGGCTACGGCGAAGTACACGAACGCGACGCCAAGAGAACCCCCGGTGTTGCGCACGAGCATCGAGATCGCGTAGGCGACCGTGGTCGCAAAGAGGATGAGGACCAGACCGCGAGCCGATGCGCCGATGAGCTGGCCCCAGAAGTCGGCGGGAAGTCCGGCCCAGGTGCCTCGAAGCGAAGTGGTCAGCGCGCCCAGGCCCAGCCCTACGGCGAGGTTGGCAGCCCCTGTGAGGGTCATGACGACAGCCAGACCCAGCCACTTGGTCACGAGCAGACGCAGCCGCCGTGGCTCCCACAGCATCTGCAGGGTCATGGAGCGCGAAGACCACTCGGCACCGCCGACACTCGCGCCGATGAGGAACGCCAGCATCGCCGAGGCCACGCTGACCGAGATGACCACCGGCAGCAGTGCCTCCTTGGCCTGGTAGGGGCGGGCCCCTGCGAAGTCGTAGACGCTCAGGGACTCTTCGGGCGGCGGGCCGCAGACGTCGATCGCGGCCTGCTGCTGGGACTCGGCCTGCTGCTGGCACTGTGCGTAGTACGACTGCTCGCGTGCGAGCTCACGGTCGTAGGCCTGCTGTGCGGCGGGAGGAATGGTGTCCACCTGGTCGCTGTGGAAGAAGACGATGGCACTGACCACGACGATCCCCGCAAGCAGCAGCAGCGAGCAGACCCGGTAGAACCGCCGGTGGCTGACCCGACGGATCTCCGAACGCAGCAGAGGTGTGAAGGCCCCGGCACCGCGCAGCTCGCCGCGTCCGGCCGGGATGGTTGACGCAGTCACGAGGGCACCTCCTGCTGCGAGCCGCTCGGTACGTCGGGCTCCGCGGTGAGCCGCAGGAAGACCTCTTCCAGGCCCTCCCTCTCGGGCTGGAGCCAGGAGACGTAGCGTCCGCCGTCGGCGAGGGCCTTGGTCACCAGCGACGCGTCAGGAGCATTGTCGACGACGACGCCGAGCCCACCTTCGTCGCGCGCGGCGAAGCCCGCGGAGGTCAGGATCGCGACGGCGGCGGGAGCGTCGGCGATCCCCAGACGCACGGCGTGGCCGGTGTGCGACGTGAGCACCGACTCGACCGTTCCGGTGGTGACTCGGCGTCCGTGGCTGACGATGGTCACCTGGTCGCAGATCTGCTGCACCTCGTTGAGCAAGTGCGACGACAGCAGCACGGTGGTGCCCTGGTCGGCCAGCTGCCGCAGCAGATGGCGCACCTCCTTCATGCCGGCCGGGTCGAGCCCGTTGCTCGGCTCGTCGAGAACGAGAACACGCGGTCGGTTGAGCATGGCCGCGGCGATCCCCAGCCGTTGGCGCATGCCCAGTGAGTAGCCCTTGACCCGGTCGTCGGCTGCGTCGGTGAGCCCGACGATCTCGAGCACCTCGTCGACCCGAGGGCGGGGAATGTGCTGCGAGGTCGCCAGCAGCGACAGGTTCAGCCTCCCGCTGTAGGGCGGGAAGAATGCGGGGCTCTCGAGCAGCGACCCGACGTCACCGACGAAGTCAGGCAGCGCGCCCGGCGTCGGTTTGCCGAACATGGACATCTCGCCGGAGTCAGTTCGCGCGAGCCCCAGCAGACAGCGCAGCAGCGTGGTCTTGCCCGAGCCGTTCGGTCCGAGGAACCCGTGGACGCCACCTTCGTCGACGCTCAGGTCGAGTCCGTCGAGTGCAGCCTTCGGGGGCCGTCGTCGTCGACGGTAGGTCTTGTGGACGTCGTGCACCTCGATGATGGCCACACGTCCCCCTCAACAGCAACGGGCCGAGCACCTGTCGGAGTCAGGTCCACCGCACACTAGCCTGGACGCGTGGCCGACAAAGACGTCTTGAAGCAGCAGATCCTCGACAAGGCCGTCGTGCACGGCCGGGTCGTCCTGTCGTCGGGCAAGGAGGCCGACTACTACGTCGACCTGCGCAGGATCACGCTCGACGCACGAGCCGCTCCACTGGTCGGCCGCGTGCTGCTCGAGCTGACGGAGGACTGGCAGTTCGATGCCGTCGGCGGCCTGACGCTCGGTGCCGACCCGGTGGCCACCGCGATGCTCCACGCGGCCGCGACCCAAGGTCGGTCACTCGACGCCTTCGTCGTGCGCAAGTCCGAGAAGCAGCACGGACTCCAGCGACGGATCGAGGGCCCCGACGTCGCCGGGCGAAAGGTCGTTGCAGTAGAGGACACCTCGACGACTGGCGGATCGGTCATGACCGCCGTCGACGCGCTGCGTGAGGCTGGCGCCGACGTCGTCGGTGTCGTCGTGATCGTCGAGCGAGGTGCCGCGCCGACCATCGAGGCCAGCGGGTTGCCCTACCGCTACGTCTTCTCCTTGGCCGATCTCGGGCTTTGACCACCCTCTGGTCCGGTCGAGGCGGCAGACTTCCCCCGACCGGCCGAGGAGGCTGAGGTGGGCTTGTCAGGAGCATTCGTCCTCGCGGCAGTCCTGCTGGTCGTCGCCGCCCTCCGGCTGCTCGCCTGGTACGGCGCGAACGCGCGGCGTGACGCGCTCAAGACGATGTGCTCCTCACGCGGCTGGACCTACGAAGCCTCGGACCAGTCCTTGGTCACTCGCTGGGCCGGTGACCCGTTCGACAAGGGGACCAACCACCGCGCACGCAACGTGGTGGTCGGGGAGACGAGCGGTCGGAGGTTCATGGCGTTCGACTACACCTACGACGTCAGGAGAAGCAACGGCGGCGTCGGTTCGAGCAGCACCACCTACCGC
>JBAPUB010000264.1:0-5029 GCA_049282455.1 Actinomycetes bacterium
CCGACGCCCTGGTCGCTGGCATGGGGTCGATGGCCGACGAGCTGCGCGCCACGTTCCGTCACATGGCCAACCCGACGATGCTCGATGCCGGCTACAAGTCCAACGTGATCCCCGGCACGGCCAGCGGTGTGATCGACGGCCGGTTCCTGCCCGGCAGCGAGACCGAGTTTCTCGCCGTTCTCGACGACCTCCTGGGCGAGTACGTCACCCGGGACACCATCTGGCACGACCCGGCGTTCGAAGGTCCATTGACCGGACCCGTGCCTGATGCGATCGCGACCGCCTTGGCTGCGGTCGACCCCGACGGCCGGGTCGCCCCGTACCTCGACATCGGCGGCACCGACGCCAAGGCTTTCGTGCCGCTGGGCATCGAGTCCTACGGCTGGACCCCGCTGCTGCTCCCGGCTGAGCTGAAGTACCCCGAGCTGTTCCACGGCATCGACGAGCGGGTTCCGGGATCGGCGCTGCGTTTTGGCGTCGAGGTGATGGACCGGCTCTTCGACCTGATCTAGCGCCCGACCGCGGGTCAAGCGGCCCGCGCGGCGGGAATGCCACCGGGTGGCGCCTGGCGGAGCAGCCAGATCGGGTTGCCGCTCCCGATCACCGTTCCGTCTGCGCGCTTGACGGTCGCCCGGACGAACGTGGACGTCGTCGTGCTGACCGGAAGCGACGCGACTCCTTGGACGAAGGACGATGCGGTGAGTGTCTTCAGGACCTTCATCCCCGGGTCCCGGGCCGTCGAGGAGTCGACCGGACCGGACACGATCTCGACCCGACCGCCGGTCGGGAGGTTGCTGATGTAGACCTTCAGCTGACGGGTGGCCGCGCTGCTGACCGACGCCTTGCCCATCGGCACCACGTCGTCGACCAGCATGTCCAGCTCCCCGTCGACCCAGCGCCCGCAGTGACTCAGATACGCCCGGCCCGACGACAGGGCGCTGACGATGTCGGGGTCTGCGGCAGAGGACGCCCACACACCGGTGACGAAGCCGTTGCCCATCGACTTCCAGGTCAAGCCGCTGTGGTCGTCGCTCGTCCCGTTGCCGGTCAGGAAGCGACCGTGGCGGGAGAACGTGTCCCACAGCGCGAGGTGGGAGTTCGTGTCGACGTTTCCTCTGAGGGTGTATCCCACTTCCAGGATGTCCGCACCGTAGACGTCGACGGCACGCAGCTGGTCGTAGACCGTCCGACGCTTGGCGGCTCTCTCGGTGCTGCTGAGCAGCGGACCGCCGTTGTAGCCGAACGGGTGGTTCCACGAGATGACGCCTCGGCCGGAGTGGATGTCATCGACCAGGTCGCGGTAGAAGGCGTCGTGGTTGGTCGAGGTGTCGAGTGCGTAGTCGGAGAAGAACTGCGGCACGCCGAAGGGGTTCATGTCGGGCAGGTGTCTGCTCACCTCAGTGGTGGCCCGGGCCGTGACCGTGGGGAACCGGGGGGCGTAGCTGCTGATGAGGGCCTGCTGGTTGGCGGTGACGTGCGCTGGGTCGTTCTGCGTCCGCACGAACTGCACTGCGGAGATGTTCACGTCCGCGACGGCGCCCTTCTTCGGGCTCTTCGCCACGAAGGCGAGCCCGTAGAAGCAGTTGTCCATGGCGAGCATGTCCGGCCACAGTGCTGCGACGTCCGCTGTCGGCGTGAGGGTCACCGTCGTCCCGGACGCCTGTCGCGGCGCTGTCACGACGCCGCGAAGCCCGCTGTTCTCGGTGAAGCGCGACGACCCGAACGCGCCGAACCGGTAGCACAGCTCGTAGTTGCCGGCCGGACGGCCACCTCGGGCCGGGTGGTACGACAGGGCGACGACGATCTCGTACGTGGCGCCGTTGGACAGCGTCGAGGCGCCGATCGTGTGCCGCAGCGACTGCCCGGCGATCCCGGTCCGCAGCCTGTTGAACGCCGTGGGTTTCGGCTCGACCGCGAGGGTGACCGACGCAGCAGACGTCGTCGACGCGCTCTCCGCCAGCAGGCGGACGGCACCTGCGGTCACGGTCGAGTCCTGGCGAGCCAGACTGCCGGTGGTACTTCGGACCCACTTGGGGTCGGCCAGCGTGCTGAGGTAGCGGTAACCGGTGGCCCGGAAGTCGTGGTCGGTCAGGTACAGGACGTCGATCTTGTTCAGTGCGGCCTGGGTGAACTGCGCATCCCAGCTGCCGAGCCCCTCCGACCAGCTTCCGTGCACGTGCATGGCCAGCCTCAAGGGCCTGGCACCGGTCAACCTCATCGAGCCGGCGGCCAGCGCGGCCCTGTCGGCGGCTGACGCCGAGTCAGGGAGCAGGAGGCCCAGGGCGCTGCCTCCGACGACGGTGAAGAACTGCCTGCGGCTGAGCGGGTGGGGTGGGAGACCGTTGTGGGTCATGGGATCGCCTCCGGGGAACGATCCCAGTCTGTGGCGCAACCAGACCCGGGGGCAGGGCTGAACGGCCCTCAGACCGATGGGACCCGGCTTTCGTGGGGTGAGTGACGGGGATCGAACCCGCGACAACCGGGACCACAACCCGGTGCTCTACCTGACTGAGCTACACCCACCAAGACCGCGGCGAACCGCAGCCCGGCGAGTCTAGCCGGGGGTGCCTGGGGCGGCCGAATCGCCGGGTTCGGAGCCGGAGGTTGGCCCCTGGGTCGACTGCACCTGCGCGGCAAGTGCCTTGGCGGTCTCGCTGTCCGGGCCCGGCTGGGGGACGAACACGGCAGCCCGGTAGTAGCGCAGCTCGTCGATCGAGTCGCGGATGTCGCCCAGGGCACGGTGGTTGCCCGTCTTGGCCGGTGCCTGGAAGTAGGCCCTGGGGTACCAGCGCCGCGCCAGCTCCTTGATGCTGGAGACGTCGACCATGCGGTAGTGCAGGTGGGCGTCCAGGGTCTTCATGTCGCGGGCGATGAACCCGCGGTCGGTGGCGATCGAGTTGCCGGCCATGGGGGCCTTGCGGACGTCGGGGACGTACTGCGTCACGTAGTCCATGGCCTGCTCCTCGGCCTGGGCCACAGTGATGCCGGCGTCGAGCTCGTCGATCAGCTTGGACGTGGTGTGCATGGTGCGCACGAACTCGTCCATCTGCGCCAACGCCTCCGCGGGGGGCCGGATGACGACGTCGACGCCCTCGCCCAGCACGTTCAGCTCGTCGTCGGTGACCAGGACGGCCAGCTCGACCAAGGCGTCGTTCACCAGGTCGAGCCCGGTCATCTCGCAGTCGACCCACACCAGGTGTCCGTTGCTCATGACCCTTGACCCTAGGGGGCCAGACCGACAGCGACGAGCATGGGTGCCATGGGCGAACCGACACTCACCTTCCTTGGTGCCGCAGGCACGGTTACGGGCAGCAAGTTCCTGCTGGAGGTCCCCGAGGGCTCGACGGTGCGACGGGTGCTCGTCGATGCGGGGCTGTTCCAGGGCATCCGCGAGCTGCGCCGCCGCAACTGGGAACCGTTCCCGGTGGCGCCCGCGCTGCTCGACGCGGTCCTGTTGACCCATGCGCACCTGGACCACTGCGGCTTCCTTCCGGTCCTCGCCCGCGACGGCTTCACCGGGCCGGTGTACGCCAGCCAGGGCACCGCGGAGCTTGCTGCCCTCGTGCTTCGCGACAGCGCGAAGCTCCAGGAGGAAGACGCGGCCTACGCGGCGTCCAAGGGGTTCTCCAAGCACGCGCCCCCGAAGCCGCTCTACGACACGAGCGACGTCGAGCGGATGCTCGCTCAGTTCGCCCCGGTGCCGTTCGACACCGGCGTCGACGTCGCATCGCAGGTCCGGGCGACCTGGCGGCCGGCCGGGCACATCCTGGGGTCGTCCACCGTGCAGGTCGTCACCCACGGTCGGCGCGTGCTGTTCAGCGGGGACCTGGGCCGCCCGTCGCACCCTTTGCTGAAGCCTCCGGAGCCGCCTCCGGCGTCCGACGTCGTGGTCGTCGAGTCGACCTACGGGAACCGGGGCCACGAAGAGCACGGCGAGCAGCTCCTGGCCGATGCCGTTCGCCGGACGGTGCGGCGCGGTGGTGTCGTCCTCATCCCGGCCTTCGCCGTCGACCGCACCGAGGTGGTGCTCATGGCCCTGCGACGGCTCATGTCATCCGGTGAGATCCCGTCGCTGCCGGTGTTCGTCGACAGCCCGATGGCTCTGGCCGGTCTAGAGATCTACCAGCACGCACTCGACCGGCACAGCCCCGAGCTGCGCGACGACCTGGGCGACCTAACGACGGTGTTCGACCCGGGCGACCTGCGTCGCGCCCGTACGGCACAGGAGTCGATGGAGCTGAACGCTCCTGGACGCCCGTGCATCGTGGTCTCGGCTTCCGGGATGGCTACGGGTGGTCGAGTGGTCCACCACCTCAAGCACCTCTTGCCCGACCACCGCAACACGGTGCTGCTCGTCGGCTACCAGGCGGTCGGCACACGCGGCCGCGACCTGGTCGAGGGGGCCAAGCAGCTGAAGATGCACGGTCGGTACGTGCCGGTGCACGCGGAGGTCGTCGCTGTTCCTGGGTTCTCGGTGCACGCCGACGCCGACGAGCTGGTCGGCTGGCTCGGGCGCATCCCCGATGCGCCCGACGTCGTCTACGTGGTGCATGGCGAGCCGGATGCAGCCGCTGCGCTCTCCCTGCGCATCCACAACGAGCTCGGCTGGCTGGCCGTGACCCCGCGCGACGGCGAGCTTGTGCGGCTCACTTGATGATGACGTCGTCCAGCGGTCGGCGAGGGGTGGCCGGGGCGGGCGCAGCGTAGCCGATCCGCATGATCATCTGGGCGTACCCGATCGGCTGCTCGGGGTCGCGGACCAGCCAGCGCAGCGACGGCTCCTCCAACGGCTGGTTGGCGAAGGTGGACACCAGGCCCTCGACCGTGGCCACGAGGAGCACACGTTGCAGCGCCTGACCGGTGACCATCCAGTCGGCCCGTTCGTCGCGCCTGGTCGTGAGGACGGCCAGCGTCGGGTCCTTCTCGAACACCGCGAACGAGCGGCCCGGGATCGCCCGTCCCAGTGACAGGTCGCGAAAAGGTGTGTCGGTCGTGCTGGGCAGCGGCCCCAGGGACTCCTCCGGTACGC
>JBAPUB010000265.1:0-4197 GCA_049282455.1 Actinomycetes bacterium
ACGACGCCGAGCGCTGAGCATCTGGCGGTGGTGTCCGTCGAGAACGACGAGATCAAGGCCCTGCTCGCCTCCCTTTCACCCGACCAGGCCGAGGTCATGCTGCTACGGGTCCTCGGGGGTCTGACCATCGCCGAGATCGCCAACCTGACCGAGCGCACCCAGGGTGCGGTCAAGCAGCTGCAGCGGCGCGCGGTCGCCCAGCTCCAGAAGCTCATCGAAGAAAGCTCCGTCGAACCCGTACCCCTCAGCATCTCGTCAACGATTGCCCCATCGAGATGAGCTACGACGAGATCCCCGAGGAGATCGCCCGGTTGCTGCGGCCGCTGGGCGACGTTCCGGTGCCCGATGCCAACCCGGCTCTGGTCGCCTTCCTCTACGAACCCGTCACGCTTCTCACCGAGAAGGGCGACCTGTCGGCGACGGCAGCAAGCAACGTCAACGGACCTGTGACGGCAGCCGCCGCTCAGGCAGCCGGACTGCCGAAGAGGAGACGCAGCATGAAGCTTCTTGTGGGTCAGATGTTTGCGGCCGTGAGCCGAGCCAGCGGTCTGGCCAAGGTGATGCTCGGTACCGGAGTGCTCGTGGTGGCCGGAATGGGCAGCGCGGCCGCGGTAGGAGCTGTCGTTGACACCAGCCCGACCCTGCCAGTGGTCCAGGTCGTGGACAGCGGCAGCAGCGACGCCGACGACTCCACGACGACCGACTCCGGCACCGACGCCGGCCAGCCCGCAGACGACCAGACCACGCCGACCGACCCGCCCGCCCAGGACAAGGGCGACCAGGGCACCGGGCTCACGACCTCACCGCAGGGCACCAGTGGTGACAACAGCGACGACCAGGGCCAGAGCGCTGACGACCAGGGCCAGAACAACGACGACCAGGGCAGCACGTCGCAGGACGACCAGGGAACCGAGTCCGCCGACGACAACGGCTCCGGCACCCAGGCTGACTCCGGCTCCGGAGACTCGAGCTCGGGCGACTCCGGCTCGGGCGGCTCCGGCTCGGGCGACTCCAGCTCGGGCGGCTCCGGGTCTGGCGACTCCGGGTCGAGTGGCTCCGGCTCAGGCGACTCCGGTGGAGACCAGTCGGGCGACTGACCCGCACGCTGCGGGCTGTCAGCCGCGGACCTTCGGGAGCCCCAGCAGGACCCGTGGCACGGCGGTGGTCGACGTGTGGCCGCCCCAGCCCGACGCCTGACGTGACTCCCAGACGTCACCGGCGCGGGTGCGGCGCACATCCACGACCGCAGCGTCAGACACGAGGTGGTGCGGGGCTCCGTAGGTGATCTCGACGGTGGCCAGGTCGCCGGGCCGCGGCCTGACCCCCGGTGCACCGCCAGCTCCGTCCGGCAGGGAGAAGTGCACGAGTCGTTGGTCGGGCGCTCGGCCGCTCATCCGCATCGTCGCGCCATCCTTGCGGCCCTCTCCCTCGGACACCAAGACGTCGACCCGTCGTCCGACCTGACGCCGGTTCTCCTCCAAGGTGATCGAGTCGACGAGCTCGACCAGTCGCTCGTAGCGCTCCTGCACGACCTCCTTGGGAACCTGGTCGGCCATCGCGGCAGCCGGGGTACCTTCGCGACGGGAGTACTGGAAGGTGAAGGCACCGGCAAACCGGACCTGCCTCATCACGTCCAGGGTGGCTTCGAAGTCGCCCTCGGACTCGCCCGGAAAGCCGACGATGACGTCGGTGGTGACCGCCGCGTCAGGGATGGCGGCACGCACCCGATCGATGATCCCCAGGTACTTGTCCTGACGGTACGAGCGGCGCATTGCCTTGAGCACCCGGTCCGACCCGGACTGCAGAGGCATGTGGAGCGAGGGCATCACGTTCGTTGTCGACGCCATGGCCTCGATGACGTCGTCGGTGAAGTCCCGCGGGTGGGGGCTGGTGAACCGGACCCGCTCGAGACCAGTCACGGTCCCGCAGGACCGAAGCAGCTTGGAGAACGCGGCCTTGTCACCGAACTCCGACCCGTAGGAGTTCACGTTCTGGCCAAGCAGCGTCACCTCGATGACCCCCTGCTCGACCAGTGCCGCCACCTCGGCCAGGACGTCCCCGGGGCGTCGGTCCTTCTCGGTACCGCGCAGTGAAGGGACGATGCAGAACGTGCACGTGTTGTTGCATCCCACGCTGATGGAGACCCACGCCGCGTACACCGACTCGCGTCGTGCCGGCAGGGTCGACGGGAACACCTCGAGCGACTCCAGGATCTCCACCTGGGCCTCGTGCTGAACCCTCGCTCGGTCGAGCAGCGCCGGGAGCGAACCGAGGTTGTGGGTGCCGAAGACGACGTCGACCCACGGGGCCCTACGGACGACCTCCGCCCGGTCCTTTTGTGCGAGACAGCCCCCGACCGCGATCTGCATGCCAGGTCGGGCGGACTTCGCGGGAGCCAGGTGTCCCAGGTTCCCGTAGAGACGATTGTCGGCGTTCTCGCGCACCGCGCAGGTGTTGAACACCACGACGTCGGCCTCGTGTCCCTCGACCGCGGGCACGTAGCCGGCGGCCTCCAGCGTGCCCGCCAGCCGCTCCGAGTCGTGCGCGTTCATCTGGCACCCGTAGGTGCGGATCTCGTAGCTGCGACCGGTCACGACGGCCCAGCGTAGTCGTCTCAACTCCGGTGCCCGGCTGGTCGTCGACCGGCTAGGTTGACGAGATGACGAACAGCCTCCCCTTCGGTTCCTGGCCCTCACCGATCACCGCGGCCGACGTGGCCCGCGGAACCCGGTCACTGTCCTATCCCGCCGTCGTGGCCGGGCCGACCGGCGTCGCCGCGTGGTGGATCGAAGGGCGGCCGGAGAACGACGGCCGCTACGCGCTCGTGGGGCGCTCGCTCGACGGTGAGACGGTCACCGACATCGTCTCGGCCGAGTGGAACCCCCGCAGCCGAATCATCGAGTACGGAGCGCGGCCCTGGGTGCACGCGTCGGGGCACGGGGTCGTCTTCACCGCCTGGGACGACCAGCGGCTGTACCTGAAGCCCGACGACGACGAGCCGCACCCACTGACCGTCGCCCCGGACGACACGGCCGAGCACCGGTACGGCGAGCCCGTCGTCTCCCCCGACGGACACTCGGTCTGGGCGGTTCGCGAGACGCACCGCAGTGGCGCCGTCTCCCGGGCGGTCGTGGCGGTGCCCCTCGACGGCTCGGCGGCCGACGACGACGGCTCGGTCCGGGTGCTCGCCGATGGGCACGACTTCTTCGCCGCACCCACGCCGTCGCCTGACGGTCAGCGGCTCGCGTACGTCGCCTGGGACCATCCCCGCATGCCCTGGGACGGCACGACCCTGTACGTCGTGGACCTTGCGCCCGGCCATCAACCTCGAGCCCTGATCGGCGGTGACGACGAGTCGGTGCTCAACCCACTGTGGGCCGACGACGAGTCGCTCTACTGCCTCACGGACCGAACCGGCTGGTGGCTGCCGCACCGGGTCGATGTCAGCACGTCCGCGGTCATACCGCTGGTCAACCGGGAGGAGGAGTTCGGCCAGGCGTTGTGGGAGCTCGGCCTGACCACCATGCAGCTGCTCGACGACGGACGCCTCGTGGTGCTCCATGGCCGCGGTGAGTCGCAGATGTCGCTGCTCGACCCTGCGACCGGTGACCTCGAGCCCGTCGCTTCCGGTCTCGGCTGGCATGAGGAGCTCGGCGTCCACGGCCGGCTCGTCGCGGGCATCGCAGGCAGCGCGACGACCCCGAGCACAGTGTTCGTCGTCGACACCGTCGATGCTTCGCTGACGGCGCTTCGCGCCAGCACCGACGAAGTTCCCGACGCCCGGTACCTCTCCGAGTCGCACCCCGAGACGCTTCCCAGCGTTGACGGGCGGGTGGTCCACGCCCACGTGTACCCGCCCCGCAACGGCGACGTCACAGCACCCAGCGACGAACGTCCTCCCTATCTCGCGTTCGTCCACGGCGGCCCGACATCCCATGCGGCGCCCGGGCTTTCTCTGATGAAGGCGTACTTCACCAGCCGCGGGATCGGCGTCATCGACGTGAACTACGGCGGCTCCACCGGCTACGGACGCGCCTACCGGAACCTGTTGCGCGGCCAGTGGGGCGTGATCGACGTCGAGGACACCGTGGCCGCCGTGAGAGCCCTCGCCGACCGTGGCGACGCAGACGGGCAGCGCCTGGGAATCCGCGGCGGCAGCGCCGGCGGCTGGACGACCCTCGCCGCCCTGGCGACGTC
>JBAPUB010000266.1:0-7146 GCA_049282455.1 Actinomycetes bacterium
GCCTGTGGGTGGGCCACGGCTCGTGCTGAGTGCAGTCACGGTCGACAGCGTCGACGACGACGGCTCGCGGTTCGGAGGATCCAGCCTCGAGACGGGCGTCGTCGTGGCGGTGGCACCTGACGACGTCGCTGCGCTGGTGGGGGCTTCGTCGCGTGGGTCGTTGACACTTGTCAGGGTCGCGAGCCGGTGACGGCGCGGGTCATCCTGGCGATCCCGTCGCGCGTCGACGAGGCGTCGGTCATCGCTGGGCTGCGTGAGTCTGGCGGTGTCGCGGAGCTGGGCCGGCGCTGCGTCGACCTGCCCGACGTCCTGGCCGCCGCGGCGGCTGGTGCGGGCGACGTCGTGGTGATCGCGTCCTCGGTCCGCAGGCTCGACCGTGATGCCGTCGACCGGCTCACTCGGTGCGGGGTCGATGTCGTGGTCGTACACGACGTGTCGCACCAGGGCTCGCTCGACGACGACGTCTGGACGTCGTGGGGGGTGCGTGCCGTCGTGCCCCCGGACTCCGACGCAGTGCTGAGGGCGATCACCTCCCGCGTGCCCATGCCGCCGACCAGCACCCCCGACGGCGCGTCGGTGGGGGAGGATGCGGAGCATCGGCCGCCGACCGGGCAGCTGGTCGCGGTCTGGGGACCGACCGGCGCACCCGGGCGAACGACCGTTGCGGTCAACGTTGCAGACCGGCTCGCCTCACTCGGGCACGACACTCTGCTCGCCGACGTCGACACCTACGGTGCGAGCGTCGCCCAGGTGCTGGGTCTGCTCGACGACACATCCGGGATCGCGTCGGTCGCACGGCTCGCCGCGGGCGGAAGGCTCGACGCCACGGCCTGTGACCGGGCGTCGGCCGGGCTGCCCTCTGGCCTGAAGGTGCTCACCGGGATGGCCCGACCGGAGCGCTGGCCCGAGCTTCGGGCGGCGTCGCTGCAGTCGGTCTGGTCGTTGGCAGTGGCCCACCACGCGTTCGTCGTGCTGGACTGCGGGTTCGGCATCGGTGCCGGGTCGCTGAGCGCCTGGCCGCTGGAGGTCGGCCCACCCGAGCGCGACGAGGCCACGGTGGCCTCACTCGCGATGTCCGACGTCGTGCTCGCCGTTGGCTCTGCCGACCCGGTCGGGCTGGTCCGACTCGTCCGCGCCCTGCCCGAGGTGCTCGACCGTGCGCCGGCGGCGCGGATCCAGGTCGTGGTCAACCAGTGCCGCAGGAGTGCGGTGGGTCGCGACCCCGACGCAGCGGTGGCCTCGGTCCTGCGGCCGCGGCTGGCCGAGCTGGCCGAGCAGTTCGGACCGCGAGTATGCGCCGAGGTTCACCTGGTCCCGTTCGACCGTGCCGCGTTGGACGCATCGATGCTCGCCGGACGCACCTTGGGTGAGACGGCGAGCCAGTCACCCGCCGCCGTGGCCCTTCACTCGCTCGCGGCCCTGGTGGCCCCGCAGCCTGCGGTGTCACGTCGACGCCGCCGTGGGTTCCGTCGATCGGCGTGAGGCCCGCCACCGCACGGCGGTTCAGTCGGTGCTGCTGAGTCGGCGCTACGCCTCGTCGACGCCGGGACCAGTCGGTGCGGCGGTGCCACCCCGCGAGGCCGACTCCCGGGGCAGGAGCATCGTCGACGCAAGCCCGAGGAGGACCCAGCCGGCTGCCACGAGGGCGACGTCGCGGATCGCGGTGACGAACGCCTCGTCGGCTGCTCGGCGCACCTGCGGCGTCAGGTCGAGCTGTGGCGGCACGAGCGCGTCCGGAAGGGCCAGCAGCGTCGGTTCGGTCTTCACCGCTGTCGAGATCTGAGTCGCCTGCGGTTCGGGGACGCCGATCGTCGTGAGCTCGTCGTGGAGGCTGCGCCCCAAAGAGATGACGAGGACCGCGCCCAGGATGGCCGTCCCGAGGGCGGCACCGATCTGGCGCGAGGTGCTCTGCACGGCTGAACCCTGACCCGACTCCGCGACGGGGATGTCGGCCATGACCACACCGGTCAGCTGGGCCGTGGCGAAGCCGACGCCGAGCCCGTAGACCACCAGCCACGGCGCGAACGTCCAGCCAGTGCTCGTGGTCGACGCCACCAGGCCGATGCCGACGATCCCCACGACTTCGAGGACCATGCCGAGCCGGACGACGGTGCGCCCGCCGTAGCGGTTGGCGATCGTGGCTGCCGCGGGGCTCGCGACGAAGGTACCGATGGCCAGGGCAAGCAAGACGATACCCGTGTCGAACGCCGAGTAGCCGATCACGCTCTGCAGGAACAACGGCAGGGCGAACAGCAGACCGAACTCACCGAGGCTGACGATGAGAGCAGCGATGTTGCCGTAGCGGAAAGAGCGAATCTCGAACAAGGTGAAGTCCAGCAGGACGACGTCGTCGTTTGCCGCCCTTCGGCGTTCGACGGCCAGGAAGACGACCAAGCAGGTCACGAATACCGCAACCGCAACCGCGCTGGGGGCGACCGACGTCAGCGGCCAGTCGACGCCTACGGCGTTGAACGTTGCGGTCGGGGTCCACCACCCGTAGCGCTGGCCCTCGATCAGGGCGAACACCAAGGATGCGAGCCCGACGATCGACAGGGCGGCGCCCGGCAGGTCCAGCCCATGGCGCGCGTTGGGGTCTCGCGTCTCAGGCACGAAGCGGAACAGTCCGAAGAGGATGCACAGGCCGATCGGGATGTTGATGAGAAAGGCCCACTCCCAGCCGTACGAGGTGGTCAGCCAGCCTCCGATCAGCGGACCCAGAGCGGCGGTCCCGCCGATTGTGGAGCCCCAGATGGCGAAAGCCACAGCCCGGTCCTTGCCCTGGAACATCGCGTTCACCGAGGAGAGCGAGGCAGGCAGGATCATCGCGCCGCCGATGCCCTGCAGGAACCGGCCGAGGATCAGTACCGCGACGGAGTCCAGCCAGTGGCTCGACGCGGCGACGAAGCTCGCGAGCATGAACACCACGACACCAATGACGAAAAGGCGACGGCGTCCGAAGATGTCACCGAGCCGACCGGTGGTCAGCAGCAGCGATGCGAAGACGAGTGAGTACAACGAGGTGACCCACTCGGCGTCGGGCACGGTCAGCCCGATGTCGAGCTGGATCGATGGGATCGCGACGTTCACGATCGTGGCGTCGACGATGATCATGGCCACACCGAGTGCGATGAACGGCATGGCGTACCAGCGGCGGCGGTCGGCCCGGGGTGGTTCTGTGGGTTGGGTCTGCCTCGAGGTCACCCGTCGACCCTAGAAGGCGGCGGACGGGGTCGCGCGTCGACCCTCCTAGGATCGACAGATGCCCGGTCCAAGAGCGCTGATCGTCGACTGGTACGGCGTCTTGACGGTGGGCATTGACGACGCCATGTCCGCGTGGTGCGAAGACGACGGGATCGAGTACCCCGAGTTCCGCGTGGCCATGGCTGAGTGGTTCGGGGACGCCGGATACGCCGAGGCCACGTTCAACCCGGTGCACGCCCTCGAGCGGGGTGAGCTCGAGGTGCCCGACTTCGAGGAGCAGCTGGTCGAGCGGCTGCGCAGGAGCGATGGCACAGCCCTTCCGGCCGAGGGACTGCTCGTGCGGATGTTCGCCCGGTTCGAGCATCGGGCCGACATGGCCGGCCTGGTGCTGCGGGCCAGGGCCGCCGGACGCGCGACCGCGCTGCTGTCCAACTCGTGGGGAGACCAGTACCTGCGCAGCGGATGGGACGAGATGTTCGACGTCGTCGTCATCTCCGGCGAGGTCGGGATGCGCAAGCCGGAGAGCCGGATCTTCCTGCACACAGCCGAGCGGCTGGGGCTCGACCCGCATGAGTGTGTGTTCGTCGACGACACGCTGACCAACGTGAGGGCTGCGGCCGAGCTGGGGCTCATCGGAGTCCACCACAGGTCGTATGCCGAGACGGCCGCTGAGCTGGAGGCGATCTTCGGCGTGAGGCTCGCCGAGTGAACGTGAGACGATGAGGTCGTGGTCGAGCGGCTGAGCGCACTGGATGCCTCGTACCTGTACATGGAGGAGCCGACCACCCCGATGCACACGGGCGGCGTCGCCGTCTTCCAGTCACCACCGCCGGGTACCAAGGGCGCCTTCGACATTGACCAGCTGGTGCGACTCGTGCACGACCGGATCGCCCTGGTCCCCCGCTACCGGCAAAAGGTGCGGTGGGTCCCGGGTCACCTGGCGGCGCCGGTGTGGGTCGACGACGAGGCGTTCGACGTCAGCTACCACGTGCGCCGGTCGGCGCTTCCCCGCCCGGGGGGTGACCAGCAGCTCCACGAGCTCGTGGCCCGGCTGCTGAGCCGGCCGCTGGACCGGCAACGCCCGCTGTGGGAGGTCTACCTCGTCGAAGGGCTGTCGGACCGCAGGTTCGCGGTCATCACCAAGTCGCACCAGGCGCTGGTCGACGGCGTCGTGGCGCTCGACCTCGGGCAGGTAATGCTGGACACGGAAGCTGAAGCCGTCGACGAGCCGTCGTCAGACGCCGAGTGGTATCCGCAGCACGAGCCGTCCTCCCTGGACCTGCTGGTCGGCGCCGTCGGTGAGATCGTGCAGCGGCCGACCGCCGTGGTCGACTTCGTCAGGTACGGCGTCGGTGACGTGCGGCGCGCGGCGGAGCGGGTCGGCAGCACCGCCGGGGGGTTCTTCCGGATGGCGCGCACCGTCGCACGTACTGCGCCCACCTCGCCGCTCAACACCGAGATCGGTGAGGCGCGACGGTTCGCCACGGCGTCAGCCGAGCTGGACCGGTTCCGCCGCGTGCGCGCGGCACACGGTGGCACGGTCAACGACGTCGTGCTTGCGGTGATCGCCGGGGCGCTTCGGTCGTGGCTGCAGATGCGCGGCGAGCCGATCAACGGGCGCACCAGTGTGCGGGCCATGGTCCCGGTCAGTGTTTCGACCCCTGACGACAGCGGCTCGTCGGTCGTCTCCTACTTCGTCGACCTCCCGGTGGGCGAGGGCTCGCCTGTCGTGCGGCTGCACCAGGCTTCCTACGCCATGCGCGCCCATCAGGAGACCGGCACCGCCGTGGGCGCTCGGTCACTGGCCGGCGTGGCAGGGTTTGGCCCCCCAACGCTGCATGCGATGGGGGCCCGAGCGGCGTCCGGGCTGTCGCGACGGATGTTCAACCTCGTGGTCACCAACGTTCCCGGTCCCCAGGTCCCGCTCTTCCTCGGCGGGGCCCGCATGCTCGAGGCGTACCCGGTGGTTCCGTTGGCCAAGGGGCAGGCTCTGACGATCGGAGTGACCAGCTACGACGGGACGGTGTTCTTCGGCCTCTACGGAGACCGGGAGGCGATGTCCGACCTCGAGGTGCTCGCTGAGTCTCTGCTCGACGCCCTCGACGAGCTCGACCCGGCTGCTGGCTGATGCGCGTCTACATCCCCTTCACCGCCGACCGGCTGGCCGGGCTCATCGAGTCCGCCGTGGTCGGGCCGGCTCCCTTCCTCGCGGCGGCAGTGACGACGAGCCGGCGCGGCGCACACCCGGACGCCGACGACGAGGTGCTGGAGTTCGACGCCACGGCCGACGCCGCGAGGCGCTCGTTGGAGCTGCTGACCCAGAACCCTGCGGCACCTTTTCGCCGAGTGGTCGTGGTGGCCGATGTGCCTGACGGCGTCCTCTCGGCCGTGACGGACGCCGAGCCGGTGGGCTGGGTGTCCGTGGACTCCGAGCTGGACCTGGGCCGGGTGGCGGCGTTCCTGGTCGACGGCACCGATGCTGCGTCGGACGTGTCGACCGCTGTGCTCACCCGGGCGTTCGACGCCCTCGACGACCTGCCGCTCCAGTGGTACGCCGCCAGTGAGCTCGCCGCCCTCGTGAGCACGACCGACCCGTGACACCATGGGGGGCACGCAGCCCCTCCGGAGGTCAACAGTGGACGCCGTCACCCAGGTACCCGCGCCGGTCAACGAGCCCATCCTCGGCTACGCCCCCGGCAGTGCGGAGCGGGCCGAGCTCGAACAGGCGCTGAAGACTCTCGAGTCGCAGCCTCGCGAGCTGCCGATGGTCGTGGGTGGTCGGCACCGCATGGGAAGTGGTGACCCACTGACCGTCCCGCAGCCGCACGCGCACGCCGAGGCTCTCGGCACGCTTCACAAGGCCACCCACGACGACACGTCGTCAGCGATCGACGCCGCAGCCGCCGCGGCGCCCGGGTGGCGCGACCTGTCTTTCGACGACCGTGCGGCCGTGATTCTCAAGGCAGCCGACCTGCTTGCTGGTCCGTGGCGGGCCACGCTGAACGCAGCCACGATGCTCGGCCAGTCCAAGACGGCCCAGCAGGCTGAGATCGACGCCGCATGTGAGCTCATCGACTTCTGGCGGTTCAACGTGCACTACGCACGCCAGATCCTCGAGCAGCAGCCGATGTCGTCCCGCGGGGTCTGGAACCGGCTGGACCACAGGCCGCTCGAGGGCTTCGTGTACGCCGTCACACCCTTCAACTTCACCGCGATCGCGGGCAACCTGCCCACCGCGCCGGCGCTGATGGGCAACACCGTCGTCTGGAAGCCCGCGCACTCCCAGCAGCTCGCCGCGACCTTGCTCATGGAGCTGCTCGAAGAGGCCGGGCTGCCTCCGGGTGTGCTGAACCTGGTCACCGGCGACGGCAAAGCAGTGTCGGAGGTGACGCTCGCGCACCCGGATCTCGCGGGAATCCACTTCACCGGGTCGACCCCGGTGTTCCAGATGTTCTGGAAGCAGGTGGGCGCCAACATCGACGGCTACCGCTCATACCCCCGCATCGTGGGTGAGACGGGAGGCAAGGACTTTGTCGTCGCCCACCCCTCCGCCGACGCCGAGGTGCTGCGCACCGCGCTGACCCGGGGAGCCTTCGAGTACCAGGGGCAGAAGTGCTCGGCTGCCTCCCGAGCGTACGTCCCGCGAAGCATCTGGAACCGCCTGCGAGACGACTTCGCGTCCGAGGTCGACGGTCTGACCATGGGCGACGTCCGCGACCTGTCCAACTTCATGGGTGCGGTCATCGACGACCGGGCGTTCGAGAAGCTGTCCGGGGTCTTGACGATGGCCGCGGCTGACCCGACCGTGGAGGTGCTCGCCGGAGGCACCGCGAACGACCGCGAGGGGTACTTCGTCCGACCGACCGTCCTGGTCGGCAGCGACCCGGCGCACGAGATCTTCCGCGACGAGTACTTCGGGCCGATCCTGGCTGTCCACGTGTACGA
>JBAPUB010000267.1:0-14063 GCA_049282455.1 Actinomycetes bacterium
GGGCAGTCCGGCCGCGCTCAGGCCACCGATCAAGGCGGCTTCGACGGCCCCGACTCCACCGGGAGTCGGCGCTGCACTGGCGATCGAGGCACCGGCCAGATAGATGACCGCGATCACCGCGACAGCGATCCCTCCACCGAATGCCTGGATGCTGAAGTACAAGGCGCCGATGTAGCTCAGGGTCAAGATGGCCGACCCCACCACCATGAGCACAAGGCGAAGGGGGTGCTGGAGCAGTCCCTTGAAGTTCGCCAGGATCATCTGGGCCTGCGGCTTGACCTTCTCGCGGATGTAGACACGGATCTTGGGCACGAGGATGACGGCCCCGATGAGTCCGGCGCCCACACCGAGGATGACGTAGAGAACTGTGCCTCTGGGCAGGAACTCGGTGAGGTCGACGGCCTGTCCGGCCAACACCGAGAAGATGATGAGCAGGCAGATGTGGGTGATCATGCCGACCGCCGAGTACAGCCCGATCGAGGCGGTTCCCACTGATGTCGGTACCCCCGACTTCTGCAGGTAGCGCAGGTTCAGCGCCATCCCGCCGACCTTCGCAGGGGTGACCCGGTTGACGAACGAGCCACCGAGGGTGACCAACGTCGTACGGCCCACAGGAATCCGCTGGGTGACGCTCGACGACAGTGAGAGCGCAGCGCCCACGTACGTCAAGATCGAGAACACCACAGCCACACCTGCGTCGACCCAGTTCGCGTCCTTCAGCTCCGACGTCAGGCGCGGGATCTCGGAGATCTGAGGAATCAGGAACCAGAACGCGCCCATCGCCATGACCATGATGAGGATCCGACGGCCGCTGACCCGCTGAACTTGGGCGAGTTGGATGTCCTCGATCCCGACCTGCGACTTGACCTCGTCGCGGGTCTCCTCCAAGAGACCTTGGTGTTGCTTGAGCGCCTGCTGAGTCGCTCCTGACAGCGCCGGCGTCTGCAACCGTGGCGCAGCTGCCGAGACCGCCTCAGGTCCCAGGACGTCGACGGCCGCGGCGACCGCGCGCCGTGCCCCCACGTCGACCGCAGTCGAGAGCACCAGCTGCGCGACGTCCTGGTCGAGCAGCGCATCACTGGCGGACACCTCGCCGAACCCGAAGTCGATGATCATCGGCTTGCCGTCCTCGGTCATGAAGACGTTGGCCCGTCGAAGGTCGCGGTGGGCGATCCGGCCATGTCGAAGCAGCGCGACCTGCTCCCAGGTGCCGCGCAGGAACTCGTCAGTGAGCTCCTCCGCCGGAACACTGTCGATGGAACGGCCCTTGACCATCTGGTACACCAGCGCCATCGACCCGTCACCGAGCTCGACGCAGGCTACGGTCACGGGGGTCCTCACTCCGGCACGTTCGGCCCACACCGACGTCATGCCCTCGTGCTCGACCGCGCGCTTGAGCGACGAGAAGGGTCGTTCGTCGCCGACGTTGGCGAGACGGAGGTATCGGTAGACGCGGAACAGGAGGTCAGCACTGCGTTCGTCACGACCGAGGATCTTGACGAAGTAGCGCTCGCCGTTGACGCCGTCGCCGAAGTAGGGCGTCGAGCCACGGGCGTCGACGCTCGCCCGGCGCAGCGTGGCGAGCGTAAGACCGGCGGCGTCCAACCCTGCGACAACAGCCGATGCTGACGGCGCGCGGCTGGGGGCGCCGAAGGCGAGCAGCGCTGCCGACCCGATGGCCCAGCCGGCTGCCAGGCCGACGAGAAGGCCGGTCGGAATGCCCACCCCGACCAGGAACTCGACCGGCACCAGCAGGGCAAGGATGATCCAGGCGGTGCGGTACCACCGGCGTGTCATCCATGGGCCAGTCACCGTGAGTGCCGCAGCGAAGGACGCCACCCAGCTCGGGTCGAGGGTCTCCTGCAGCTTCACCTGGCTGACCTGGTTCACCGCTGCGGTGAGCTCCGGAACTCGGGCCAGGATCCACGACTGAGCCAGCGTCAGCCCCACCGCCGCCACGAACGTGGTGACCAGGTAGACGCCGAGCAAGGGCCACCGCCGGCGAACGACCACCCAGACGAGGATCGCGGGTGGGGTGACCGATGCCGCCAGCGCGTACGCACCGTAGATGACGATGAGAATGAAGTCAGGGACGCCGGACACGGCGTCTGCGATGTCCTCAGCGAGGCCCAGCGACGTACGTCGTCCCCACTCCAGAACGAGCAGTGAGAACCCGAGGAACACCAGGGCGACGAGCAGGCGCATGACGTCGCCCGGGTGCCGTGACCAGCGGCGCTTGGGCACTTCGTCGACCTCGACCGACCTACCGTCGACAACGACAGTGGTCTGGACGACGTCGCTGGCCGCGAGAGTGGGCATGGTCGAGGATTATGACCCAGCCCCAAGCGGATGTCCTGTCGGGTCAGGCCGTCCGGACCACCCGGTTGCGCAAGACGCCGACTCCCTCGACCTCAACCTCGACCTGGTCGCCCTCGGACAGAGGGTCGACGCCAGCTGGGGTTCCGGTGAGGATCACGTCGCCGGGCAGCAGCGTCATCACCGAGGACACGAAACAGACCAGGTCGCTCACCGAGTGGACCATCTGCGAGGTCCGCCCGGACTGGCGCAGCTCCTGGTTCACCCTGGTCTCGATGGCCAGGTCCGAGGCGTCGACCTCGGTGGTGATCCAGGGCCCGATCGGGCAGAAGGAGTCGAACCCCTTAGCGCGGGTCCACTGGCCGTCGCTTCGCTGGAGGTCTCGAGCCGTCACGTCGTTGGCGCAGGCGTAGCCCAGCACGACGTCGCCCACCCGGGCAGGGGGGACGTCCTTGGCCAAGCGTCCGATCACCACGGCGAGCTCACCCTCGAACTCCACCCGACCGGACTGCGAGGGCAGGACGATCGCGTCGCCGTGTCCGATGATCGCCGTCGAAGGCTTGAGGAACATCACCGGGGTGGACGGTGGCTCTCCACCCATCTCCTGGGCATGGTCGGCGTAGTTCTTGCCGATGCCGATCACCTTGCTGGGCAGCACCGGCGGGAGCAGGCGGACGTCGTCCAGCGGGAAGACCGCGCTGGAGACCTCAAAGGGCGCGAACGGATGACCGTTGAGGGCGGTCACGGTCAGCGACGACGGGTCTGCGTCGTCACCCTCGACCGCGCCGTAGGCGATCTGGTCGGCGATGGTGAATCGGGCAATACGCACGAGCCGGCACGCTACCCGGTCCCGAGCCGGCGTCCAGTGGGACCCTGGTCGACGGTGCGCCTCAGCTCAGGCGCACCGCGGTGCCTGACGCACTCACCATGAGCATGTTGTTGCCGACCGTCTCGTAGTCGATGTCCACGCCGACCACGGCATCGGCTCCGATCGACTTGGCCTGGTCCTCGAGCTCCTGGACCGTCGCGCTCACCCCGCCGGAGAGCTCGTTCTCGTACGACTTCGATCGGCCACCGAAGACGTTTCGCATTCCGGCCGCGACATCCTTGAAGGCATTGACGCCCAAGACGGACTGCGCCGTGACGACGCCGAGGTACTCGGCGACAGCGCGGCCCTCGACGCCCGGTGTGGTGGTGATGATCACGGACAGCCTCCAAGCACTCGAAAGGGGTGCATATCGCGCTGGGACGCTACCAAGGTCTCGGTTCACCCGCGACCGGGCGACCCTAGAGGATGTCCTGCCCGGATGAGCCCATAGGTGATGGCATCCTCCAGCGCGGACCACGACGCTGCGATGACGTTCTCGTGGACGCCGATCGTGTCCCAGGCGCCGTGTCCGTCGCTGGACTCGATGAGGACCCGGGTGACGGCAGCGGTGCCTTCGCGACCCTCCAGGATGCGCACTTTGTAGTCGACCAGCTCGAGGTCCAGGAGCTCGGGGAAGATCTGTCCGAGAGCACTCCGAAGTGCGTTGTCCAAGGAGTTGACCGGCCCGTTGCCCTCGCCGGTCGCGACGATCCTCTGGCCCGAGGCATGCACCTTGACCGTGGCCTCGCTCACGATGGCCCCATCGGGCCGCTGCTCGACAATCGTCCGCCACGACTCCACCGTGAAGTGACGACGGTGCTCACCGTTCACGACGTCCTGGAGCAGCAGCTCGAACGAGGCGTCGGCGGCCTCGAAGGAGTACCCATGGGCCTCGAGCTCCTTGACCTGCTCGACGACCCGGCCCAGTGACTCGCGGTCCTGCGACAGGTCGTACCCGAGCTCGCGGCCCTTCAGCTCGATCGATGCCCGACCTGCCATCTCCGTGACGAGGACGCGCATGTCGTTGCCCACGAGCGACGGGTCCATGTGGTTGTACAGGTCGGCTGAGATCTTGATCGCACTCGCGTGCAGTCCGGCTTTGTGCGCGAACGACGAGACACCGACGTACGGCTGATGGGTGTTGGGGGCGATGTTCGCGATCTCGGCCAGGGCGTGCGAGACACGGACCATCTCCTGCAGGCGGCCGGCGGGAAGCACCCGACGGTCCAGCTTGGTCTCGAGGTTGCCGACCACGGAGAACAGGTCCGCGTTCCCCGTCCGCTCGCCGTACCCGTTGGCCGTGCACTGGACGTGCGTGACGCCTGCCTCGACGGCGGCGAGCGTGTTGGCGACGGCGCAACCAGTGTCGTCCTGGCAGTGGATGCCGAGGCGGGCACCGCTGCGTGCCAGCACCTGCCCGACGATCTGGTGCATCCCCGTCGGAAGCATCCCACCGTTGGTGTCGCACAGAACCGCAACGTCCGCGCCCGCCGCGATCGCAGCATCGACGACACGAAGCCCGTAGTCGTGATCGTGGCGGTACCCGTCGAAGAAGTGCTCCAGGTCGACGAAGACCCGACGACCTTCACCAACCAGGAGCTCGACGGTGTCGCTCACCATCGCCACGTTCTCGTCGAGAGTCGTGCGCAGGGCGGCGGTGACGTGCCGTACGTCGGACTTCGCCACGACGGTGACCACCGGGGCCCCCGAGTCGAGCAGGGCGCGCACCTGGGCGTCGTCCGAGGCCCGCGCCGACGGGCGGCGCGTCGACCCGAAGGCCACGAGCGTGGCGTGTGTGAGCGCGAGCTCCGAGGCAGCGCGGGCGAAGAACTCGGTGTCTTTGGGCATCGCTCCGGGCCAGCCGCCCTCGATGAAGCCGACCCCCAGCTCGTCGAGCAGCCGGCTCACGGCCAGCTTGTCGGCCACCGAGTAGGAGATGCCCTCTCGCTGGGCACCGTCGCGCAGGGTCGTGTCGTAGACGTGGAAACCGTCAGGAACAGGCACCCAGAACCTCCAACAAAAAGACCCCCCGCAGGAGCGAGAGGTCTGCGCGCCGGCCGAGAGGCCGACGCGCTAGCCGATGATGATCGACGAACACACAGGCGTCAGTGTGGCATACCCTCGATGAACGTGAGCATCCCCCGCGCACGGTGTCGGACCCGATGACCGGTCGTCACCGGCGCCGCCCAGCGGCTCGGTGGTGGGTCATCGGCGCCGGGCTGACCATCTTTGCCGTGGCCGTCGGTGGCTGGCTGCTGGGCGACCCGGCTCCCGTGGCCCCGCCCCGCCCGCCGTCCGCAGCGCAGTCGGCTCTTCCGTCGACCAGCGCGGCGAAGGCCGTGGTCGCACCGGCGTCCCGGAAGCGGGTCGACGACGGCCGCTCGGCACGGCTCGCCCGTGACCTGACCCGTCCGTCGCTCGCGACGCCAGTCACGACGCCCGTCCTGCTGTTCGGCGACTCTCTGGCGCTTGGCCTCTCCTCGCTGCTGCCGCCTCTGATCCCCACCCGGCCCGTGAGCGTCAACGCGGAGGTCGGTCGTGGCTCGACCTCCGCCGTCTACGTGCTCGGCACCCTGCCGACCCCTCTGCCACCCACCTGGGTCGTGAGCCTGGGAACCAACGACTACGACGACGCAGCCTTCGCTGCCGACGTCGATGCGATCATGTCGGCCGCCGGACCGTCACGCTGCGTCGTGTGGTTCGACATCTGGCGTCCCGGGAGCGACACCACGGTCAACGCGGTGCTTGTCGCGGCCGCTGCAGCGCACCCGAACCTGCACCTGGTCGGCTGGCACGACCTGGCCGCCGCGCACCCGTACTGGTTCAGCGGGACCGACGTACACCCGTCATCGGAGGGCTACGCCGCGCGAGCCGAGCAGGCGGCCCAGGCGGTGGACGCCGACTGTCGGTGACAGCCGCCGCGCTGTCAGGCCTCGACGAGCGTGTGCATCCACCCATGGGTGTCTGCAACCCGACCTCGTTGCAGGTCGAGCAAACGCTCGCGCAGCTGCACCGTGACCGGGCCTGCTGCACCGTCACCAACCTGCCAGGAGGCGTTGCTCGACTTCACGTGGCCGACCGGGGTGATGACCGCTGCGGTGCCGCAAGCGAACACCTCGGTGATCTCGCCCGACTCGTTGAGTCGGCGCCAGGTGTCGACGTCGATGCGCCCTTCCCCGGCCGGGTACCCCAGGTCGGCGGCCACCTGGAGCAGTGAGTCACGGGTGACGCCCGGCAGCAGGGTCCCGGTGAGCTCCGGGGTCAGCAGCCGCGCCTGGTCGCCTGACCCGTACACGAAGTACAGGTTCATGCCACCCATCTCCTCGACCCAGCGCCGTTCGACAGCGTCGAGCCACACGACCTGGTCGCAGCCCTGGGCCGAGGCCTGGGCCTGGGCGACCAAGGATGCTGCGTAGTTGCCGGCGCACTTGGCCTCCCCGGTCCCGCCGGGCGCCGCCCTCACGAACTCCGTCGACAGCCATACCGACACCGGCTGGACGCCGCCCCGGAAGTACGCCCCAGCTGGCGAGGCGATGAGCAGGAACAGGTACGACGACGCCGGCTTGACCCCGAGTCCGATCTCCGTGGCGATCATGAACGGCCGCAGGTAGAGGGTCATCTCCGGGTCGTCGGGAACCCACGACCGGTCCTGGCTGGTCAGCGCCGCGATCGCCTCGAGGAACATCGGCTCGGGCAGCTCGGGCATGGCCAGGCGCGCCGCGGAGCGCTGGAAGCGGCGGGCGTTCATCTCGGGGCGGAAGGTGGCGATCCGACCGTCGTCCCAGCGGTAGGCCTTCAGACCCTCGAAGATCTCCTGCCCGTAGTGCAGGGCCATCGTGGCCGGGTCCAGCTCGAGCGGGCCGTACGGCACCAGCTGCCCGTCGTGCCACCCGCGGCCCTCGGTGTAGGCGATCGTCACCATGTGGTCGGTGAAGTGGCGGCCGAACCCGGGGTCGGCCAGCACCGCTGCCCGCTGGTCATCCGGCAGGGGCTGAGACGTCGGCTTGAGGTCGATGGCCATGACGAGACGTTACCTCTCAGGAGTGGTGGGCGGCGCGGCGTCGCCCGATCAGCCCACCGCGCCCACGGCCAGGGCGTCGCCGACCTCCGACGTTTGACGGGGCCGGTCACCACGGGACGCAAGATCGGCAGCCACGGACGCCTCGACGCCCGCAGCGGCGGCATCGAGGCCCAGGTGGCTGAGCAGCATGGCCACCGACATCACCGTGGCGGTGGGGTCGGCCACGCCTTGACCCGCGATGTCCGGTGCGGAGCCGTGCACCGGCTCGAACATGCTCGGGTGAGCGCGGGTCGTGTCCAGGTTCCCGCTGGCAGCCAGTCCGATGCCACCGGCTATGGCAGCGCCGATGTCGGTGAGGATGTCGCCGAACAGGTTGTCCGTGACGACGACGTCGAACCGCTCGGGCGCGGTGACGAAGAACATGCTGGCCGCGTCGACGTGGAGGTAGTCGGTGGCAACCGATGCGTGCTCTGCGGCCACCCGCTCGAACGTGCGGGTCCACAGGTCACCCGCGTGAGTCAGAACGTTGTTCTTGTGGACCAGGGTGAGCCGTTGGCGCCGGGCCAGCGCCCGCGTGAACGCATCGCGCACCACACGCTCGACACCGAAAGCGGTGTTCAGGCTCTCCTCGGTGGCGACCTCGTGCGGGGTACCGCGCCGAAGAGCCCCGCCGGCACCCGCGTAGGGCCCCTCGGTTCCCTCGCGTACGACGACCATGTCGATGTCGTCGGGCTGCTTGCCTGCCAACGGGGTCGAGACGCCCGGGTACAGCTTCACGGGTCGCAGGTTCACGTGGTGGTCGAGCGCGAACCTCAGCCGCAGGAGCAGGCCACGCTCGAGGATGCCGCTCGGGACCGACGGGTCGCCGACCGCTCCGAGCAGGATGGCGTCGTGGTCGGCGATCTCGGCCAGCACACTGTCGGGCAGCGCCTCACCGGTTGCGTGCCAGCGACGAGCACCCAGGTCGTAGTCGGTGCGGTCGAACGTGACGTCGTGGAGCGGGGCCACCGCGTCGAGAACCTTCAGGCCCTCGGCCACGACCTCTGGACCGATGCCGTCACCGGGGACCACCGCAAGGCGGAAGGACTGGGTCATCGCTGCCCCGCTCAGGCGGACAGCACGAGGGAGCGTCCCTCGTGGGCCCCGATGGCCTCGGCGATCTCGGTGACCACGTCCGGCTCGATCTCGCTGTCGACCGTCAAGGCGATCAGCGCGTGGCCGCCCGCGGTGTCACGGCTGACCTGCATCCCCGCGATGTTGATCCCACGCTCACCGAGGATCCGTCCCAGCTCACCGACCACACCGGGACGGTCGTGGTACCGGAAGAACGCCAGGAACTGCGACGGCTGGAGGTCGACGCCGAAGCCGTCGATCTCGACCAGCTTGGCGACGTCCTTGGGCCCGGACAGGGTTCCGGAGACGGAGACAGCACGGCCGTCGCGCAGCGCCCCGCGGACCGTGACCAGGTTGCGGTGGTCGGGACTCTCGCCGTCGACGACGAGGTCGACGGTGATGCCACGCTCACCCGCCAGGACCGGCGCGTTGACGTAGGAGACCTGCTCGTCGACGATTCCGTCGAAGGCACCCTTGAGGGCTGCGAGCTGCAGGACCTTGACGTCGCAGACGGCGATCTCGCCGCGGACGTCGACAGTCATCGTCTCCGGAGCCTCGCCGGCCAGGCCGGTGAAGACCCGGCCCAGCGTCTCGACCAGGTCGATGTAGGGCCGAACCTCCTCGGCGATCGCCCCACCCTCGACGTTGACAGCGTCGGGGACGAGCTCACCAGCCAGGGCCAGCCGCACGGACCTCGCCACAGCGATCCCGGCCTTCTCCTGCGCCTCCTCGGTGCTCGCCCCCAGGTGCGGCGTCGCGACGACGTGCTCGTGGGCGAACAGCGGCGAGTCGGTGCAGGGCTCCTTGGCGTAGACGTCGAGCCCGGCGGCGGCCACCCGACCATCGGTCAACGCCCGGTCGAGGGCGGCCTCGTCGACGATGCCCCCGCGTGCGGCGTTGACGATGATGACCCCGGGCTTGACGATGCGCAGCTGCTCGTCGCCGATGAGCCCCAGTGTCTCTGGTGTCTTGGGCAGGTGGACCGTGATGAAGTCGCTCTCGCGCAGCAGGTCGTCGAGCTCGACGAGACGCACTCCCATCTGGGCCGCGCGGGCAGGCTGCACATACGGGTCGTAGGCAATCACCGTGGTGCCGAACGCGAGGAGGCGCTGCGCGGCCAGGACGCCGATCCGTCCCAGACCCACGACTCCGACAGTCTTGCCGTAGACCTCGGTCCCGGAGTACTGCGAGCGCTTCCACTGACCGTTCTTGAGCGCGGCGTTCGCTGGGGCGATATTGCGAGCAGCGGCCAACAGCAGCGCGACGGCGAGCTCGGCGGCGCTGACGATGTTCGAGGTCGGGGCGTTGACGACCATCACACCGGCCTGGGTCGCGGCCTTGACGTCGACGTTGTCGAGTCCGACACCAGCGCGGGCCACAACCTTCAGCCGCCGCGCGGCACCGAGCGCCTCTGCGTCGACCTGGGTCGCGCTGCGGACCAGGATCGCGTCGACGTCGCCGATCCCGGCCAGCAGCTCGGCCCGGTCGGCCCCGTTGCAGTGCCGGATCTCGAAGTCGGGTCCGAGCGCGTCGATCGTCGCGGGCGACAGCTCTTCGGCGATCAGCACTACGGGCTTGCTGGTCATCAGAGGTCCTCGTCAGGGCAGGAGAATGGGTGGAGCTGAGGGGATCGGAACGAACCCGAAGTCTACCGAGAGCTCGTGAACGCATTCACATGCGTCCAGTCCGTGGACCGGAATGCTTAGCAGAGGTAATGAGTTATGCTTACGACATGTCGACCACCACCGCCCCCCTCGCGTCCAGCGCCCTGGCCAGCTTGTTGAGGCTGGCCGTGATGCGGCTGTCCCGCAGGCTGCGGGCGGAGCGGGCCGACACCGGACTCACCCTCACCCAGCTGTCGACCCTGGCGACCCTCGACCGCATGGGGGCGACCACTCCGGGCTCGCTGGCGGCCCACGAGAAGGTGCGACCGCCGTCGATGACCCGGGTTCTGGCAGGGCTCGAGCAAGCCGGGCTGGTCGTTCGGACCCCCCATCCCAGCGACGGGCGCCAGGTCGTGGTCCAGGTCAGCCCCGAGGCCGTCGCCTTGCTGAAAGCCGACCGTCGCCGGCGGGAGGCCTGGCTGGCCCGCAGGCTCGCCGACCTGACGGCAGCCGAGCGCGCCACCTTGTCCGACGCGGCGACCATCCTCGACCGGCTGGCGACCCAGTGAGAGTCCCATGAGCCCGACCTTCCGGTCCCTGCACGTCCGCAACTACCGCATCTACGCCAGCGGGCAGCTCGCCGCCAACGTCGGCGTGTGGATGCAGCGGGTCGCCCAGGACTGGCTCGTCCTGCAGCTCAGCGGCGGCTCGGCCCTGGCCCTGGGCCTCACCGTCGCCCTGCAGTTCCTGCCCATCGCCTTGTTCAGCCTGTGGGGCGGGTCCTTGGCCGACCGCTTCCCGCGGCGGCGTCTGCTCACGCTGACGGCGAGCGCGATGGGAGCCTTGGCCCTGCTGCTGGGGGCCATCGTCCTGGCCGGTCTCGCCACGGTCGGGATCGTCATGGCCATGTCCTTCGCGCTGGGCGTCGTCGCCGCCCTGGACAGCCCCGCGCGCCAGGCCATGGTCTCCGAGCTCGTGACCCGCGACGACCTGCACAACGCCGTGGCTCTCAACAGCGCCTCGTTCAACCTCGGACGCGTCCTCGGCCCGGCCACAGCCGGGTTCCTCGTCGCCGCGGTCGGCAGCGGGTGGGTGTTCGTGATCAACGCGCTCGGCTACGTGACCGTCGTCGTCGCGCTGCAGCTCCTGCGGGCCGACGAGATGACCGCACCCGAACCGGTTCAGCGCGAGAAGGGGATGCTGCGCGAAGGTGTTCGGTACGTGTCGTCTCGACCGCCGCTGGTCCTCGTCATGGTCATCGCGTTCTTCGTGGGCACCTTCGGGCTCAACTACCAGCTCACGATGGCGCTGATGACGATCAAGGAGTTCGGTCTAGGCCCCGCGGAGTTCGGGTTGGCGTCCACGGTCCTGGCGGTCGGCTCGCTCACCGGTTCGCTGCTGGCCGCACGGCGCGGAGCGCCGCAGCTGCGGCTGGTCGTGATGTCGGCCGTCCTCTTCGGGGTTGCAGCGATGGTCGCGTCGACGATGCCGACCTACGCAACCTTCCTGCTCGCGCTCCCCTGGGTCGGCGCTGCCGCCCTGACTCTCATCAACTCTGCCCAGTCGTACCTGCAGCTGCACTCCGAGCCGCAGGTCCGGGGCCGCGTGATGGGTCTGTACATGCTCGTCTTCATGGGCGGGACCCCACTGGGCTCACCTCTGGTCGGGTGGGTGGCCGACGCCTACGGACCTCGGTGGTCGATCGCCTTGGGCGGCGCCGTCTCGGCCGTTGCGGCGCTGGTCGCGGCATCTTTGCTGCTACGACGGGACGGGCTGCGGGTGGAGCCCCACCTAAGGCCCCACCCGCGCTTCGACGTCGTCGGCCAGCAAGCCTGACGCCGTACCAGCTGCCGCTACCGCGCGGCGGTTCCCTCGACGTAGTCGTCGTCGCCAGAGTCGACCCAGGCCATCATCGAGCGCAGCTCGCGCCCCACCTGCTCGATCGGGTGCTGCTCACCCTTGGCCCGAAGGGCCTTGAACTCAGGGGCACCGGCGTCCTGGTCGGCGATGAACCGAGCGGCGAAGGCGCCGGACTGGATGTCGGCCAGAACACTCTTCATGTTCGCTTTGACGTGCTCGTCGATCACCCGGGGCCCGGACACGTAGTCGCCGTACTCGGCGGTGTCGGACACCGACCAACGCTGCTTGGCGATCCCACCCTCGTACATCAGGTCGACGATGAGCTTCAGCTCGTGCAGGCACTCGAAGTAGGCGACCTCGGGCTGGTAGCCCGCCTCGACCAAGGTCTCGAAGCCAGCCTGCACCAGCGCCGAGGCCCCGCCGCACAGCACGGCCTGCTCGCCGAACAGGTCGGTCTCGGTCTCCTCGGTGAACGTCGTCTTGATGCCGCCGGCCCGCAGACCGCCGATGGCCTTGGCGTACGACAGGGCCAACGGCCAGGCCTGCCCCGTCGGGTCCTGCTCGACCGCGACGATCACCGGGACCCCACGGCCCGTGGCGTACTCGCGGCGCACGAGGTGACCCGGTCCCTTGGGGGCGACCATGCAGACGTCGACGTCTGCCGGTGGCTTGATGTACCCGAAGCGGATGTTGAACCCGTGCCCGAAGAACAGTGCGTTGCCCGGCACCAAGTTCGGCTCGATGTCGGCCGAGTACAAGGACCGCTGCACATGGTCTGGGGCCAAGATCATGATGACGTCGGCCTCGGTGGCAGCCTCGGCCGGAGTGACGACCCGCAGACCGTCGGACTCGGCCTTGGCGCGGCTGGCCGAACCCTCCTTCAGACCGACCCGGACGTCGACGCCGGAGTCCCGCAGGTTCTGTGCGTGCGCGTGTCCCTGACTTCCGTAGCCGATCACGGCCACCTTCTTGCCCTGGATGATCGACAGGTCAGCGCCGTCGTCGTAGAACAGTTCGGCCACGGGGGCTCTCTCTTTCCTTGGTCGGTCGCAGGACCGGGCGTCGGTGCTGCGAGGGTACTGGGGGCGTCAGGCGAAGCGGTCCGCCGGGCGGAGCGGACGCTCGGCGATCGAACGGGTACCGCGGCCGACGGCCACCATGCCTGACTGCACGAGCTCCTTGATCCCGAAGGGCTCGAGGACCCGGAGCAGGGCGTCGAGCTTGTCGGCGTTGCCGGTGGCCTCGATCACGACGGAGTCGGGAGCGACGTCTACCACCTTGGCACGGAACAGCTGAACGGTCTCCAGCACCTGCGACCGGGTCTGCGCATCGGCCCGCACCTTGACGAGCAGCAGCTCGCGCTGCACCGACGCCTGCCCGTCGAGCTCGACGATCTTCAAGACGTTGACCAGCTTGTTGAGCTGCTTGGTCACCTGTTCGAGCGGCAGGTCCTCGACGTTCACGACGATCGTCATGCGCGAGACCCCCTCGTGCTCGGTGGGACCGACGGCGAGAGACTCGATGTTGAAGCCCCGCCGGGAGAACAGGCCGGCGATCCTGGCCAGAACGCCTGGCTGGTCCTCGACCAGCACTGACAACGTGTGTCTCATCACAGCTCGTCCTTGTCCCAGTCGGGGGCCATGTCTCGTGCGAACTGGATCTCGTCGTTGCCGGTTCCCGCTGCCACCATGGGCCACACCATGGCGTCCTTGTGCACCACGAAGTCGATGACCACCGGACGGTCGTCGACCGCCATCGCCTTCTCGATGGTTGCGTCGACATCGGCGGCCGTCTCGCAGCGCAGGCCCAGGCACCCGTAGGCCTCGGCAAGCAGGGCGAAGTCGGGGATCCGCGCACGCTCGGACGATGTGTGCAGGTCGGTGTTGCTGTAGCGACCCTCGTAGAACAGCGTCTGCCACTGACGCACCATGCCCAGACTGCTGTTGTTGATGACCGCGACCTTGATCGGGATGTCGTTGAGCGTGCAGGTCGCAAGCTCTTGGTTGGTCATCTGGAAGCACCCGTCGCCGTCGATCGCCCAGACCGTGGCGTCGGGTCGACCGACCTTGGCGCCCATGGCCGCTGGGACCGCATAACCCATCGTTCCGAGCCCTCCGGAGTTGAGCCAGGTGCCAGGACGCTCGTAGTCGATGAACTGCGCCGCCCACATCTGGTGCTGGCCGACACCTGCAGCCACGATCGCATCAGGACCCGACAGCGCCCCGAGCCGGGAGATCACGTACTGCGGCGCCAACGTGCCGTCGTCAGGGGTGTCGTACCC
>JBAPUB010000268.1:0-8825 GCA_049282455.1 Actinomycetes bacterium
CCGACGGCGCTGTAGGAGCACAGCTCGTTCGCGGCGTCGCGACGCATCTGCGGGTCGAACAGCGCCTTCGTGACGGCCAGGCTGAAGTCGCTCCAGTGGGCCTGCATTGCGTCGATGTCAGCGACCCAGTGCTCGGCGTAGGTGGCCATCTGCCCGTCAACGACATCGTCAGCGACGTCTATGGGGTCGTCGAAGCAGAACACATGGGCCGTACAGGACGTGTCGGGAACCTGGACGCTGGCAAACCCGCGCACGGTTGTTACCTGAAGGGTCGTGGTGATGTCGTGGCAGTCCTTGTCGAGTGTCGTACACATCGTGTGTTCGGCGTCGAAACGGGTCTTGGCGGCGTAGATCTGAAGCTTCGCCTCCTCGTCGAGGACGGCATCCAGCACGGGTCCCCGGGTGAGCTGGCTGGGGGCGCCCGGGTCGTACGTTCCGTTGGGGCAGCCGGGATCGCCGTCGGCGTCGTGGTCGCAGTCGTCGGTGGGTGGGTGGGCCGTGAGGCTGACCATCGTGTTCTGGAGCCACTGCGCGGGCACGGCGAACTCGATACCCGGGGCTGCGTTCGCGCTGAAGTCGGTCACGTCCGCACCGAAGGGCCCTTCGGTGGTGCATGACGTCCCCCCCGTGGGCGGGGCCGCAGCATCGGCGCACACCCGTGACACCTCCACCCGGGTCTCGTCTGCGGTCCCGGGGCTGCAGTTCGTGTCGGGGGGCGAGGTGTCAGGGCTGTTGCAGCCCGCTGTGCTGTCCTCTGCATTCTTGGAGTCGAACCCGGCGGTCGCCGCACCGATGTAGCCCTCGGTGATGAGGTGGCGCAGGGCGATCTGGGCGGCCGGCAGCTTCGTGACGACCTCCTTCACCGACGGGAAGACCCCGCCGGCATAGTCGTTCATCAGGGTGTGCGCCCAGGTGTCACCGGCGGCATGCGTCAGGAATCCGTAGGTGAACGCGAGGATCTGACCGCGCTGGTCGTTGTCGTAGCCGGGGTCGGTCTGGGCGGCCCACGCCTGTTGCAGCAGGTAGCCGAGCCACGACCCGGTCGATGCCGGGTCACCCGGGTGGATGACAGCCTGACCGAACGCAATGTCGGGGAACCCGTCCGGGCCGATGACACCGGCGTTGTAGTACGCCGGCCAGGCCTTGATCGCCCCGTCGACCTGGGAGTTCACCGGGTACTCGTGCCCGTTGATCGTGACTTGGTCGTTGGCGAGGTCTGCCTGCACCAGGGAGCCGGTCAGGTTGTGTGTGAACGGCTTCCATGCGAAAGCGTTGCTGGGTGTCAGTGCGAGCAGCAGCGCGAGCACCGCGAACAGGCCCGCCGACCTTCGCACCGTCTGCTTGCGTGCGCTGTGGGTCCGCCGTCGCTCGGCCGTCTTCCTGACACCTCTGGACATGGGGTGGTCCTCCCTGACGGCCGGCTTTCCACGGAACCTCATCCGGAAGGTAGGGCGGCATCGTTCCGAGACCGTTACGAACCACGGCCAACGGTCAGGACTTGCCGACGCCGCGCGCCAAGCCCTCAGCCCTCTTCGTCGTCGCTGTCTGCCATCTGCGCGCGGAACTCCTCCGCGACGTCGTCGGCAAGGACCCGACGCACGATGCGCCGAAGCTGAGGCGGCACCGTGCAGATCTCCGCCGTGATCCCAGCGTCGCGCGCCTCACGCAGCAACGTCTTCAGCGCCAGCGCCCCTGTGACGTCGAGCCGCCCGAGCCCGTCGAGGTGGACGCGCAGCCGCTGCGTGTCCGGGTGCTGGGCCAGCAGGTTGTTGACGGCGTCCTCCAGGCCCGGGGCGGAGGCGAAGTACAGGACGCCGGACGGTCGCACGTTCAGCACGCCGTCCTCGTAGCCGGCCGGGACGCGCAGGTGCAGCTCTCGCCACAGGTGCACCAGCGTGGCCAGCCCGACCCCGATCAGCACCGCGATGTCCAGCCTGGGTGCCAGCACCAGCGCAGCGACGTAGGTGATGGCAGCAGTGGCGAACTGGACCCTGCCGAGCCGCCAGAACCGCAGGATGGGTCGGGGGTCGACCAGCCGGACCACCGAGGCGATGACGATGCCGGCGAGTACCGACTTGGGCAGGTCGGCGAGCATCGCTGCGAACGGCAGGAAGGCCAGGACGACCAGCCCCGAGACCAGGCCGTTCCACCTGGTGCGGGCTCCCGTGGCCCGCGACAGGGTGCTGCGCGAGAAGGAGCCGCCGACCGGGTACCCGCCGGCGAACCCCGAAGCCAGGTTGGCGACACCCTGCGAGACCAGCTCGCGGTCGGCGCTCCAGTGCTGGCGGTCCTCAGCAGCCAGCTTGCGGGAGATCGCCGCCGGTTCGGCGAACCCGACGAGCGCGATCACGAGAGCCGGCAGCACCAGTCGCAGTGACTCGTTCCACGGAAGGTCGAGCGGGTTGGGGATGCCGGTCACGGTCACAGCGCCGACCGTCGGGCCTCCCATCCCCGTCGTCGAAGCCACTACCGCGGCCACGACGACCAGGAGAGGCACGATCGGGAACGTCGCCGGCAGCCGCCGGACCACCAGCATCGACACCACTGTGACGGCGGAGAACACGACGGCCGACAGGTTCCACGCACCGGGACTGGTGAGGGCGTCGAACGCCGCCTGCCCGGGGCTGCTGCTGTCGGACGGAAGGCCGACGGCTGCCGGCACCTGGGACAGCAAGATCAGAAGGGCTGCAGCGGCCGTGAACGCAACCAGGACCGGCTGCGACATGAGATAGGCCAAGACCCCGCCGCCGGACAGACCCAGGAGCAGCCGAACCACCCCGACAAACAGCGCGAGCAAGGCGGCCAGTGCCACGTAGTCGGCTGAACCGGCCTCGGCCAGCCCGGTCAGACCCCCCAGCACGAGCAGCGAGGTGATCGCCACCGGTCCGGTCGCCAGGTAGGGGGACGAGGCGAAGAAGGCCGCAGCGATCGGTGCGGCCAAAGCTGCCAGCAAGCCCGTGGACGGCGGCAGACCGGCCAGGGAGGCGTACGCAACGGCCTGCGGGATGAGGACGACGGCGACGCTGATCCCGGCAACGACGTCACCGGACACCGGCCGCGTCGGCACGTCTCGTCGAGGCACCGCACGTCCTCCCGTCGTCCTGCCTCCACGGTACGCATATATGCGCAAACTCTGAAGGTTCGCCGTCCATCGACTGTCGTAGACTGACGCGACGAGAACCGGAGGTGCCGTGGACCGCGCAACCGTGTTGGAGATTCACGAGCTTCATGCCCGAATCTGTAAGGCCATCGCCGACCCGAAACGACTGCTCATCATCAACGAGCTTCGCAACGGACCCATGAGCGCGGGCGACCTGGCCGCGGCACTCGAGATCAGCCAGCCCAACTGCAGCCAGCACCTCGCGATCCTGCGCGAGCGTGGCGTCGTCACCACCGAGCGCTCCGGAACCAGCGTGAGCTACTCGCTGCGCAGCGAGAAAGTACTGCGGGCCATCGACCTGCTCCGAGAGTTCATGGCTGAGGACCTCGGCACCCGCAGCAAGCTCGGCCGAGCGGCGACGCGAGCACCGCGCCCACTCGCGCGCAGCTGAAACCCAGCCCGCTGAGCCCGCGGCGCTCAGGCTGCGAGGCGCACGGCCAGGTACACCAGCGGGGCGGCCATCAGCACCGGGACAGACCCGGTCATCCACCAGCGTGACGAGAACTCGTGCGTGGACCCGCGGGTGAACGCGTCGGACACGCAGACCGCGACGCCGCAGGCGAGCCCCACCAAGACGCCGACCCGGTTCGCGTCGATGCCTGGCCCGAAGTTGACCGACGCAGCGGCAAGCCACCCTGCAGCCGTCCCCGCCGCCAGGGCGAGCCAGGACGCCCAGGCGTCCGAGGGCACCACACGCAGCAGCGACGCAACCACCAGGGCCGCACCGGCGACCCAGACGACCGGTTCGTCCAGCCACACCTCGACGACGACCAGCCAGGCGGCGCCCAACGTGGTCAGGGCAGCCAGTGACGCCGTTGCGGCCATGCTCACCACAGCACCTTCGTGGGAGTCACGTCGCGCCAGCTGTTGCACCACCACGAGCAGGAACCCAGCGCCGAGCACCGAGATCGACGGCTCGAGCGTGGTCGCCTGCATCGACACGACGACGGCGTCGACCACCAAGCCCAAACCGAGGCCAGCGATCGCGCCGGTCAGGGCCGCCTGAGCCTGGACGCCGCGATGCCACCCAATGGCGACGAGCACCTGAGCCACGACGACGACGGCCAGGACAAGGCCCGTGTCAGGTGCCCAGCGAGTGACCGCGAGGCCGAGTCCCAGCAGCACGCTGGTCAGCGGTGAGGTCCACGCCACTCGGCGCTCGACAGCGCGCTTGGCGGCGGGACCTACGACGTCGGGCACGCGCTGATGGTGCCAGTCGCGGGGGTCAGCCGCCCGCGAAGGGGGGCAGGACGTCGACGACAGAGCCCTCCACCAGGGCGACGGATTCGAGATCTCGGGTGCCCACCGGCTGCTCGTCGACCAGGAAGGAGCAGATCCCGAGCACGCGGGCGAACTCGGCGTCGTGCTGTGCCCGGGCCGTCTCCAGCGCCTCGGCCAGGGTCGCCGCGAGGGCCGGCTCCTGTTCGACCCCTGCCGCGTGGCGAGCACCCGCCCAGTAGCGCAGGAGCACGTTCGGAGGCACCGACGGGTCTGACGACGAATCTGACGACGAAGTGGTCACGCCGGTATCCTGCCCGCAGCGAGGTGAGAGGAGCGACATGGCCAGGCTGCTCCTGCTCGCGTCCGCACCCTCCGCCGACGTCCTTCCAGCGCTCGGCCTCTTGGCCCACCAGGTGCGAGTCGCCCCGACCGAGGCCTCAGCCCTGATCGACGTGCCGCCGGTCGACGTCATCGTCGTCGACGGACGCCGCGACCTGCCGCACGTCCGCTCGTTGTGCCGGCTGCTCCGCACGACCGGGGTCAAGGTGCCGGTGCTCCTGGTCGTGACCGAGGGCGGGCTCGCCGCCGTCAACGCTGACTGGGGCGTCGACGACGTCGTCCTCCACACCGCCGGACCCGCCGAGCTCGAGGCCCGGCTGCGCCTTGCTGTCGGGCGCCTCGCCGAGGACGAGACCGAGGACGAGCTGCCCGACGTGATCCGAAGTGGCGACCTCACCGTCGACGAGGCCAGCTACACGGTGAAGCTGCGCGGTCGCGTCCTCGACCTCACGTACAAGGAGTTCGAGCTGCTGAAGTTCCTCGCCCAGCACCCCGGGCGGGTGTTCACCCGCGCCCAGCTGTTGCAGGAGGTCTGGGGCTACGACTACTTCGGTGGAAACCGCACGGTCGACGTGCACGTGCGTCGCTTGCGCGCCAAGCTCGGTGGCGAGTACGAGCAGATGATCGGCACCGTGCGCAACGTCGGCTACCGCTTCGTACTTGCGCCACGGACTCCCGACCCCTCGGGCGAGGACGCTGCTGCGCAGGCCAAGCCGGTCACCGCTTGACGGTGACCGGCTTGCTCGCGACGACGCCGTTCTTGTAGCCGGCCCTCTTGGCGGTCACCCGGCACGAGATCTTGTCACCGATGTCACCCCGGACCACCTTGTAGGTCTTGGCCGTCTGTCCCCTGATGGCCTTGCCGTTGCGCAGCCAGTTGTAGGAGTACGACGAGGCCTTTGGCGTCCATGCTCCCGGCTTGCAGGTGAGCTTGTTCCCCGGCTTGGCCGTGCCGCTGACGCTCGGACGAGTGGTCGCCTGCAGCGCGTCGCCTGCCGCGATCTTCTTGGCCGCACTGGTGCTCGGCGTGTCCCCGAACGTGTTGCTGCCGGTCGCCACGCATCGAACGTTCTTGCCGACGTCCGCAGGCACCGCCTTGTACGACGACGACGTGGCTGTCGCGATGTCCGCGGTGTTGCGCTGCCACTGGTAGGTCGTCGAGTCAGCGCCGGTGAACGCCGCCGAGCAGGTCAGAGTCTTGCCCACCTTCGCCATGCCGGTCACCGCTGCCGGCACGTCGACGGTGGGGGCGGAGCTGGAAGCGTCCGGGTACACCTGCGTCCAGGTGCTGGCCGTCGTGTCGATCTGGATGGTGGCCGACGCGTAGATCTCGGTGTTCCCCGGCTGAGCTCCCGAGGTCACCATGCGCAGCTGGTACAGGTTCTGCCAGCTCGCCGTGGCGTTGGTGTTCGGGTAGGCAGCCGCGTATGAGCCTGCGTCCGAGGGGTCCAACCAGACCAGGATCTGCTGCACCAGGGCCGTCGGCTTGTTGAGCAGCGACGCCGGAACACCGGAGGTAGCGGGGTAGGTGGAGGTCACCGACACCTGGGACGTCGGCCAGCTCAGCGCGTTCTGGCCCTCCACCGGAGTTGCGGCGTAGAGCGTGGCCAGGGAGTCTCCGGCGCCGCTTCGACCGGTGTCAGTGTTCGCCATGGCGTAGGCCGGGGCGTCGCTCAGCGCGCCCGTGGTGACGACGTTCCCCGATGTGTCGTACAGGGTGAGGGCCCCTGCAGTCGCCCCGTTCGACGCTGGGTCGAACGGGGGCGTGGCTGCGCTGGCTGGCCACACCGCTACCGCTACCAGACCGGACACCGCCAGGACGGAGGCCACGAGACTACTGACCCAGCGTCGACGCGCACTCACTATGGGGCTCCTTCGGGTTGGGCAACGCATCAGACGATCTCTCGGGGCGCGCACACGATGGCCAGCGCGGGCAAAGGGAACCCGTATCTCAGGCGAGGGGGACCCACACGCTCGGTGAACGAAGGATGAATCCCGTCGAGCAGCTCAATGGGTGGACGACGGTCGGCCACGGACGAAGTACGCGCCGAGCCCGAGCGCGACCACGACGACGAGGCCTGCCAGAACCCACCACACCGCCGAGCTCCGGCTCCCCGTTCCGTCGGCCTGCTGACCGGCGGCCAGCTGGGTCCCGCTCGCAGACATGGTCTTGTCGACCGCGGACGGCGAGGGGGTCGGCGACATCGAGGAGGCAGTGAGCGTTGCACGCGCCGCCTCGCGCTGCGCCTGCTGACGGGCTACCGCCTTCGCCGACGCCGAGTAGTTGGGGAGTGCGAGCTCGGGTGAGACGGCGTCGCCGGCATCGCACGGCGCACTGCCCCCGTTGACGAGCTTCCAGGTGTTGCCCGAGATCTGGAGGTCGGATGCTGCGTACTCGTTCGAGAGCGGACCGTCGGTGCCGATGTAGTACAGCCTCAGCTGCATCCACCCGTCCCACCGCGGCGGGTAGCTCTGCAGGTACGGATCCAGCGCATAGTCGATCACTGTCGCCTGGGCGATGGGGTGGTCGGGGTTGCTGTACGTCGACGCTGCGGTCAGCGGGTTGCCCGTCCACGCCGCAGGCGCCACACCTTTGCGTGGCTGGTAGATGAACAGCTGGGCCTTGCGTCCTTCGCCTGCGTACACCGACGGTGCCGGCTCGGATCCGACGGCTCGCCAGACGAACGGCCGGTCGTCGACGTAGCCCTCGGTCATCGGCTTCAGGTTCTTGTCGCACAGCGTGATCGCGCCGGAGGCGCCCGGGTCGTTGTACGGGACTGTGTTGCTCGCACCGGCTGCTGGCGCCAACGCCAGAGCCACCGCGACACCGCCCAGTACGCAGAACGAGCAGCGGGTCAGCAGAGCGGAGGGGGAGATCATGCGGGGACCCTTTCGGAGACTTTCGGGGCATTGCGCGAGTGCTTGCCTGAGGTTCGACCGCGGCCACCACGAGTCCGGCGCACCCACCAGGCGACGCCCACGAGGAGAAGGAGCACGACGATCGCGAGCAGCGTCCACGGAATCGCCCAGAAGGCGACCTGGTCGGAGAAGGCCGCAGGGGGCGGGTCGTTCGACCCGGCCATCGACTGCGGCTTGACCGTCACCCGCGCCGTCTTCCACACCGTGGGCAGAACGTCTGGCACGGACACGACGACGTCGACAGACGACCCTGGCAGAAGCAGCTCCACGGGGTCTGCCTCGACCTGCTGGGTGCCGAGCAGACCAGCCACCTCGACCACGGCTGTCGCCCCGAGGTTCACGTTGCCGGTGTTGCGCAGCGTGTAGCTCACGGTCGCCGATCCTCGGTCGACCGGGCTCAACGATCCGTGGTAGGTCGCCGTCAGGTCGGTGACCTGCAGCTTCGGCGAAAGGTCACCCGCCACCTGGACGAACACTCGGGTGCCGACCCGCTGCTCGAGCTTGACGGCCGGCCCACCTGGACTTCTGTCGATGGACGTGAGCACGGCCAGGATTCCTCCGGAGTGGTCGCCCGGACTCGCCTTCGCGGGAATCGACACAGCCACGGGCAAGATCACGGTGCCCGGACCCGACGTCGAGCGGGCCGGAACGGTCAGCGGCCGTTCCGCGCCCTTGACAGTGATCCACGACCCGGCATCCTTCGGCGCCTCGCTCGTCGGGAGCAGCCCGAAGCCGCCCTGGTCGGTGTTGATGGCGTCGGTCGCGTACACGGTCAGCTCCGCCGCACGGTCGCTGTAGTTGACGATGGCGATGTGGTCTTCGACGACCGCACGAGGGGTCGCCGCCCACGAGAAGTACGTCCGGCTGTCATCGGGTTGCGTCGCTGTTGCGGGCCGCACGCCGAACGTCAGCTCATTCGCCGTCTGGTCGCCGGAGGCACCAGCCGAGGAGTTGTCCGCGCGCGGGGAAGCTTGCGCAGGTGTTCCAGCAGCAATGCCCAGGCACGCGACCAGGGCGAGCAAGTAGAGCGCGCGGAACGGTCGTCCACGCAGAGAGCGGAGGGGCATAGCTGAAGGGAAGACGTCGCGCCCGACCAGTTCATGACGCGGGCATGAACGGCCGGCATACGACCACCGACAAGTGAGTACTGCGGTGAACGGCGAGGGTCTGAGCACCGAGCGTCAGG
>JBAPUB010000269.1:0-10204 GCA_049282455.1 Actinomycetes bacterium
GCCCTCATGCGCCAGAAGACCCGCCCTCCGGACCAGCGTCAGGGAGGTTCATCTGTGAAGAAGATCCTGGCTCTGATGATGACCCTCGTGGCGTGCGCTGGCGCGAGTGCTGCGGCTTCGCAGAACGCGGTGGCGTCCACGAGGCCAAACGTGGTCTTCGTCATGCTGGATGATGTGGCGAAGGGTGCATGGGCCACGATGCCCACTGTTCGTCAGTCGATCGTTCAGCGCGGCGTCGCCTTCCGTAACGGCATGGTGCCGACATCGCTGTGCTGTCCGTCTCGCGCGTCCTTCCTGACTGGCAACTACGCGCACACGACAGGTGTCTACGGAAACAAGGCTGATGGCCATGGTGCGTGGCAGGCCTTCCAGCCTGATGAGAATTCGACCTTGGCGACCCACTTGAGTGGTTCCGGGTACCGAACAGCCTTGGTTGGCAAGTACCTGAACGGGTACAACAGCGCGCCCGAGCCGTATGTCCCTCCGGGCTGGGACGACTTCGTCGCCTTCCAGGCTCCGGCGTACTACAACTACCGCCTCACGGGCACGGTCAGTGCCACGCACGGGAGCTCACCGGCTGACTACTCGACAGACGTGCTGTCGAAGTACGCGGCAGACGTCGTGAGAGACACTCCAAGCTCTCGGCCCTTGTTCTTGTACTTTGCCCCGTTCACCGCGCACTTCCCCTTCATGCCAGCACCACGGCACCTGAACACGTGGCACCCCGAAGACCTGCCTGTGGCATTCAACGAAGCGGACATGTCGGACAAGCCCTCATGGATGAGTGACTGGCGGTTCCAGGACCCCGCTTCGGTCCAGCGGCAGCAGCAGCGTCAGCATGAGATGTTGATGAGCGCTGATGACGCGATCGCAGCGATCATTGACGCGCTAGGTCCGGACAGGATGTCGAACACGCTGTTCATCGTCATGTCGGACAACGGGTTCCAGACGGGGGCCCACCGACTTGTGGGCAAGAACTGGCCGTACGCCCTGTCGACTGAGGTTCCGATGGCGATGCGCTGGGATGGGCATCTGCCTTCCGGTACCGCGTCGCGGAGACTCACGTTGAACATTGACCTGACGGCTTCGATTGCCGAGGCAACGGGAACCTCGTGGGGTATGGACGGGATGTCCTACTTCAGTGCGGACCGGACGGGCACGGTGCTGGAGCAGTACCCGCAGACGCGGCTCAACACCCCTGACCCGGCCCTGGAGCTGCACCCGGGGTACTGCGGGTACCGGACAGCGCGGTGGATGTATGTCGAGTGGAGTGACAACAAAGGTCGGGAGCTCTACGACTACCGGACCGACCCAGATGAGATGAACAGTCTGACCGGTGACCCTCAGTGGGCTGACCAGGCCGCTCAGATGCGTGCACTCGCGAAGACAGCCTGCTCGCCGGTGCCTCCAGGGTTCACGTGGGATCGGGTACCCCTGGGAGGGTGAGACCACTCGCTGGGCGGCTGCTTCAACGGCCGTCAGCGGCGTGCTCGACCTCGGGTGGGAACGGCGTCGCCCCGCCGTACACCGCCGCCATCATCGGTCCAACGTCCTGGGCCACCACCGCGACCGCGTCGCACGCCCGACCGATCGACGCGGCATCCGCACCGTCGAGGTCGAGCACCCGGCTCACCAGGACGATGCCGTCGCTCCAGAACACCTTGGCCCAGCGGGCGTTCGCGTTCAGCTCGTTGATCTCCGCCAGCAGCTTCGCCGAACGCTTGATCCCAGTGGCCGCGTGAGCGAACACCCGAACCGCCGGTGGACATTCGTCGATGCCGACCCAGACCATCGCCGGCCCCGCTCGGAACGGGTAGTCGCCATCGCTGTCGACCACGAGGTCATGGCACTCCCAGTGCCGCTGGAGCGCCCGCTCGACGTGGCTGCGCAGCAGGGTTGTGGTGTTCATCGGCGACCTCCTTGTCTCGACACGACCATGGTCCTTGTCCCGTCTGACAGTTCCGCCTGAGAACCGGGTGTCTGGCCGATGCTCCTGACGCCGGTGAACCGGCGCACCGTTCCGTCGGCGCACAGCACCTGGGAAGATCAACGCTCCCAGTCCTAGGTGGTGGAAGCCTGCCAGGCGGGATCGCGCCCCATGAAGGCGATGAGACGGTCCACGGCTCCTGCTGTCCCCGCCACCTCGACCTCCGCCCCGAACGTCATCCCTGGCCCTCGGTACTCCGGCTTCAGCATCAGCCGACCAGTGTCGAGTGCGAGCTCTGCTGCGTCCGGGCTGTAGGTGACTCGTCGACCTGTGGCGGTCGCTAGGTCCCATCCGTGCGTGAGGAACTCCATGATCATGAAGCCCACGGGCAGCTGCTGCGACTCCTCGGTCGCCTCGCGATATGACCGGATGAGACTCTGTGCCGCTCGATGGAACTCCGTCGCCGGGCTCGACCCGACGCGATAGTCATTGGGGTCCCCGGTGGCCAATCCGTCCGTGAGCCGGCTCGCAAAGCTCACAGCCCACCCGACAACGTGATCAGTCAGGCGGGCCACGTCGAAGTCCGGGCAAGGCGTCGGCAGGTGGGCTTGGTCAGGCCGGACGGCCGCGAGGGTTGCCTCGGTCTCGTCAAGGACCGATTCCAGAAGGTCGGCTCCAGGCTGACTCATCCGGCGACGCTACCGCTCTGGACGAACGGAACGAACCTCGGTGTGGCCAGGCAAGTCAGTGTCGTGAGGTGAGTGCTGTCACGATCTCGTCCCAGTGGGTGTAGATCCCAAGGTGCCCTTCACCCTCACGAATGACGAGTTCGGCGTGCGGGAGCTGCTCTTTCAGCCACGTTCCATTGGCTGGAGGGGACAGCGGGTCGGCCAGGCCGTACCAGAGCCACGTGGGCTGATGGACGGCAGTGACGTCGAACTGCCACGGGCCGACCCATGCCACGTTGTCCCAGGCACAGCCCTCCACGCCCTGGCGAAGCGCCTCGCGCATCGATGCGGTAACCCCGACTGCGATCCCTGGCCGGCTCAGGACCGGTCCGTCAGCGGGCAGTAGCGCATGCAAGGCCGCGATGACCGTGTCGTCGTCTTGTTGGGGAAGCGTGGCCATGTCGCCGAATCCCGTGGCGAACAGTCGCGCTGCCTGCGCGTCGTCGGTTCCGATCAGGTCCAGCGCCTGCTGGTCGGTGTCGATGAGCTCGGCTCGGGCGCTCGGGACTGAAGCCGACGACGCCGGCCCAGACGCAACTCCGACCGCGGACACGCGATCGGGAAGGTGAGCCGCGCAGGAGAGAGCGAAGGGGCCTCCGCCCGACAGGCCGAGCACCGCGAAGCGTTCGACGCCGAACTCATCCATGACCGCCCTGGTGTCCTCTGCCACCGACGCGAAGGAGAAGGGTTGGAAGTCCGATCCTCCGTATCCGGGTCGATCAAAGGCGATCAGTCGCGCCGGCGCGGAGCTGAGCTGCTCTGCGCAGATGTCGATTGTCAGTCGTGAGTCCGGTGTCCCATGGAAGTAGACGATCACAGGTGCGTCGGAAGGTCCCACAGCCCTGGCTCGGACGTTCCGGTCACCCGGCAGTGTCAGATCATGATCGAGGCTCATGCGAGCAGTGTCGCAGGCGTACCACTCGACTGTGCGCTTTGGCGTGACCGATGACGGTGCAGTCACCCGTCTCGGCCAGCAGGTGCTCGAGCGTTGGGGTCGGCTCGACGCACAGGCCGCGGGCCATGGCATGAGGGTCGTGATGTTGAGCCTGGTCCGTTCCGGACCGAGATCGGCCCGAAAGGATCCCCGGTCGCGGCCAAAGGGTCGACCGGGTTGTACGCCATGACATGGAGCGAAACCGACGCCTGGCTCCCCTGGCACGCGGCGGCGAGCCCGGCAGCCCATGCAGCACCGTCTGCCAGGTGTCGCTGGGCTGCTGTCCTGCTCAGAGAAGGGTCATTGGGCTGCAATCAGGCCAGTTTGAGGGACGTAGCATGTCGACCCTCGGTCGCCATGCCGCACCTGGCCGCAGGTCGGTCCACCTCACCCTGACAAGCCGGCCGAGAGTCCGTCGAAGAAATCCGGGAGGCGGTGTCGGATCGGGACAGAGGTGTTCGTAGCAGGGGTGAGCGGCCGCCCACGAGGGGCGCCCCAAACCGTAGGAGATAGGTCGAGATGCAGTACCTGGTTTCCGTGGTCGACGACAGTACCGGCACCGCAACCGCGACTGAGATGGCTGCCATTGACGCGTTCAACGACCGACTCCAGGCCGAAGGCCACTGGGTCTTCGCCGGCGGTCTCGGTTCGCCCAGTACCGCCACCGTCATCGACAGCCGGGGTGGGGAAGCGGTGTTCACCGACGGGCCTTTCGTAGAGTCGAAGGAGTACCTGGCCGGTTTCTGGATCATCGAGGCGCCCGACCTCGACGTGGCCCTCGAGCTCGCCGCCGAGGGGTCGAAGCACTGCAACCGGAAGGTCGAGGTGCGTCCGTTACTGGGCGAGTGAGCGGGACTGACGTCCGAGAGGCGGTCACCCGGGCCCACCACGAGGAGTGGGCCAGGGTGGTCGCTGCCTTGACCAGGCGTTTCGGTGATCTCGACATCGCCGAGGACGCGACGGCCGAGGCGTTCGCGACGGCCGTCGGGCGCTGGCCGGTTGACGGCGTACCCCCCAACCCCGGTGCCTGGCTGACCACCACCGCCACCCGCAAGGCGATCGACCGGATCCGACGCGAGAACAAGCGCGACGACAAGCAGAAGCAGGCTCAGGTGTTGTTCCACGACGACCTGACCGAGCCGCTCGGCGCCATCGACGACGACCGGCTCCGGCTGATCTTCACCTGCTGTCATCCGGCACTCGCCACGCAGACCCGCGTGGCGCTGACACTGCGCATGGTCGGCGGTCTGACTGTGCCCGAGATCGCCCGTGCGTTCCTGGTGCAGGAGACCGCCATGGGGCAGCGGATCACCCGCGCGAAGGCCAAGATCAAAGCCGCAGGCATCCCCTACCGGGTGCCGTCCGTGGAGGACCTCCCGGCACGTGTCTCCGGCGTACTCGCCGTCCTCTTCCTCGTCTTCAACGAGGGCTACCTGGCGACCGGCCCCGACACCGATCCCATCCGTCCCGCCCTGACCGCCGAGGCGATCCGGCTCACGCGCCTGATCCGTAGCCTCATGCCGGACGAAGGGGAGGCGGCCGGGCTGCTGGCGCTGATGCTCCTGACCGAGGCGCGCCGCGCCGCGCGGCTATCGGTGAGCGGGGAACTGGTCACCCTGGACGAGCAGGACCGTGGGGCTTGGGACGCGGCACTGGTCGCCGAGGGCCATCGGCTGGTGCGCGAGCGCCTGGCCACCGGCGTGGCGCCGGGTCGCTACCAGATCCTCGCAGCGATCAACGCCGTGCACACCTCCGCGCGCGAAGCACGCGACACCGACTGGACGCAGGTCGTGGCCCTATACGACCAGCTCGTCCGCCTCGACCCCTCGCCGATCATCGCCCTCAACCGGGCCATCGCGGTCGCCGAGCTTGACGGCCCGGAGGTGGCACTGGTGGCCGTCGACCGTCTTGAGGACACGTTGGCCGGCTATCACGCCTACCATGCGACCCGCGCTGATCTGCTGAACCGGCTGGGCCGCCGTGGGAAGTCGCGCGCGGCGTACGACAAGGCCATCGAGCTGGCGGGCAACACCGCCGAGACCGCCTACCTCACGCGCCGCCGCGACCAGCCTGCGTAGTACCCGTTCGAAACCCCGCCGACTTGGCGGACTTCCTGGTTCGACTCCCGGCCACGCGCTGAGCGAAAGTGAACAGGTAGGCACTTCGGCGTGCGAGTGATCGACTCAGTCAGTCACCCGATAGCGTCCTTGAGTCCGTGTCGCCCAGCGCAATGGTGGGAGTGGTCGCCTTGATCAGCAACGTGGTAGTCACCTACCAAGTTCGTCCTGAAGCTCTCGCTGAGCACGTAAGCCTGATCAAGGCGATCTTCGGGCAGTTGGATGCCGAGCAGCCCGATGACGTGGAGTACAAGGTTGTGCGCCTCGATGACGGGGTGTCGTTCGTCCATGTCTCGACCGCCGATACCCCGGACGGCTCAAATCCGCTTCCCGCAATGGCGGCCTTTCAGCAGTTCAGCCAAGACCTCGGTGGTCGCATAGCCGGACCACCGACGGTCATGCCTGCGGAGATCATCGGTTCCTACCAGCCCTCGGGCACAGGACTTGGGCGATAGGTCGCGGGCGATTGACCCCATCCAACGCGCCACCCGGCGCAGAGCGAACTACATGCCGAGCAACAGCCCGAGATCGGCACGTCGGGGTGGGTTGCCTGCAGCACAGCTAGAACGGCCCGAGGGTGCTGACGACGGTCAGTACCGTCAGCGACAGACCGACCAGCGCCCCGATGCCCAAAGGGACGAGGCCTCTACGATCCCCGACCCGGTTGGCCTGCCAGCCGTACATCACCGCGGTCACGCACGGCACCAAGAAGACGGCGATGGCCACCACGGCGGTGACAAGCTCCACCCACAGGGGGGCGTTCATGTCTCCGGGGTTGTAGCCCAACCATTCGAACAGGAGGGAGGTCAAGACGACGGAAGTGAGGAGAAACACCGGAATGAGAGCGACACTGACCCAGGCGCGTGCCACCGAGTTGCCGGACCGAGGACGGTGTTGGACTGAATGTTCCTGCTTCGTGGATGACATGGCCGACACCTCCACTCACTTGCATCATTCAACAAGATCCGCGGCCGTGCCAGGGGCAAAAGGCACCGGCTGGATGATCAACGCGTGGGCGCTAGCGGACTGGCCTGAGCCGTCCGAGAAGGCCTGATCTTTGGGCTGAGAACGGCACCTCGGTGCGTTCGATTTGGCTTGTCGCGGTTCGAGGTAGTTGAGGAAGTCGCTCTCCCCTCGTCTTTCGGGTTCCGTTCGCATCGCTCGGCGGGTAAGGCCGAGGCCCGATCCCGATAACGGTCGGCTAAGGCTGGTCTCTTGCGACCCAATCTGTGCTGACCTAGGTCGGTACGCGGTCGGGGGCTCGGGTCAGTCCGAGTGCCCCTTGGCCACCCTTGGAGGGATCATGAACCGACTCTCAGCAAAGATCGCGCTGGTCAGCCTGGTAGGCGTCGTCGGAGTCTCCACTCTGGCGCCGATCGCGTCCGCCGCAGCGCCGCGGACGGTCACCAGCAGCGGGAGATGTAGTAGCGGCCCGGCAACCTGGCGGATGATCGCCACCGCCGACGGAAAGAAGATCGACCTTGAGTTCCGGGTCGTGACCAACCGCCCCGCCGGCCACAGATGGAACGTGCGACTGGCCGACAACGGCGTGCGAATCTTCCGAGGGACCCGCGTCACCGACGCGCCACGCGGCTCGTTCGACGTGTCGATCCTGACGGCCAACCGGGCCGGGGTCGATCACCTCGTCGGCGTAGCGCGGTACCCGGCGACCGGACAGGTGTGCCGGGGAGTCGTCAACTTCTGAGGGCCAGATCAAGAAGGGACCAACCGATGGCCAACGTGAGGAGACTCAGCCGTGCCACAAGATGACGGGCCAGGTGTTGCTGACGTACCACAACCCGGACACCATCATCATGGGCACCGGCAACGGGATGAACATCGCCACAGTGTTCACGATGACCCCGACGACCACCTACACCCGTAACAACATCCCGACGACTCTGGACGGGATCAAGTACCTCGACATCGGGTACATCACCTACCAGGCCGTCTACCCCAGCGGAGCGCTCATGGCCTGCACAGTCGTGATGAACGGACCCTAGCCCGCGAGCCAGACCCCAGGAGACGGCCAGCAGCCACCATGCGCAGCCCTAACGAATGGCGCAATTGGCAAGCGAGATGCGCCCGGGAACGGCACTTCGCGTGCACGTTCAGTGCACGCCATCGGCAATTCGGCGCGGTCGGTCACACGCCGATCGTGATGGGCGACGGAGGCGGCCCGAGCCGGAACAGATCGAGGAGGAGACTGGCGAGGTCGGTGGGCGTGAGCCGGTCCGTCGTTTCTCGGAGCTGCTCCACGGCCCACCACCGGTGCTCTGAGATGGTGGCTGCTTCCAACTCGGAGAAGCCCGAGGTGTCGATGTCGAAAGCCGGGACTAGCGCGAGGAACCAGGTCTCGCGCACGTCGGTGGTTCGTCCATTGAACGAGACGACATGACGGCGATCCCAGATGTGCGGCCCGAGGACGAAATCGCCCAGGCCCGTCTCTTCGCGAACCTCGCGCCGAGCTGCCGTCTCGGCTGTCTCGCCAACCTCGATGCCGCCGCCAGGCGGATACCAGAATCGCGATCCAGGATCGGCTGGGTCGTGACCGCAGAACAGCAGGACCCGGCCTGAGTCGTCGAGCAGCAACACGCGAGCTGTTGGCCTCACCACTGCCTTGAGATCCACGCCACCTACTCTCCCGGACGAAGCGATGCAGATCGGCACTTCGCGTACAGTCAGGGACTACGCGAACGTGGCGGAACTGGCGCGGCCCGTTCGTCCCTCGAGCGAGCCTGTGCCGTGCTTGGGACCGCTCCTCATGGCCAGACACGCAGAAGGGTCGTCAGCACCTCGGGCCAGTGTTGGTCACATACGTCCAGGTGCCCTTCGCGGGGGAAGATCACCAGCTCAGAGCCTGCAATCTGCTCGGCGTACCACCGCCCATGACGTCCGCCGTCGCCCTCGCCGTCCCACACCACGGTCGGGGCAACGACGTCGTGCGGGTCCACATCCCAGGTCCCACCCCAAGCGAGGTTGTCGAACACGTACCCGTCAAGGCCATCCAGAACCAAGGCCATGTTCGCGGCCCACAGCGCCCGGTACGCGTCGTCGTGGAACAGGGGGCTGTCGGGCTCGTTAAGGAGCGCATCGACGCGGGCGTCGTCGTCGAGCGGTCTCAGCACGCCTATCTCGCGCTCCGCCGCCGAATAGACACCCGCCCGAGCGCCGGCCAGGTCTCCGTCGTCGAGCTGCGTCAAGTACTCGCGGTACTCCCGATCCTCACGGTCGCCCGCAACCGGCTCGTCGAGAAGCCGCCACGGCCCCATGCCGCCAACGACGGCCAAGGCGCGAACGGAGACGGGGTCAGCAACTGCGGTGGCCAAAGCGAACGGCCCACCACCAGAGATGCCTAGGACCGCGTACTCCTGAATTCCCAGGGAGGCGGCCAGGGCGGCAGTCTCCTGTCCCGTAGCCAGCAAGCTGGGCGCGTTGGTGACCGGCGCCGAACCGCCGTATCCGGGTCTGCTCACCGATACCAGCCGCACACCGGCCACAGCAGCCGACTCGTGACCCCAACGCCCTAACAACCGAGACGCCGGCGTTCCCGGGTGGAAGATCACCGCACGTCCGGTGGGAACGCCGCCTTCCCAGTACTCAACGATCCGACCGTCCGGCAACGTCCAACTACCGTCACGCCCCTGGCCTGGCATGCGCTCAACCTACGCCGACGGGCAGCCCGACAACAGGTACACACCAGGCGGGATCACTTCGCGCAGATCGGGACATCTGTGTGCAACGGAGCGGCATACCTGGCCCAGACCGTCAGCGGGCCTAGCACCTTGCAGCCGAGCGACAGAGCAACTGACAAGTCCTCACCGGTCTCGTATCCGACCACGGCGACTCCGGGGAACAGCGACCGCGAAGCGGCGACGAGGCTTGACCAGCAGCGACTGGGGTCGCCGATGGAACACACGACGTTCGACAGTCCGACGACCCCGTGCGCCTCGCTGAGCACGCCGCTACCCACAACGGTTCCGCCCTCGACGATGCTCACGAAGGCCAAGTCGGCGCGTTCGGACCAGGCCGCCGCCAAGACGTCAGACCCGTCGGCGTCCCGGGCCGCCAACCACTCGTGGAGTGCCGCGTCGCCGTCGACGACCCGACACTCCACCCCTGCCGTGCGCGGATTCCGTGGTGCGACCAGCCACCGAGCCTCGAAGAGGCCGGTCAGGCCGACGGTGGTCATGTCCAGGCGACCGAAGCTGTCCTTAATCGACCAGTCCACGCCGTCGCCCATAGCACGCACGACGTCGCTCTCCTCGACTGTCTCCGAAAGCGTGATGACGTTCGGGTAGTAGCGCGGAACCTCGTACCAGTTCACGTAGAGGTCGGTCGTGAAAGTCCCCCGGACGCCTAGGGCGGTACAGACCAGATCGCACCAAGCGGCGTTGTTACGGGCCGCCGCCGTCAGGAGGGGGTGTCCGGTCATGCCACGCCTCGCTCTTCATCAGCAGCATGACTCCCGGGAGGGAGATCATGTCTGGAGGATAGA
>JBAPUB010000270.1:0-2146 GCA_049282455.1 Actinomycetes bacterium
GACCGGAGCCGGAGCTGACCTTGAGCGACGACGTGTCGACGGCGACGAACGCGCGAGCGGGGATCGTCTTGAGCTCGTCGAGCAGTCCGGATGGCCACCGGTTGGTGGCCTCGCCCTGGAAGTACCACGGTGAGCCGTTGTCAGCCAGCACGAGGCCGTAGGTCTTCATCGCCTGCAGCACGACCCGAGTGTCGGCTCGGAACCCCGAGACGTCGAACCCGGCCTTGAGCCGGAACCTGGCACCCATCGGCGGGTAGTTGCGGTTGTTCACGCTTCCGGCCTGGTGCCTGGCCGGCCAGATGTAGCGTCGGTCGGTCACGTCGGTGGTGAACCGGATGGCGTGGTCGACCCGGCCCGCAGCCACCTCGGACCAGCGCAGCAGGCCCGGCAGGATCGGCAGCCCGGCGGCGTCGGCCGACGTCCAGCCGGCTGGGCGCAGCCGGTCGGAGGTCAGGTCCCACACCGCTCCGGAACCGGCATGCCAGTGACCGTTGCGGCGTCGGGTGTTCCACGTCTCGTACAGGCGGCACTGCGACCGGTCGACGACGACGGCGTGCCGGTCGCCCTGGCTTCGCCACCCGCCTTCGATGAGCGTGTCGTTGCCCAGCGGGTAGCGGACCCGGTCGCTCTCGGAGGCGTACTGGAAGTGAACCCGAACCCGTCGGTGCTGACCGCCCACGACCGTGACCGGGATGCCGTAGGGCACTGGTTGGGCGCCGTAGCTGGGGCCGAAGTCCGGATGGAGGCGACTGCCCGGTGACATGTGGCGGATCCAGGCGTCGCTTCTCGGGTTGACCGGCAGCGCGCGGATGTCGGCATGCCAGTAGTTGTCCGCTGGGAAGACCGGACAGCCGGCGACCGGGCGTGCCAAGACCGGTGCGGCGAGCGGGAGGCTGCTCATCAGGGCCGCGAACGTCAGCAGCGAGGCGGTGGCACCCCACCGCCGTCGTCGGGTCATGCCCCGGGCATCGACTCGTTCGACGGTGACGTTGATCGTCCGGCCGGGTGGGCGCGGGCGACGTCGTCGGCCAGGGTCTCCGACACCAGGAAGTCGCGGGACGGCGGCCCGTCGCGGTACAGCAGGTCGCAGAGCAGGGTGATTGGGACGCCGGCGCGCAGGTACGCCCAGGCGCGCGAGTCATCGCGGAGGGGAATCACAGTGATGTGATTCGGCACTCCCTTCCCCGAACTTGAGCCGCCGGGCCGACCTTCATGGCGAGCCTCCAGGCGCCGAGAACAGCAGGGGGCACCGATCCGCGGACGCCCACGAGGAGTGCCATGACGCCGATGGACTGGGTGGCCCTGGCTTCGCTGGTGACGGCGGGCACGGTCGGCGCCCGATGGTGGAGCGGTCGGGTCGACACCCTCGGTCGGACCCGGCGGTTCCCGTGGGTCGCCGTCGGCCTGCTCATCGTCACGTCCTTGGGCATGGCCGTCCCGGGGGCGCAGCGGCGCAGCGAGGAGGCCCGGCTCTCGGCCGTCGCCTCTCAGGTCGCGTCGCAGTCGGTCCGAGTGCACTGCCAGACCTTCGGGGAGGCGTTCGTGGACGCCGGGTCCGAGCTCGGCTGGGTGGCGTGGCGCCCCGACGGCACGGCGTCCCCGGAGACCCTGATCAAACGCAGCCCGTGCCGAGACCTCAGGGACTACTTGGGCTCCGACCAGGCCAACCCGACGCTGGCGCAGGTCGTCGCCGTACACGTTCTGACCCACGAGTCGATGCACATGTCCGGGATCCTCGAGGAGGCGATGGCCGAGTGTGCTGCCGTGCAACGCGATGCCCTGACAGCGACACTGCTCGGTGCGTCGGACTCCGAGGCGCAGGACCTGGCCAGGCGCTACTGGACCACGGTCTACCCAGACATGCCCGACGCCTACCGCACCCCCGACTGCCGGGCCGGGGGACCGTTGGACGAGAACCTCGCGTCACCGCCCTGGGCGGCCACCGGCTAGGTTCTGACCATGCCCCAGCCAGCGAGCATTCAGCACCGCGAACAGAGGTTCGCGTGTGCCTGTCGCCTGAGGTAGATGTCGCTGCCGGGTTCGTCATCTCGGTCATCGCCGTCGATGCGCTGCGCCACACCCCATCGGTTCGAACGCTTCCGCTGGCCGGAGTTCCGGCCCTCTTCGCCGTGCACACGTTCTCGGC
>JBAPUB010000271.1:0-6182 GCA_049282455.1 Actinomycetes bacterium
CGGTTCCGGATCACGGTGCTGGCTGCCGCTCACGCCCAGCTCGAGGCCCTGCGCACAGACCAAGCGGCCCGCCCCCCGAGGGGAGCGGGCCGCTTGGCGATGCGTGGGCTACTTCTCGACGATCGCGAGCACGTCGCGGGCCGAGAGGATGAGGTACTCCTCACCGTTGTACTTGATCTCCGTGCCGCCGTACTTGCTGTACACGACGGTGTCACCTTCGGAGATGTCGAGCGGGACTCGCTTGTCACCGTCGTCGTCCCAGCGACCCGGTCCGACGGCCAAGACCTTGCCCTCCTGGGGCTTCTCCTTGGCCGTGTCCGGGATCACCAGACCAGACGCCGTGGTCTGCTCGGCATCCAGGGACTGGACGATGATGCGGTCCTCAAGCGGCTTGATTCCAACCGACACGAGTGTTCCTCCCCTTAACGGGTTCGTTTCTATGAGCGCCTGCGGCGCACCGACTGACACCCTGGGCCCGCCGTCGCGGGGGTCGGACCGAAGGGACGTTGGCACCCTCACGGGGAGAGTGCCAAACTCCACCCTAGGCAGGCGTTAGCACTCCGTCAACTCGAGTGCCAGAACCGGCCCGTCGCCGTTCCGACGAAGGCCGAGGTCACCGTGCCGCCCGAGGTCACCGTGCCGCCCGAGGCCGCCGGCCAGCCTGACGCGCTGACCTGGCTGCTCTCGCCCGCCGGCAGCGTGGCGCTTTCCCGGATCCACCCGCTCACCGGCGACCTCGCCCTCGACGCCACCGGTGACCCGCTCGCGTTGGTGACCGCCCTGCGCGCCGAGGGGTACGACGAGCAGCAGGCCGCTGCCTTGGCCACCCAGCGTCGACTGCGCGAGCAGGCGCGTCCCCGGATGGGCGAGCGGGTCGACCGATGGTTGTTCACCCCGGAGGGGGCGCAGCAGGTCACCCGGCCCGAGGTCGCCCGCCACAGGGCGGACCGCTACCGGGCAGCCGCACCGGACGAGGTGATCGACCTCGGCTGCGGCCTGGGCTCCGACCTGGACGCGCTGAGCACCGTCGCCGACGCGGTTGGCGTCGAGCAGGACCGCGCCACGGCACTGATGGCCGCCCACAACGTGCCGGCCGCCCTCGTCGTCACCGAGACGGCCGAGTCCTACGTCGCGCGCACCCGCCCTGGCCGCACCACCGCCGTGTTCGCCGATCCCGGCCGCCGCAGGGGAGGCCGGCGGGTGCTCGACCCGGACCGCTGGTCCCCGCCGCTGCCGTGGGTGATGGGGCTGCCGTTCGACGACCTCGGGATCAAGGTCGCTCCGGGCATCGACCACGCGCTGGTTCCCGAGGGCTGGGAGACCGAAGTCGTCTCGGCCGACGGTGACGTCGTGGAGGCCGCGCTGTACCGAGGTGGCCTGCGCACGACCGGGGCTCGGCGTCGAGCCACCCTGCTGCGCCGCGCGCAGCGCGACGACCCCGACGGGCCGATCCTCACCCACACCCTCACCGACGGCGACCTTCCCGCGGGCGACCCGGCAGTCGTCCCGGTCGGGCCCGTTGGCGCGTTTCTCTACGAACCCGACGGTGCTGTAATCCGGGCCGGGCTGGTCGCGGCCGTGGTCGTGCAGGTCGCAGGTCGGCTCCTGGACCCGACCATCGCGTACGTGACCGCGGACACTCTCGTGGCCTGCCCCTTTGCCACCGCATACCGCGTCGAGGACGTCCTACCCTTCTCGCTGAAGCGGCTTCGTGCCGCCGTCCGCGCCCTCGATGCACGGAGCGTGACGATCAAGAAGCGTGGCTCAGCAGTCGACCCGGAACAGCTTCGTCGTCAGCTTCGGCTGCGCCGGGAAGGCACGCGCGAGGTGGTCGTCGTGCTGACTCGCCGGGTCGGTCGTCCGATCGCAGTGGTCGGGTCGAGGATCGACCCTCCCTAGCGGGAAGCTGCGCCGGAAGCCGACTGGGTGACAGTCGGGGTGGTGGCGTCGAGGGACTTTCGGTCGCCGGTTCCGACCACGAGCCAGTTGTCCACGAACGGTACGCCCCCAAGGAACGACGCCTCGTCCGGAACGGGCGTCAGCTCGTGGGCAGTCCAGGCCGGCCCGAGGAAATGCTCGAGCGCCTCCTCGTCACGCCAACGCGTGACGAGGAGCAGCCGCTGTTCGGAACGGCCGACCGAGCGCAGGATCTCACCGCCCACGAAGCCGTCGGCCGCGGTGACGCTGGGCCAGACGTTCGTGGCCACGTGCTCGACCAGGTCGTCGAGCCGGCCGGGCTTCACCAGCGTCTCCCACATGCGCACGATCACCGCACCATGATGACCCAGGGGGGCCTCTGGTGGCGACCCGGGGTCGGTCCGACCGACCCCGTCCACGGTCCTACCCGTCGGACAGGCAGACCTCGACGACGGGCAGCGAGGGATCAGCCCCGAACCCCAGCCCGGAGGCCGGCCGACCTGCCGAGACCAATGCCGATCCCAAGGCGGCGACCATGGCCCCGTTGTCGGTGCACAGGGCCGGCCGCGGGACCCGTAGCGACAGTCCGGCCGCCTCACACCGCGACGAGGCCAGCGAACGCAGGCGTGAGTTCGCCGCGACACCCCCTCCGATCAGCAGGTGGTCGATCCCGAGCGACACGCACGCATCGACCGACTTGGAGACCAGAACGTCGACGACTGCCTCCTGGAAGGACGCCGCGACGTCGGCGACGGGGACGGACCGACCGTCGCGCTCACAGGCCTCGACCCATCGGGCGACAGCCGTCTTCAGACCCGAGAAGGAGAAGTCGAACCTGTGGTGCTCCCTGTCGTGGGACGCCGTGAGCCCTCGGGGGAAGGGGATGGACCCGGCGTCGCCCTCGGCCGACACTCGGTCGACCTGCGGGCCACCCGGGAATCCCAGACCCAGCAGCCGGGCCACCTTGTCGAAGGCCTCGCCCGCAGCGTCGTCCAACGTGGCGCCCAGCGTCGTGACGTCGGCGGTGAGGTCGTCGACGAGGAGCAGGGACGAGTGACCGCCGCTGACGAGCAACGCCACCGCGGGTTGCGGCAACGGACCGTGCTCGAGGCGGTCCACCGCCACGTGGGCGGCCAGGTGGTTCACCGCGTAGAGCGGCTTGCCCGCGGCCGCGGCGTAGGCCTTGGCCGCCGCCACGCCGACGAGCAGAGCCCCTGCCAGCCCTGGCCCAGCGGTGACCGCGACGGCGTCGACGTCATCGACGGTCACCCCCGCATCCGTCAGAGCGCGGTGCACCGTCGGGATGAGTGCGTCGACGTGGGCACGACTCGCGATCTCCGGAACCACCCCGCCGAAACGTGCATGTTCCTCGACGCTGCTCGCCACCGCGTCGGCCAGCAGCGTGGTCCCACGCACGACCCCGACGCCGGTCTCGTCACACGACGTCTCGAATCCCAGGACGAGCGGATCGCTCATGCGCGCGACCCGTCACGAATGCGCCGCCGCATGACCACGGCGTCGGTCCCCGGTGCGTAGTAGTCGCGTCGACGGCGCACTTCGGTGAATCCGAGATGGTCGTACAACGTGCGAGCTGCCGCGTTGTCGGATGCGACCTCGAGCATCACGTTGGCGCATCCTCGACGACCGGCTTCCGACACCAGAGCCTCGAGGAGCGCTCGGCCAAGACCTTCACCCTGCATCCTCCGGGCGACTGCCACAGTCTGGACGTCGGCCTCCCGGCCGATGACCATCAGGCCCGCGTACCCGACGAGACGCTCGCCCACGCTGGCCACCGTGTACCACCGGGTCGTCGGGACACCAGCAAGCTCAGACCAGAACAGCTCCGGAGTCCAGGCGTCGACGGCGAACAGCTCACGTTCGAGCGCGGTCGCGGGTTCGACGTCACGCCAGCGCATCGGACGCAGACGCACCTCGTCAGCCCGCCCGGGCGCGATCACGGGACCACCGGAGCCGCAGCCGGCGCCACTGCTCGCTCGACGGCGTCCGGGCGACGGAGGTACACCGCTCGAGGCTGCTCGAACGCTGCCCCGGCCAGCAGCCGGTCCATGGCGAGTCGCGCCAACGCCGCACCCGACGGGAGGAGCGGAAGCATCGGCTCACCCAGAAGCTCGGTGTAGCGGCGTGCGCCTTCACCGACAACTCGCAGACCGGGCCACCGGTCAGCGAGCACCGACGGCCGATCGACGAACGGGCCGGCCACGCGCTCGCCGGAGACGTACCGCGACCAGAACACCTCTTGTCGACGCGCGTCCGTCGCGACCAGCAGGTCGTCGGGGACCGACCCAGGGCAGCCCGCCAGCAGGGCATCGTGGCTCACGACACCCAGTGAAGGGATCGACAGCGCGTCGCCCCACGCCAGGGCCGTGACGACGCCGACGCGCAGCCCGGTGTACGGCCCGGGACCGACGCCCACGACGACATGGGTGAGGTCGTGGGGATCCACCTCGGCCGCGACCAGCGTCTCGACGATGAGCGGTGTCAGGACCTCGGCATGCCGGCGGGCATCGACGACCGTTGCCTGGGCCAGGACAGCCCCGTCATGGCCCACCGCGACCGTGGTCGCCGGCGTCGACGTGTCGAGGGCGAGGATCACAGGACCAGGCTAGGCAGGACGGCCGCCCACCGTTCGCCGAAGGGCAGCAGCGTCACGGTCCGACTCTCGTCGCCGTCACCTGCCGTGCCGAACGACCGGTCGATGGTGACCTGGAGCCACTCGTCGGCGAGCACCTCGACCAGACCCTTGCCCCACTCCACGACGGTCACGCACTCGGTCATCGATGCATCGAGGTCGAGATCGTCGAGCTCGTCCAGTGAGCCCAGCCGGTAGGCGTCGACATGGACGAGGTCGGGTCCGCGCGACAGCGACGGATGCACCCGTGCGATCACGAACGTGGGGGACGTGATCGGCCCGCGCACACCAAGACCCCGGCCGATCCCCTGCGCCAACGTCGTCTTACCCGCCCCAAGGACCCCGTCGAGAACGATCAAGTCGCCCGCTTCGGTCGCCGCGCCGATGCGACGACCCACCTCGAACATGTCCGAGGCGGTCGAGACGACCTGGGACCTCACGACGACGCGACCGGACGCCGGCTCCGGTCCAGCAGGTCGAACAGGACTGAGTTGACGTCGTCGGGACGCTCGAGCATCACCAGGTGCCCTGCAGGGTCAAGGACGACGAGCTCCGCGTCGGGCAGCGCGCTGGCGATCTCGCGACTGTGTGACGCGGGAGTCATCTTGTCCTGCTCGCCCACGATCACGACGCTCTCGACTGAGCTGAGGACGTCGAGCGCCTCGAGCGCATCGTGGGACAGGAACGCCGGGTAGAACTCGGCGAGAACGTCGACCGGTGTCGCGTTGATCATCTCCAGGACGAAGTCGACGAGCTCGACCGGCGTGGTTCCCGCGAACCCGTAGGTGCGGGTGACCAGCACGGCCAGGTCGTTGCTGACCTGCCGCCCACGTTCCACGAGCTCGGCGTTGCGTGCCAGGGCGGACACCAGGGAAGGGGCCCATCGACGCAGCGTCCGGGCGGCGAACATCGGCACTCCGAGCGTCACCTCCGCCAGCCCACCCGCGGAGGTGGCGATCAGCGCTGTGCCCACGATCCGGTCGCCGAAGACCTCAGGACACGCGTCGGCCAGGCCCATCACGGTCATCCCGCCCATCGAGTGGCCGACGACCACGACCGGACCTTCGGGGGCCACCGCGTCGAGCACCGACATGAGGTCGCGTCCGAGCTGCTCGATCGTGGCGTGGTCGGCCGACCCACGACCGGACCGACCGTGCGAGCGCTGGTCGTAGCAGACCAGGCGGGCCGACCCTCGCAGGCCCAGCCTCTGGTAGTGCCACGAGTCGAGGTTCAGGGCGTAGCCGTGGACGAACACCACGGTCAGCCCGCGGTCCCTGGCTTTGGCGCCCGGCTCGTCGACCTCGACGTACAGCTGGACGCCATCGGTCGCCGTCACCAGCTGGTGCGGGCCACGGACCTGGCCCAGGCCGAGCGCGCCCGGTGTCCGACGACGGATGGGGCGGCCTACCACGACCCGCTCGGCAGCCAGGCCGGCTGCGGCTCCGACGATCGCCGCGGCCGCAGCGGCGCCCGCAGCGCCGACCAGGCCCAGTGCTCCGCCGCGTCCGGACTCAGCCATCAGCGGTCCCTGCCCGGTCGCCGCCGACGAAGCGGCGGTGCACCCGCGCACCGATCCGGGAGACGATCTCGTAGGAGATCGTCCCCGTGGCGTCGG
>JBAPUB010000272.1:0-1603 GCA_049282455.1 Actinomycetes bacterium
ACCCATGATCGCGAGGATCCGCGGCTCGGTCATCGGAAGAAGCCATCGGTCGTCATGTCGTGCATCACACCCGCGAGTTCGTCCGGGTGCTGGGCGTGGATGTCGTGGTCGCCGGTGAACCAGTGGATCCGGGCCTTGGGAATGGCCGCCGCGGCGGTCTCGACGGCCTCCAGCTTGCGCCGGATCCAGTCCGCCTCTCCGCTTCTGGCTGGGGCGAGCATGACCGGGACCGTGATCGCCGGATAGCGTTGCGCGGGGTGGTGTTCCCACAAGCCGCGCAGCACGGTGATGTGGTGCTCGAAGGAGAGCCACGGGGCGATCGTCCCGTCGGCCCTGACCTCGATGTTGGCCAGGGTGCCCCGGATGCCGCTCTCCGGCCAGTTGCGATGGGTCGAGCGAACGTAGGCCTCGACCTCTTCCAGCCGTCGGCCGGCGAGCCGCGGCGGGGCGAGTGCCGTCCGGCAGGCATCCCAGTCCGGGAAGTCACGGCTGAGCTCCAGCCAGCCGCCGTCCACGAGGACGATGCCACGCGTCGCTCCCGGGTGCCTCGCCGCCAGCTCCAGGACGACGTTCCCGCCCCAGGACTGCCCCGCGACGATCGGGCGATCGAGCCCGAGGCGCTCGATAAGCGTCGCGAGATCGTCGGCGACGGTAGGGACGTCATACGGCCCATCCGGCTTGGACGAGAGGCCGTGCCCTCGCAGGTCGACGGCGAACGTCGGGTGGCCATCGGCGGCTAGTGCGGCGGCGACGCCGTCCCACGTCCGCGCATTCGACGCCAGACCGTGGACGAGGAGGAACGACACCCCGGCCGGGCCAGATGGGTCAGGGGCGTCGGGGCGCCACTCGTCGACGGCGAGCTCGACGCCATCGGCGACCCGGATCCGCGCAGTCTGCATCCGCTGGATGGTAGCGCGGGTCTCCCTATCTGCTCGACCAGGAGCGCCCCGAACCGCGGCGCGTCTCAGATCGCGAGGAGCGCCTGGGTGACCGATACCGCGTCAACGGCATCCTCACCGTAGCCATCCGCGCCGATCTCGTCCGCCCAGGCCCGGGTGACCGGGGCACCTCCCACGATGACCTTGACGCGATCGCGCAGGCCGGCGTCCGCCAGGGCCGTGATCACCGCGCGCTGGCTGGTCATCGTCGTGGTCAACAAGGCTGAGACCCCGACCACGTTGGCATCTACTTCGCGAACCTTGTCCACGAACTGCTCGGGCATGACGTTGACCCCAAGGTCGTGGACCTCGAAACCGTTCGCCGTGAGCATCATCCCCACGATGTTCTTGCCGATCTCGTGGATGTCGCCCTTGACGGTGCCGATGACGACGCGTCCCGCGACCTGCCGCTTGGAGGCGCGAGCCAGCATCTCCGGCTCCAGGACGGCGATCGCCTTCTGCATCGCGACCGCCGAGGCCATCATGTCCGGCAGGAACATCTCGCCGCATCGGAACGATTCACCGACGATCCGGATGCCGGGGACGTATCCCTCGTCGATGGCCGCGATCGGGTCGATGCCGCCGGCGAGCGCTTCCCTGGCCAGCTCCTCGGCCTCATCGGGGTCGCCATCGATGACGCTCTGGCGCATCGCGCTGAACAGTTC
>JBAPUB010000273.1:0-1637 GCA_049282455.1 Actinomycetes bacterium
ACGATGGCGAAGCTGGCCCGCACCTTCGAGCTGTTCGAGCCGCTGCGCGACCGGATCAAGCAGGGCATGCCCGCCTTCGGCACCTGCGCCGGGATGATCATGCTGGCCGACCGGATCGAGGACGGCGCGAAGGGCCAGGAGACGCTCGGCGGGCTGGACATCACGGTCCGGCGCAACGCCTTCGGCCGGCAGGTGGACTCCTTCGAGGGTGACCTCGACTTCGCCGGGCTCGACGGCCCCGTGCACGCGATCTTCATCCGGGCGCCGTGGGTCGAGGCGGTCGGCGACGGGGTCGAGGCGCTCGCACGCGTGGACCACGGTCCGGCCGCGGGTAGGATCGTTGCGGTCCGGCAAGGCCCGCTGATGGCGACGTCGTTCCATCCCGAGGTGGGAGGGGACACCCGGATCCACAAGATGTTCGTCGACCTGGTGCGCGGCACCGGGGGCGACTGACCGGCGCCAGCCGAACGGCTGCAAGCGATCGGGTCCACGGGGGCCCGACCGACGAGGACGTAGAAGAGGGACGTATGTCTGGCCACTCCAAATGGGCGACCACGAAGCACAAGAAGGCCGTGGTCGACGCCAAGCGCGGCAAGCTGTTCGCCAAGCTGATCAAGAACATCGAGATCGCCGCGAAGATGGGTGGCCCCGACCCGGCCGGCAACCCGACGCTCTACGACGCCATCCAGAAGGCGAAGAAGCAGTCGGTCCCCAACAAGAACATCGACTCGGCGGTCAAGCGCGGAGGCGGCCTCGACGGCGGTGGCGTCGACTACGAGACGATCATGTACGAGGTCTACGGCCCGCAGGGCGTGGCGCTGCTGGTCGAGTGCCTCACCGACAACCGCAACCGCGCCGCGATGGAGGTGCGCACCGCGGTCACCCGCAACGGTGGCACCATGGCCGACCCCGGCTCGGTCTCGCGCCTCTTCACCCGCAAGGGTGTCGTGGTGGCCGGCAAGAGCCAGGAGCGCGCCGGCAAGCCGTGGGACCTCACCGAGGACGACGTCCTCGAGGCGACCCTGGACGCCGGGGCCGAGGACGTCATCGACCTCGGGGACACCTTCGAGATCCAGTCCGACGCCTCCGACGTGGTCGCGGTGCGCACCGCGCTGCAGGCCGCCGGCGTCGACTACGAGTCCGCCGAGGTGCAGTTCGTGGCGACCATGGACATCCCGGTCGGCGAGGCCGAGGTGGCCGGCAAGGTGTTCCGCCTGGTCGACGCGGTCGACGACCTCGACGACGTGCAGAACGTGTTCAGCAACGCCGACATCTCCGACGAGGCGCTCGAGGCGCTCGAGGCCATCGACGCCTGACCGCGTGTCGTCCCGGCGTACGTCGAGACGTCCGGTTAGCGTGTTCTCCGAACAGGTGTTCGGACGGAAGGCTGCATCATGCGCGTGCTCGGGATCGACCCCGGCCTGACCCGCTGCGGCATGGGCGTGGTCGAGGGCCAGGTGGGCCGACCGCTCACGCTGGTCGACGTCAACGTGCTGCGGACCTCCTCGGACCTGCCGGTCGCCCAGCGCCTGGTCACCATCGAGAAGGGCATCGACGCCTGGCTCGACGAGTACGCCCCGGACGCGGTGGCCGTGGAGCGGGTCTTCGCCCGCTCCGACGTCTCCACCGTCATGGGG
>JBAPUB010000274.1:0-13379 GCA_049282455.1 Actinomycetes bacterium
GTGCAGCCCCGGCCGCTCTCGCTACGGACGATCGCGAGCTTCTCGTCGGGAAGGCGCTCGGCGAAGACCTCATCAATGTCGATCGCGTGGCCGACTGTCTCCGCGACGGCTGCCCGGTCACCGGTGACGAGAACGACCCGTTCGACGCCGGCAGAGCGCAGAGCGCGGACCATCCGCGGCGCGTCGGGGCGCAGCGGGTCGACCAGCAAGAGGGCACCGGCGACACAGTCGTCAATCGACACGAGCACCAGCAGGGCCGACTCCACCTCGCTGCGTCGGCGCGCGCGTTGCAGCCACTCGGGCCGCTCAGCGGGCGCGAGCCAGGTGAGCTTGCCGACCGATACGCGATGGTCCTCGACTCGACCGGCGACCCCACGTCCGCTGCTCTCGACGACCTCCGACGGCGTCACCAGCTCGAGGCCCCGGCTGCGCGCAGAGACGACCACCGCCGCGGCCAGGACGTGCGGTGAGGCCTGGTCCAGGCTCGCCGCCAACCTCAGGACCTGGTCGGGGTCGCGACCTGGTGCCGCGACGACCTGCGCCAGCTCGGGCCGGCCAGCAGTGAGCGTCCCGGTCTTGTCGAAGAGCACGACCCGGCCCAGGGCCAGCCGCTCCAGCGCGGCGCCGCCCTTGATGACGGCGCCGCGTCGAGCGCTCTGCGCCATGCCGGCAACGAGCGCAATCGGCGCGGCCAGGATCAAGGGACAGGGCGTGGCCACGACCAGGACGGCAACGGCTCGGTTGGGGTCGCCCGACCAGACCCAGGCCACGGTCGCCACGACGATGGTGAGCGGAACGAACCAGGCGGCGATGCGGTCGGCCATCCGGACGAAGGGTGCGCCAGACGCCTGGGCCTGCTGCACCAGGCGCACGATGCCGGCGTACGTGCTCTGCTCCGAAGTGGTCGTGGCCCGCACCACGGCCGGCGGACCGGTCACGACGACGCCGCTGCGCACCAGGTCGCCGGTCGGACGCTCGACGGGCATGGCCTCGCCGGTCAGGGCCGCTTCGTCCAGAACAGCCGGGGTGAGCAACGTCCCATCGACCGGGACGACTTCTCCGGTCCGCACGAGGAGCCGGTCGTCGACGCGCACCGACTGCAGGTCGACCACACTGACGTCGTCGTCGTCGCCCAGCCGGCTCACCGTGCGCGGGACACGGCTGACCAGAGCCGTCAGCTCGCGGCGAGACTGCCCCTCGGCCCATCGCTCTAGCATCCGACCGCTGGCCAGCATCAGGGCCACGATCGCGCCGGCGAGGAGCTCAGCCGTGACCAGCGCGCCCGCCAGGGCCAGCACCGCCACGATGTCGGCACCGACCCGGCCCTGGCGCAGGCTCGCGACAACCCAGGCGGTCGCCGCGACCAGCCCCAGCGCTGTCGTGGCCGCCCACAGCACCGCGGCCGTCCCCGGTGATCCGCCGGCCAGCGCCACCAGGCCGCCGACCAGCCCGCCGGTCGATACGGCGAACAGGCCAGACGTCGGAGTCAGGCGCGCAACCACACCTTCATGGTCACGACTGCTCGGGGCCAGCGGCAGAGTCCGAGGGCCCGGGCGCAAGGTGCCGGAACGCCTCCAGGTTCGCCACCGACTCGCCTCGGCTCAACCGCCAGCGCCACTCGCGCTGGATGCTGGTGGCGAACCCCAGCTCGAGCAGGGTGTTGAAGGCGCTGTCGGCGGTCTGGAGCACCTGGCCCAGCGCGGCGTCCAGCGTCGCCGGCGTCACGGCCTCGAGCGGGAGGCGAGCCACGAGGTAGACGTCGTCCAGCGGGTCGACCCCGAAGGCCAGGCCCGGGTGCTTGGCGTTCTGGCGGAGCAGCCACCGGAAGAACGCCTCGGCGTTCTCGTCGGGGTGGCGCACGACGAACGCGTTGAGAGTGAGGCTGTAGCGACCGACGACCATCGACACGGTGGTCCGCAGCTTGTGCTCTCCGGGGAGCACGGCCACGAAGGTGCCCGGTGTCGACTCGCTCCAGTCGACGTCCAGCTGCTCGAGGGTCTGCCGGACGACGGTGAGGGCGTCGCCGCTCAGGAGGCCACGCTGCCGGCGCTGGAGGAGGTCAGCGCGTCGCGGTACACGGCGAGCATCGACTCGGCGGTCGCCGTCCAGCCGAACTGCTCGGCATGGGCGAGCGCACCGGCGCCGAGCGTGGCACGCCACCGCGGCTCGTCGAGCAGGCGCCCGAGCACCTGGGCGTAGTCGCGCGGGTCGTGGCCGTCGACGAGCACACCTGAGGCGCCGTCGCACACGGCCGTCGTCAACCCACCGACCGCAGACGCGACGACCGGCGTTCCGCAGGCCTGCGACTCGACGGCCACGAGCCCGAACGACTCGTTGTAGGAGGGCACGACCGTGACGTCGGCCGCGCGGTACCAGTCGGCCAGCTCGGGCTGGGCCGCGGGTGGGGCGAACCGGACGAGATCTCCGACACCCAGCGAGGACGCGAGCTTCTCGAGGTGCTCGGGGTGCGCCAACCCCGACCCGCTCGGCCCACCGACGACGGCCACGACGAGTGAGTCGCGCCGGTCAGGTCGGTCGGCCACCATCTGGGCGGCGGCGCGGACCAGGACGTCGGGTGCCTTGAGGGGCTGGATCCGGCCCACGAAGAGCAGCACGGATGCGTCGAGCGGCAGACGAAGTCGGCGCCGCGCCTCGGTCTGGTCCCCGGCGGTGAAGACCTGCAGGTCGACCCCCGGTTCGACGACGGCGACCCTGGACGGCGAGGCGCCGTAGAGCTCGACGAGCTGCGCGGCCTCGGCGTGGGTGTTCGCGACGAGCCGGTCGGCCGAGCTCACGACCTGCGCCTCACCAACGACCCGGGCACTGGGCTCGGGTGTGTCACCTTCAGCGAGCCACGCGTTCTTGACCTTGGCCATCGTGTGCATCGAGTGCACGAGTGGAGTGCCCCACCGGTCCTTGGCCAGGTAGCCCACCTGTCCGGACAACCAGTAGTGGCTGTGCACGAGGTCGTAGTGCCCCGGGTCGTTGCGCGCCTCTGCACGCAGCACGCCTGAGGTGAAGGCACACAGCAGGCCCGGGAGGTCCTCCTTGGCCAGCCCCTCGAAGGGGCCGGCCGGGACGTGACGCACGGTCACGCCGGGAGCCAGCTCGACCGAGGGAGGAAGGTCGCCCGACGTGGCCCGGGTGAAGATCTCGCTCTCGACCCCGAGCTCGGCCAGCCGCTTCGCGGTCTCGACGACGTACACGTTCATCCCGCCGGCGTCACCGGTGCCGGGCTGGTCCAGCGGCGACGTGTGCACGCTGAGAGTGGCGATCCGGCGCGGCATGAGGCTTCGGACACTCCGATGGCTCACGCTCGCTCCTTCCTGCCTGTGCTGGGTCCGGCGACCCGGAACTCCCAACGCCCGACCGATCCTCCCCCATTCCCCCCTCGGGTGTCTTCCCGGCGGCCGGACCAGACCACCAGAGGCAGGAATCCGGCAGGGCGCAGGCGACCGTAGGCTGCTCCCGTGAGCGACCAGTTCCGCACCAGCCGACTCACCCTTCGCCCGTGGGACCCCGACTCCGACGACGACGTCACCACCGCCTTCGACATCTACCGACCGGACGAGGTGGCGCGGTGGCTGGGGGCACGCCCGGCACCCTGGTCCTCGGTGGACGCCGCCCGTGAGCGTCTCAGAAGGTGGCAGCGAGCCCCCCAGGATCACCCCGGGTACGGGCTGTGGGCGGTCGTCCCGGACTCCGTCGGGACACCCGTCGGCACCGTCCTGCTCGTGCACCTGCGCGGCTCCGACGACGTGGACACCACTGACGTGGAGGTGGGCTGGCACTTCCACCCCGAGCACTGGGGCCATGGGTACGCCACCGAGGCCGCCTCGCGGCTGCTCGACCACGCGTTCACCGACCTGGGCCTCGACACGGTGAACGCCGTCGCCTACCCGGGCAACGAGCGTTCGACGGCCGTCATGCAGCGCCTGGGCATGCGCTCGCGAGGCGAGACCGACCGCTGGTACGGGGCCACGCTCGAGTGGTGGTCGGTCGAGCGCTAGCTGCCGGCTCCGGGGTTCTCGTCGGTGATGCGTACCCGCAGCCGCCGGAAGCCCTTGCCCTTGTTCTCGACCTTGAGCACCTCGATGCCGCCGATCTGGCGCGTCGACGCCACATGGGTTCCGCCGTCTGCCTGTGTGTCGAGCCCGACGATGTCGACGATGCGCACGACCTCGAGGTCGGGCGGCAGCAGGTTGGTCGCCGTGCGAATGATGTCGGGGATCTCGAACGCCTCGTCGCGCGGAAGGTTGGTCACTTCGATGGCGCGGTCGGCGGCGACCTCGACGGCGCAGGCGGCAGCGACGGCGTCCTTGAAGCCCTCGGGGACCTCGGGCAGGTTGAAGTCCATCCGGGCCTGGAACGGCTCCATGTTGCCGCCGGTGACCAACGCACCGAAGTCGCGGAACACGACACCGCTGAGCAGGTGCAGCCCGGAGTGCGTGCGCATCAGTGCCAGGCGCCGGTCGTCCTCGAGGGCTCCACGCACAGCAGTTCCGAGCGCCGGCAGGGGGTCACCGTCGGCGGGGACCAGCCGGATGTCGTCGCCCCGGCGCACGCCGACGATGCGGGTCTGGACGCCACCCCACAGCAGCACCCCGTGGTCGGGCGGCTGACCTCCGCCGCCGGGGTAGAACGCCGACCGGTCCAGCACGATGCCGTCGTCGTCGACGTCGAGCACGACGGCGTCCCACTCACGCAGGGTCGGGTCGTCGAGCTCGAGACGGTGTGTGCGGCCGTGGTGGTCAGAACCCATGTCCGGACCCTAGCCGTCCCCAGTCGGTGGCCCCATGCTCAGTCGGTCGACCGCTCTTCCAAACGACGTTCGATGGTGACCAGCCGGGCCTCGAGCCGTTCCAGCGCACGAAGCGTGGCGTGCTCGGCCTCCTCCTCGCGCGCGTCACGCGGACGCTCCTCGTCCCGCACGAAGATCGCCGCGAAGGCGGCACTGACCATGGCCAGGAGCAGGAACCCGATGACCATCAGGAAGACCGACAGCACCGCCCCGGCCCCGGTGCGCGGCACCTCACCGACGAACCCGACGGTCGTGACCAGGCTGATCGACCACCACAGTCCACGCCAGAAGGTGTGCACCGTGTCCACCTCGACCGCGGCGGCCGCCCCTGCGGCCAGGACGACGATGACCGCCGAGCACAAGACCGCCGGCCACACCCACGTTCTCCGCACCCGCAGCCGGGACCGCTCAGCCATGCCCACTCCTTTCCGCACCTGCGACGACCTGTCGCAAGCACAGGTTCCTCACGTCGCGAGGAACCCACTGACGACCTCGCGCAGTCGTTCGCGCGCCGACCACACCCACGGCAGGTCGCTGACGACCAGCTGCGCGTTCGGCAGCACGTGAGCCAGCTGCTGCGCCGCGGACAGGGGGTGGACGTCGTCGTCCGCCTGGGCCAGGACCAGCACCGGCGTGCGCATCGTGGCGAGGGGCACCTGCGCGGCCAAGTGGGCAGCAGCCCCGGACAGCACGTCGTCGAGCAGCGGGCCCAGAGGAAGACCGAGGACGACATCGGCCTGGCGCCGGGCCCACATGCTGACCGGCAGCTTCGAGCGCACGCTCGCGGGCTGGATCTCCAGAAGTGCCTGGGTCATGGCGATCTGGTCGTGTCCGACGAAGGCGTCGCGCAGAGCCTGAAGAGCCTGCTGCGCCGGTTCGGAGTGGTCGTCGAACACTGCTCCCGGTAGGGCGACGACGATCTTGGTGTAGCGGTCCGGCTGCCGTGCAGCTGCCGCGAGGACCGCGGTTGCGCCGAGCGAGACACCCAGGGCCTGCGAGGCGTCGACCTCGTCAGAGACGGACGAGACCGCGTCGACCGCGGACGCGACGGTGGGAACCACGAGCTCGACGAAGCTGCGCGTTCCGGTGACGCCGCTGCCGAAGGCCCGGATGTCGCCGAGCGTCTGGGCCAGGCCGGCGACGAAGACCGTGCTCGGCAACCCCGAGCCGGTCACCAGGTGCTCGGGAGGCGGTTCGGTCACCAGGGACCGTAGGGGCCCTGCGACGACCCGCCACGGCCCACGCTCTTCACCGCTGGACGCACGTCGACGATGTACACGATCGCGGCGACGACACCGAGCAGGGCGAAGAAGTTCAGCCCTCTGGAGACGAAGGCGACGCCGAACCCCACGGCGAGCACCAGACCCCAGAGCAGCTTGGTCTGCTTGCCGGCGGCGACGTAGGCGGCGCTGGGCCGGATCAAGGCATCGACGAGTGCGAACAGGATCAGACAGAGCAGGGCAATCGTGATGATCAGGGTGAGTGCGCTGATCGGTCCGAACAGGTCCATGGCTCCAGGTTATCCGGACCGCGGAAGGCCGGCGTCCATCCGAGCGGCAACGAGCCCGCCACCGCTCGGGTCGACGGTGACAGGCTCGTTGGTGTCGGTCAGGCCTCGGGGTCGGTGGTCCTCTTCGCCGCGGGCTTGGTGGCCGGCTTGGTGGCCTTCTTCGTGGGCTTGGTGGCCGACGCCGCAGCGGCAGGCTTGGCCGCGGGCTCGTCGGCAGCCGGTGCCGTCAGGTGCTCGGTGCCGCGGACCGCAGCGACGACCCGCTCACCGCGGACGACGAGGTCGTCGTAGGTGCGCTCGGCGACGGCTGCGAACTCGAAGGCGCGTGCGGCGAGGTCGGAGAGCTCGACCTTCGGCAGGTCGGCCTTGCTGGGCAGCTCGACGTTGGGCAGCTCGGCCTTGCGGGGGTCCAGCTTGGTGAGGTCGATCCGCTCGGCAGCGGTGCGCGCCGTCTCGCGTGCGCGGTCACGTGCGACCGCAACCGACGCGGCGTCGAAGCGCCGAAGCTCGAGCTCGGCGAGCTTGACGGGAAGCGCACGGGCCTTCTCGGTGGCGATGTCGGTGACGCCCACGAGCGCGAACAGCGGCGCAGGGATCTTGGGGAGTGCAGGCATCGCAGGAACTGTGGGGATTGAGGGGATCGTAGGCATGGTCAGCCTTTCTTGGCCTTCGTTGTCGCGGTACGAGATGTCGGACGAGAAGCAGTGGTTCGGGCCTTCGTGGTCTTGGTGGCCTTGCTGGTCGGACCCGTGCGGGTGGTTCTGGAAGTTCTGGTGGTCTTGGTGGCCTTCGTGGTGGTGCGAGCCCGCGCGGGCTTCGGGGTCACTTCAGCTGTCGCGACTCCGTTCTCGGTGAGGAAAGACGCATAGATGTCGAGCAGCACTCGCTTCTGTCGCTCGGTGATCGCTGCGTCACCGACGATGGCCGCCTCGACGGCCAGCCCCGACTCGCGCTCGTCGAGCAGCCCAGCCCGCACGTACAGCTGCTCGGCAGAGATGCGAAGCCCCTTGGCGATCTGCTGCAGCACCTCGGCGCTTGGCTTGCGCAGACCCCGCTCGATCTGGCTGAGGTAGGGGTTGGACACACCGGCGTCGGCAGCGAGGCGTCGGACCGAGATGGCCGCGCCCTCGCGCTGCTCACGGATGTAGTCGCCGAGACGACCGACGGGAGAGGAGCTCACGAATCAAGAGTAGCCCAGAGTGCTAGCTGGAGCAAGCACCCGGCTAGCGGTTGGTGTGACCTAGGTCTCAGTCCCGAGCCCGAGCGAGCCCAGCAGGCCTCGGACGCGGGCGTCGATGTCGTCGACGATCACCCGGACCTCCTCGACGGAGCGACCGTGCGGATCCGTCACCTCCCAGTCGAGGTAGGTGCGACCCGGGTAGTAGGGACACTCCTCGCCACAGCCCATCGTGACGACCACGTCAGCCGCCTGGACCATGGCTGCGTCGAAACGCTTCGGAGTCGACTCGGGTTCCAGCCCGCGCTCCTCGAGCACGGCCCGGACCTCCGGGTGCACCTCGTCGGCCGGCTCCGAGCCCCCCGACAGCACCTCGACGCGGTCGCCGCCGTAGTGGCGCAGCAGCGCCGCGGCCGCCTGCGACCTCCCCGCGTTCTTGCGACAGGCTACGAGCACGACCGGCCGGTTCTCGCTCATGCTTGCTCCTCCATCACGACGTTCTCGGGTGCATCGGTCTGCGACTGTGGCCAGAGGACCCGGACCACGCCGTAACCGATCGCTGCACCCACGGCCTGGGCCGCAAAGAACGGAACGACCGACCCGGGGGCGATACCGGCAAAGGTGTCGCTGAACATCCGGCCGATCGTGACAGCCGGGTTGGCGAACGACGTCGACGAGGTGAAGAAGTAGGCACTGGTGATGTAGAGAGCAACGCTCGGGGCGACCAGGGGCGCCCGGCCGCTGCGTGCCAGCCCGAAGACCACTGCGGTCAGGCCGAAGGTCGCGACCACCTCGCCGAGCATCGTCGCCGAGGTCACCCGGTCGATGGTGGCGAGGTTCACCGCCGGCAAGCCGAACATGAGGTTGGCCAGCATGGCCCCCAGGACGGCCCCCACGACCTGGGCCGCGACGTACAGACCCACACTGCGGGCGTGCCTCCCGCCGAATGCGGCGTCGACGCCGGTCACCAGAGGGTTGAACTGGGCACCGCTGATCGGCGCCAGTTGGGCGATCAGGACATAGAGCGCGGCGCCGGTCGCGACGGCGTTGATGAGCAGCTGGGCTCCCACGTCGTCGGACAGACGCGCCGCCATGGCCCCCGACCCGATGACCACGGTGACCAGGGCCCCGGTACCCAGTCCCTCGGCGAAGACCCGGCGTCCCAGGGGGACCGGGTTGGTGACGTCGCTCACGTCTGGTCAGACCCCCAGGACGCCGCGCAGCGCCTCGAGCCGGCTCGGCACCGCTGCGTAGTGCACCCAGGTGCCGCGCTTGCTGCTGGTGACCAGCCCCGCCTCGCGCAGCACCTTCAGGTGGTGGCTCACCGTGGGCTGGCTCTTGCCCACTGGACCGGCCAGGTCGCACGCGCAGACCTCGCCGGACGGCGCGGCAGCGATGATGCTGAGCAGACGCAGCCGTACCGGGTCGGCGAGCGCCTTGAAGGCGTGGGCCAGCACCTCGGAGGTCTCGGCGTCCAGGGCGGTGTCACCCAGCGGTGCGCAGCAGTCCGCCTCGACCATGCGCAGAGGGATTGGGGTCCGGGTCATCCGGACAGGTTAATCGACAACTATCGAACAATCCATTGACAACTGTCGAACTCTCGATAAATTGATGAGTGTCGAATCAATCGAGGAGGCCGCCATGTCCGCTGTACCCCCCACATCCCCAACATCCCCCGTATCCCCCGTGTCCCCCGTGTCACTGCCCCGGGTCCAGCTCGCGCTCAACGTCAGCGACCTCGACGCTGCCGTCGACTTCTACCGCCGGCTGTTCGACTCCGAGCCGGCCAAACGCCGGCCCGGGTACGCGAACTTCGCCATCGACAGCCCACCCCTGAAGCTGGTGCTCATCGAGTCACCGGACACCGCCGGGTCACTGAACCACCTGGGCGTCGAGGTCGCCTCGACCGCTGACGTCACGGCCGCCACGCAGCGCCTGTCCGGGATCGGGCTGGCCGACTCGGTCGAGTCGCGGGTCGCGTGCTGCTACGCCGTCCAGGACAAGGTCTGGTCGACCGACCCGGACGGGCTGTCGTGGGAGCACTACACCGTCCTGGCCGACTCGCCGGTCATGCAGGACTCGTCGGACACCTGCTGCGCCAGCTAGTCCCGCCGGCGCAACCGCAACGGTGCTGAGCCGAGCAGCAGGGCTGCTCCCATGGCCAGCATCGAGGCGGCCCACAGGGCCAGCCGCGTGACCTCCGCTCCCGTGTGCGGAAGCGGCCCGCCCTGCGACGGCGTCGACGGAACGGGTGCCGGAGCAGGGACCGACGCACCGGCGACGGTGACCGAAACGGTCGCCTGACTGCAGTCGCCGTCGGGGTCGCAGATCTCGTAGACGAAGGTCTGGACGCCGTTGGCGCCGGCGTCGGCGGTGAAGACGATGTCGCCGTTCGGCTTCACCACGGCCGAGCCATCGCTCGGCTGCTCGACCACGGTCACCGTGACGGGCTGGCCCTCCACGTCGTGGTCGTTGGCCCCGACGTGGATGGTCACCGGCTGCCCAGCCTGGGCGTCGATCGCGTCGTCCTTGGCGACCGGCGCGTCGTTGCGCGGTGCCACGGTGACCGTGACCGTAGCCACGTCGCACGCACCGAACGGGTCGCACAACGTGTACGTGAAGCTGTCCGCGCCGTTGTAGTTGTGGTCGGGGGTGTAGACGACCTGGCTGCCCTTGACCTTCGTGGTGCCGTGCGACGGCTGCGTCACGGCTGTCACGTTCGTCGGGTCGCCGTCCGGGTCGCTGTCGTTGGCCTTGACGGCGATCGTCACAGCATGGTCCTCAGCCGTCTTCGCCGAGTCGTCCACTGCCGAAGGGGCGGCGTTGACGGCGTCGACCGTCACAGTGACGGTCGCGGTGTCCGTGCCCCCGTTGCCGTCGCTGATCGTGTAGCTGAACGTGTCGGTTCCCGACCATCCGGAGTCCGGTACGTAGGTGACGGTCCCGTTCCCGTTGACCGTCGTGCTGCCATGGCTGCCCGAACCGGCCGACACGACCGTAAGCGTGTCGCCCTCCGGGTCAGTGTCGTTGGTCAGCACGGTGATGTCGACAGGGGTGTCCTCCAGTGTGCTGTCGGCGTCGTGCCGTGCCTTCGGCACGTCGTTCACCGCGCTGACGGTCACGGTCACCGTTGCCGTAGCCGTGTTGCCCAGATCGTCACTGACCGTGTACGTGAACGTGTCGGTGCCCGACCAGTTGGCTGCGGGCGTGTAGGTGAACGTGCCATCACCGTTGTCCACCAGGACCCCGTGACCAGGCGACGTCGACGACACCACCGTGAGGGCTCCCCCCTCCGGGTCGCTGTCGTTCGTGACAACGTCGACGGTCACTGGCACGTCCTCGTTCGTGCTTGCGGCGTCGTCGACCGCGAGGGGCGCCAGGTTGTCCACCACCGTCACGTCGACGGTTGCTGTGTCACATGCCCCGTCGGCGTCGCACACCTGGTACGTGAAGCTGTCGGAGCCGAAGAAACCAGGGTTCGGCGTGTAGGTCACCGACAGGCTGCCGTTCACCGCCACCGAGCCGTTGCCGGGGCCTGAGGTGACCGTGACGGCCGCACCCCCGGCTGAGGTCAACGGGCTGTCGACGTCAGAGTCGTTGCCGAGCACGACGACGGTGACCGGCTGGCTCTCGTTGGTCGTTGCACTGTCGTCCTGGGCGAGCGGGGCGTCGTTGACCGGCTTCACCGTCACGTTGACGGTGGCGGTGTCCGTGCCGCCGTTGCCGTCGCTGACGGTGTAGGTGAACGCATCGGGGCCGAAGTAGTCGGCGTCCGGGGCGTAGTCGAACGTGCCGTCACCGTTGTCTGTGACAGTCCCGTGGGCTGCCGGGGAGTGACCGGTCACGGTGAGCGGGTCCCCGTCCGGGTCGGTGTCATTGCCTGTGACGTCGACGGTGGTCACCGGTGTGTCCTCGTCGGTCACCACCGAGTTGTCTTTGGCGACCGGGCTGTCGTTCACCGAGTTGACCGTGATCGTGACCGTCGCGGTCGCGCTCCCACCGTTGCCGTCACTGATCGTGTAGGTGAAGGTGTCGACGCCGAACCACCCGGCGTCGGGCGAGTAGGTGATGGTCCCGTCCGCGTTGACCGTGGTCGACCCGTTGCCCCCGTTCGTCGCGGAGGTGACCGCCAGCGGCTGCCCTTCGGGGTCCACGTCGTTGGTGAGCACGTCCACGGTGACGTTGGAGTCCTCGTTGGTGGCGCCGGCGTCGTCGTTGGCCACTGGGTTGCTGTTGACGCCGTTGACCGTCACGGCCACAACCGCGCTGTCGCAGCCACCGGCGCTGTCACAGACCTGGTAGGTGAAGCTGTCCGGACCGGAGTACCCAGGGTCCGGGGAGTAGGTCACCGTTCCGTTTGCGTTGACCGTCGTCGAGCCGTGGGCCGGGGCTCCTGTCACGCTCACCGTGGCACCGGCTGCTGTCGTCAAGACGCTGTCGACGTCGCTGTCGTTGCCCAGCACCGTGACGGTGACGTCGGTGTTCTCGTTGGTCGCAACGGTGTCGCCGACGGCGACGGGTGGGTCGTTGACCGGGTCGACGGTGACGTCGACGGTCGCAACGTCGCAGGCCAGTGAGGGGTCGCAGAGCAGGTAGGTGAAGCTGTCCGGTCCGGAGTAGTCCGCGTCGGGGGTGTAGGTGAATGTGCCGTCCCCGTTGTCGACCGCGGATCCGTGGCTCGGGCCGACGTCAAGGCTGACGGACAGGGAGCTCGAGGCGCTCTCCGGGTCGGAGTCGTTGCCGCGGACGTCGACCGTCGTGCCGGAGGTGTCCTCGTTCAGGGTGACCGAGTCGTCGACGGCGGTGGGCGGGTCGTTGACGGGGTCGACCGTGACGAGCACGTCGGCGGTGTCGCACTGGACCGGAGCCCCCGAGTCACACACCTGGTAGGTGAACTGGTCGGACCCGTTGAAGTTGGCGTCGGGGGTGTAGGTCACGACTCCCGTCACCGGGTCGACCGAGGTCGAGCCGTGGGTCGGACCTGCTGTCACGGTCACGGCCGTCGGGTCGATGTTGTTCTCCGGGTCGGTGTCGTTGGCCAGGACGTCGATGCCGACGCTCCCGTCCTCGCTCACCGTCGCGGAGTCGTCCTTGGCCACTGGCGGCTCCGGGAGGTCGACGACCGAGATCGTCACCGTCGCGGAGTCGCAGGCACTGGCGGGATCGCAGGCCTCGTAGCTGAACGAGTCCGGCCCGATGTACCCAGGGTCGGGTGTGTAGGTGACGGTGCCGTCAGGGTTGAGGACGACCGAGCCGTGCGAGGGTGCGCTCAGCACGTTGGTCACCAGGGGGTCGCCATCGGCGTCGGAGTCGTTGCCCAGAACGTCGATCACCGTGGGAGTGTCCTGGAACAGGCTCACCGAGTCGCCGGCGGCGACCGGCGGGTCGTTGACCGGGGTGACGGTGATGTCGATCGTTCCCGTGGCGCAGGCAAGGTCTGCGTCGCACACCTGGTAGGTGAACGTGTCAGGACCGAAGTAGTCCGGATCGGGCTGGTACGTGTACGTGCCGTCCCCGTTGTCGACCAAGGCGCCGTGCGTGGGACCACCGGTGACCGTGATCACCAGCGGGCCGCTGTCGATGTCGCCGGTGAGAGCCGCGACATCCACGATGACGTTCGTGTCCTCGCTGGTCGTGACCGCTCCGTCACCTGCGTAGGGAGCGTCGTTGACCGGGTCCACCGTCACGTTGACGGTGGCGGTGTCCGTGCCACCGTTGCCGTCACTGATCGTGTACGTGTAGGAGTCCGAACCGTTGTAGTTCGCTGCTGGCGTGTACTTCACCTGGTTACACACGATGACCACCGACCCGTGCGAACCCTGGGTCACCGACGTCACCGACAACGTGTCACCCTCGACATCGGTGTCGTTGGACAGAACCGTCGTGGTCAC
>JBAPUB010000275.1:0-4367 GCA_049282455.1 Actinomycetes bacterium
GCAAGGGCGAGCGCGACCAGCTCGGCGTCGTGTGCCTGGGTCATCCGGGCGATGGCGGCATCCGGTTCCAGCCACTCGACGACGTCGACCTCGCGGTTGGGGGTGAAGGGCGGGTTCTCGACTCCGGGGACGAGGTGCGCCGTCCAGTAGTGGACGACCTTCGGCTGACCGGAAACCAGGTACTCGCGACTCGGGAGCGGCCGCCGGAGGGCGACCGCCAGGCCGGTCTCCTCGTCGACCTCGCGGACGGCGGCAGCGAGCACGTGCTCGCCGGGGTCGACCTTCCCCTTGGGGAGCGACCAGTCGTCGTACCGAGGGCGATGGACCAGCGCGACCTCGGTGCGACCGTCGGTCTCGCGAACCACGACGGCGCCGGCCGCGAGGATGGGTTCGCGAGCAGCTGATCGTGCCGCTGATGAAGACATCAGTGATTCATCAGAGCTCGCCGGGCGCGTCGGTGTCCAGCCACCGGCGCCAGCGCTTGTGCCGGATCTGGGGCCACGCATCGACGAACTCGTGCCGTACGCCTTGGACGCGTTGGCGCTGCTGGTCGTACAGCGCCCCCAGGGTGAACGCTGCGTTTGGACCGGTGCCACGGTTGATCAGCCCGCGCACGGTCTCGGCGGCGATCGCACAGTCCTGGTGCTCGCCCAGCAGCTCGGTCACGCGCTCCATCTGCTTGACGTACTTACGAGCGGGGGCACCGAAGACAGGGACGACGGCCTCGGCGACGTAGCGCGCCTTCTTGCCTGCGATGCGGGTGGCGTGCCAGTCGTCGTCGTGCCCATCGAGCTCGTTGGGGAGGACGTCGGCCATGCGCGCGAGCTTCTTGAAGCGCCGCTTCACCAGGGGCGGCAGCACCTCGCCGGCCGGGCCGTCGGCCAGCGCAGTGGTGCGCGGGACCTCGGTCGCGGCCACCAGGTTGTCGAGGAGCTCGAGGTAGCGCGCCGAGCCCATGGCCTCGTGGGCGCTCTTGGTCGCATCGACCAGGTTGGCCTCGAGGTCGTCCTGGATGAGCACCAGCCCTGCGGCCCGGTCGAGCTCGGCGGGTAGCGCCCGAACCGCGGCGATCAGGTGGTCCTCGAGCACCTCGGTGTCGCGGGCCAGGCCAAGGACGCCGGCGATCCAGCCGAGCTCGCCGCGAAGGTGGAGGCCCCACTCGTCGTCGACCAGCGGAGCGAAGGACTGCAGCCCCGCCCGCAGCCGGCGGGCGGCGACGCGGAACTGGTGGACGCTGTCGGGCAGGTCGCGGCGTACCCGGGTGTCCTGGTGGATGATCGCTGCGACGTGCGTGCGCAGGTGGTTGCGGACCACCAGCGCCGCGGGGTCGGCCGGCGTCGCCGCCGTGGCGGCCGGGACGATCGGTGAGAGCTCAGCCGGGGCGCCGAGCGCGCGGGCGCCCTTCGACGCGAACTCGCCCTCGCGGGCGCCGGTCTCCAGGAGCAGTGAGGCCACGACGTCGAGACCGGCCTCGGGGGTGAGGGCCTCGACCTCGAGCTCGCGGTACGCCAGTCCGGCCATCGGGCCCTCGGTGACGGTGACGACGTCGTCGACGACCTCGACGGCCAACCGTCCGTCGCGCGAGCTCAGCACCGTGGGGGTGCGTCGCGTGCGCATCGTGGCCAGCGCCGTGACGTCGGCTCCGCGGGTCAGGCCGAGGACGAGCTCGAGAAGCTCGGGGGGAGGCACCCGTGCCGACGTCGACGGCAGCTGGATCTCGTCTCGGACGTCGGGAGTGCCCGGGTCGACCTGGAGCTTGAGGTGCCAGCCGGCGTCCTTGCCCCCCGTGCGCCGACGAAGCGTGACCTTGCTGCGCGCCAGGCGCAGGTCGGCGGTGTCGAAGTAGGTGGCCGTCAGCGTGACCGGACGTCCGCGCTCGACGACGGGGAGGCCGGCCAGCGCCAAGTCGGGCATGACGAAGTCGGTGTCGACAGCGAACTTGCGTTCGTGCTCCCGAACGGTCTGGGCGGCCATGGCTCAGTACACCTCAGCGCAGCGGAGTGCGCATGGCTTCGCGCTTGCGACGGATCAGCAGATCCTGCAGGTCGGTGAGCAGGGTGCCGTCGTCGTCACGTTCGACCCGCATCCAGATGTCGTCAGGCTGCAGGTGCCACGACGCGATCGAGTCGTCGAACCCGAGCTCGAGCAACTCGGTGAGCCGGTCGACGTGGTCGATTCCGGTGATCTGCACCAGGGCCTCGACCCGACGGTCGAGGTTGCGGTGCATCAGGTCGGCGGAACCGATCCACACCTCCGGGTCTCCACCGTTGGCGTACCAGTAGACCCGGGAGTGCTCGAGGAACCGTCCGAGGATGCTGCGCACCCGGATGTTCTCGGACAGTCCGGGCACACCGGCCTTGACCGCGCAGATGCCTCGCACCCAGATGTCCACCGGGACGCCGGCCATCGACGCGCGGTAGAGGGCGTCGATGATGCCTTCGTCGACGATCGAGTTCACCTTGAAGATGATGCGGGCGGGCAGCCCCTTGCGGTGGTTGTCGACCTCGCGCTCGATGCGGTCCACAAGACCTTTTCGGATCGAGTGGGGCGCCACGAGCAGCCGCTTGTACTCGGTGTTCATCGAGTACCCCGACAGCACGTTGAACAGGTTCGAGACGTCTTCACCGATGACCGGGTCGGTAGTGAGCAGCCCGAGGTCCTCGTACAGCCGCGCGGTCTTGGGGTGGTAGTTGCCCGTGCCGATGTGCGTGTAGCGGCGCATGATCCCGTCGTCGTCCTGGCGCACGACCATGCTGAGCTTGCTGTGCGTCTTCAGCCCGACGACGCCGTACACGACGTGGCACCCGGCCTGCTCGAGCTTGCGTGCCCAGGTGATGTTGGCCTGCTCGTCGAATCGAGCCTTGATCTCCACGAGCACCAGCACCTGCTTGCCCGCCTCGGCGGCTCGGATCAGTGCGTGGACGATCGGCGAGTCGCCGGACGTGCGGTAGAGCGTCTGCTTGATGGCCAGGACCGCGGGGTCGTCGGCTGCCTGCTCGAGGAAGCCCTGCACGCTCGTGGAGAACGAGTCGTAGGGGTGGTGCAGCAGAACGTCTCGCTTCTGCATGACGTCGAGGACTGCCGGTGCCTCATTGGTCTCGTACTCGCTGAGCTCCGGACTGGTCACCGGGACGAACGCGGGGTCCTTGAGCTCGGGGCGGTCCAGCGCGTAGATGCCCCAGAGCCCGGTGAGGTCCAGGGGTCCGGGCAGCGTGACGACCTCGCCCTGGTTGATCTCCAGCTCCTCCATGAGCAGTTCGAGCACATGCGGGTCGATCGTCTCCTCGACCTCGAGCCGAACCGCTGGGCCGAAGCGTCGGCGCATCAGCTCCTTCTCGAGGGCCTTGAGCAGGTTCTCGGCGTCGTCCTCCTCGACGTCGAGATCCTCGTTGCGTGTGACTCGGAACGTGTGGTGCTGCAGGACCTCCATCCCGGGAAACAGCATGTCGAGATGTGCGGCGATCACGTCTTCGAGCGGGACGAAGCGCTGCGCGCCCGCGGGGACGAACCGCGGCAGGGTCGGAGGCACCTTCACCCTCGCGAAGTGCTCGGCCCCGCTGGCTGGGTTGCGGACGACCACGGCGAGGTTGAGCGAGAGTCCGGAGATGTAGGGGAACGGGTGAGCGGGGTCGACGGCCAGAGGGGTCAGGACGGCGAAGACCTGGTCGATGAACAGCTCGGCGAGCCGCTCGCGCTCGGCGTCGTCGAGCCCGTTCCACCGCACGACGTCGATGCCGTGCTCGCGCAGCTCAGGCAGGACCTGCTGGCGGAAGACCCGGGCCTGGCGCAGCATGAGCTCCTGGGTGCGCTCCCAGATGGCGTCGATGACCTCGCGGGGGCTCGCCCCGCTGGCGCTGGGGACCGCGATCCCGGCCGCGATGCGTCGCTTCAGGCCGGCGACCCGGACCATGTAGAACTCGTCGAGGTTGCTTGCGAAGATCGCGAGGAACTTGGCCCGCTCGAGGGCCTGCGAGCGGGGGTCCTCGATGAGCTCGAGCACCCGTTGGTTGAAGGCCAGCCAGCTCAGCTCGCGTTCGGAGAACCGGTTCGAGGGCAGTGGCGTCAGCGGCTCGTCGACCACCTGAGGTGCTGGCTCGGTGACGGCGAGGTCGGTGTCGGTCGCTGTCGTCTCGGTGCTCAACGGGCTCCTCGTGCTCGTCTGGCAGTGGGGGATGTCTGGTCGCACCCACGGCGAACGGCGGTCTGACCTCCTATCGTCTCACCTGTCGGTGAACAGCACACGGCCCAAGGTCCCGACTCACCCGGGTGGAGTCCACTGCCGCCTGTAGGTGAGCGGTCGGGCACCGCCCTCAGGGGCGGACTTGGGACCCTGGACGGGAGTACGGCGGCGGGGCATGGTTCAGGTG
>JBAPUB010000276.1:0-31914 GCA_049282455.1 Actinomycetes bacterium
GGGTCGACGTCGATGCCTCGGGGCCGCCAACAGCGGCGGCGACAGACGTTGGGCCGCCCACAACGGCGGCCACGGCCAGCCCAACGAGGATCGCCCGACGGCCGACGGAACCACCCGAGCGAACCCTCCGACGCATGCCCATGACGGACACGACCCTATCCAGCGCGTCACCTTGACCCGTGCCGTGCGGTTGGATGTCGGCATGGACCACACGGACGTAGTACATGACCCAGATGAGCTGGATGAGCTGGATGAGCTACGCGCGGCCCTGGCCACCGTGATGCCCGGCGTCGTCGACGACCTCAAGCGCCTGGTGGCAATCCCCTCGTGCGCCTTCCCTGGGTTCCCGGCCGACCCCGTCCTCCAGATGGCCGAGGCGACAGTCGAGCTCCTGCGTCGCAGCGGTCTGGATGACGCCCGACTCGTCGACGTCCCCGATGGGTACCCGATGGTCTACGGCGAGATCCCGGCTCCCCCCGGCAGGCCGACCGTGCTGCTCTACGCCCACTACGACGTTCAGCCGGCGCCGGTCGGCCAGGGCTGGACGACTGACCCTTGGACACCCTCGGTCCACGGTGGACGCCTGTACGGGCGTGGAGCCGCTGACGACAAGTCGGGGATCGCGATGCATGCGGCCACGCTGCAGGTCTTCGGTGGTCGACCGCCTGTCGGGATCAAAGTCGTCATCGAGGGCGAGGAGGAGACCGACAGTCATCTCGAGACGCTGGTTGAGAACAACCCTGAGCTGTTCCACGCCGACGTGTACGTGATCGCCGATGGTGGCAACGAGGAGGTCGGCGTCCCCGTGCTGGAGACGAGCACACGTGGGTACGTCGCGTTTGATGTCGAGGTCGCCACCTTGCGCCAAGCGGTTCACTCCGGCCTGTTCGGAGGCGGGGCGCCGGACGCCTTGCTTGCCTTGATCAAGATGCTGGCCACCCTTCATGACGACGATGGAGCGGTGGCGGTCCCGGGACTGGCCCGCTTCGAGTGGACGGGCTCGGACGCCGACGAGCAGCTGCACCGGAGGGCGGCGGGCGTGCTCGACGGAGTGTCGCTCATGGGCCGTGGGTCGTTGGCCGGGCGCTTGTGGGCCGAGCCGGCCGTGTCTGTGGTCGGGCTCGACGCCCCCCGGGTCGACGGCGCCGTGAACGCGCTGGTCCCGCGGGCCCGCGCCACCGTGTCGCTGCGCATTCCACCAGGCGCAGATCCCGATGCCGAAGCTCGGGTCGTCAAGGAGCACCTGACCCGCGAAACGCCCTGGGGCGTGCACGTCACGTTCGGTCCCGTTGCCACGGGCCAGCCCTGGCGCACGCGCGATGACGGACCGGTTCTGAACGCTGCGAGCCGGGCCATGCGTGAGGTCTACGGTGCGACCCCCGGCGTCATCGGAAGCGGCGGGTCGATCCCCCTGCTGAACGCCCTTCAGCAGGTGAACCCAGCGTCGGAGTTTGTCCTCTGGGGTGCTGAGGACGGAGCCGAGGCCAACATCCACTCCGCTGACGAGAGCGTCGACCTCGCCGAGCTGGAGCGCGCGACCTTGTGCCAGTGCCGGTTGCTGTCCGTCCTCGCGGGAACGACGGTGGCCGGCGCGGGGCGCTGAGCGTGATGGTGCCGCGACGATCAGGGGTCGGTCACGCGTTCCTCGACCACCCGGGACCGCTCGCGTTCGCCCACCGCGGCGGTGCGGCCGAGGCGCCGGAGAACTCACTTCGGGCGTTCACCCGAGCCTACGACCTCGGGTTCCGGTGGTTCGAGACTGATGTCCGGAGCACTGCCGACGGGCAGCTGGTCGTGTTCCACGACGCGAGTCTTCGGCGAGTGGCCGACGTCGACGCTCGCATGGACGACGTCGACCTGACGACGCTCGACGAGGTCACGTCGAACGGCGAGCCCATCATGCGGTTCGTCGACCTGGTGTCTTCGTTCCCCGACGTGCGGTTCAACGTCGATCCCAAGGACGACCACGCTGCAAGGCTTCTGGCGCGGGCCCTGCTCGAGCACCAGCTGCTGGACCGCGTCTGCGTTGCGTCGTTCAGCGACGCAAGGCTGGGATGGATCCGGGTAGCTCTGGGACCCCAGGCGCTGGCGGCGTTGTCTCCGGGCGAGGTCCTTCGGCTGGTGGGCGCTGCTCGCCTCGGGCAGACCATCGTGTTCCGGGGGCGCCGCGTCGTCCAGGTGCCCGAGGGGCCGAGATGGCTGCCGCTCGTCGGCCGCGCCTTCGTGCGGACAGCACACCGGTGCGGTCTTCAGGTCCATGTGTGGACCGTGAACGATCCCGCCCGCATGAACCACCTGCTCGACCTAGGCGTCGACGGGATCATGACCGACTACCCGGCGATTCTGCGCGACGTGCTGCGCGTTCGGGGCCAGTGGTTCGGTCCGGAGCAACACGTTGACCCAGTGACACCGTGACGCGGTGACACAGGGACACAGGGACACGGGGACACCGTGACGCACGACACCGCTCGACGGGCGCAGCGTGGGTGGTACGTCTACGACTGGGCGTCCTCGGCGTTCTCCACCACAGTGGTCACGGTCTTCCTCGGCCCCTACCTGACGTCGATCGCGGAGAACGCGGCCGGTGCCGATGGTCGGGTCGGTCTCTTCTTCCTCGATGTGCGACCCGGCTCGTACTTCGCGTACGTGGTTTCGCTGTCCGTCCTGATCCAGGTCGTGGTGCTGCCCGTGGTCGGGGCGGTCGCTGACCGACTGCAGCGCAAGCTGTTCATGCTCGGCCTGTTCGCCTATGTCGGTGCTCTCGCGACGATGGCGATGTACTTCGTCCAAGGCAGCGCCTACGCGTGGGGCGCGCTCCTTCTCGTCGTGGCCAACGTGTCCTTCGGTGCCGCCATCGTGGTGTACAACGCATTCCTCCCCGAGATCTCCACGCCAGACGAACGTGACTCCGTCTCCTCGCGTGGGTGGGCGCTCGGCTACCTCGGCGGAGCGATCCTGCTAGCCCTGAACCTGGTGCTCTTCTCGTCCGTGGACAGCGTCGGCATCACGGAGGGCGAAGCCGCCAGAATCAGCATCGCTTCGGCGGGCCTGTGGTGGGGGGTGTTCACTCTCGTGCCTCTTCGGCGCCTGCGGCGCCGTCCCTATCCATCTGCCGTCCCGCCCGACGTGTCCGAGAACACACTGCTGGCGGGTTTTGCCCAGCTCCTGCGGACCTTGAGAAGGATGCGAGGACTCCCCCAGACCGTCTTGTTCCTCGTCGCCTACCTGTTCTACAACGATGGTGTTCAGACGGTCATCGCCCTGGCTTCGATCTTCGGAGCCGAGGAGCTGAAGATGAGCGAGCAGGTGCTCATCGTCGCGGTCCTGCTTGTGCAGATTGTCGCCTTCGCCGGTGCGCTGCTGCTCGGGCGGATGGCCGGACGGTTCGGGGCCAGGCGCGTGATCGCTGGCTCACTGGTCGTCTGGATGCTCGTGGTGGTGTTCGCCTACGTGCTGCCGGCAGGGCAGACAATCGCCTTCCTGGTGCTCGCAGCCCTGATCGGTGTGGTTCTCGGGGGAACCCAGGCTCTGTCTCGGTCGCTGTTCAGCCAACTCATCCCGCGAGAGTCCGAGGCCGAGTACTTCTCGTTCTACGAGATCAGCGAACGCGGGACCAGCTGGTTGGGAACCTTGGCCTTCGGCCTGGTCTTCGACCTCACTGGCTCGTACCGCAACGCCATCGGCGTTCTGGTGGTCTTCTTCGTCGTCGGTCTGGGCTTGCTGGTTCTGGTGCGCGTCCGTCCCGCGATCGAGGCGGCGGGCAACCCTCAGCCTCTCGTGGTGTGAACCAGGTTGCCGATTATCGGACGCGGGGTGTGGGGAATCCTCCAGGGGGTTCGCTCGTTGCACGGGTGTCGGCCCGACCGGGGCTACACCCTTCCCCGACCCGGGGAGCCGAGCTGGGGTTACCGCCCCACGAACGTGAGGAACGTCGATGAGTGACCGTGCGCTGCGTGGTACGCGCCTTGGCGCGACCAGCTACGAGACCGATGACGGGATCGAACCAGCTCCTCGCCAGCCGACCACCTACGACTGCCCGGAGGGTCACAGCTTCACGATGCCGTTCTCGGTCGAAGCCGAGATCCCCTACACCTGGGAGTGTCGGGTGTGCGGGTCCAAGGCCGTGCGCCGCGACGGCGACCGTCCCGAGGCCAAGCCGGTCAAGCACGTGCGTACCCACTGGGACATGCTCCTGGAGCGTCGGACCATCCCCGAGCTGGAGGACCTGCTCGCCGAGCGGCTGGAGCTGCTTCGGGCCAACGGTGGACCGGCTTCCGCACCTCGGCGCCGCAGCGCCTAGGACGCCGGCTCAGCGGCCGGGTGGCAGCTGAGGAGGCCCGTTTGGTGAGCCCGGAGGGGTGTCTCCGGGTGGGTCGACGACTTCTCCTTGGATGACATCTCCCCCGGTCCACAGCCGGACCCGGGTGACCGTCGCCGACCCCGCGTAGCGCCGCACGACCGTCTGTCCGACCAAGGCGATCACCACGGTCCGGATCGGTGGCACCAGGAGCATCAGTCCGACGGCGTCGGACACCAGACCCGGGATGAACAGCAGCAGCCCGCCCAGGAACCTCAACGACGCGTCGGCCGCGCGGGCGCCGGATCCGACGGGTGGAACCTGGCGAGGATCCATCCCTGCCATGGCCGTGCGTGTGCGCCGAACAGTCGAGCGCATCACCCACAGACCGAGCAGGGACAGCATGAGGATGAGCAGCAGCGTGCTGCCCCAGCCGATCTGTGCGGCCACGAGGGTGGCGACGTACACCTCGGTGACCGGCCAGGCGACGAGCAGCACGAACAGAAGCAGCGACATCGGTCAACCGTCCCTGTGCAGGCGCGAGCGGACTCCCCAGACCGTGACCCGCCACAGTGCCTCGGCGACGATGGCGCGGCTCATCTTGCTGTCACCCACCCGACGCTCGACGAAGGTGATGGGAACCTCCGTTACGTGAAGCCCCTGCTTGACGACCCGGCGGGTGAGGTCGACCTGGAAGCAGTAGCCCTGCGACTCGACCGACGCGAGGTCGATGGCCTCCAGCGCCGAGCGACGGAACGCCCGGAAACCCGCCGTGGCGTCGTGGACGGGCATGCCGAGAAGCATCCGGGTGTAGCCGTTGCCGCCTCGAGACAGGAGCTCGCGCGACCGCGGCCAGTTCTCGACCTCACCGCCAGGCACCCACCGGCTTCCGATGACCAGGTCGGCGGACCGCAGGGCGGTCAGCAGCCGGGGCAGGTCCTCGGGCCGGTGCGACCCGTCGGCGTCCATCTCGACCAGCACGTCGTAGCCGCGTTCCAGGCCCCAGCCGAATCCGGCGATGTAGGCGGCCCCGAGGCCCATCTTCCCGGGGCGGTGCAGAACGTGGACCTGGTCGTCGGCCGCAGCCAGGGAGTCGGCGAGCGCGCCTGTGCCGTCCGGGCTGTTGTCGTCGGCGATGAGCAGGTGCACCTCAGGGGCGGCCGCCCGGACTCCGGCAACCACAACCGGCAAGGACTCGACCTCGTTGTACGTGGGGATGACGACCAGCACCGGGCCTAGGGGTTGGGGCACGACACATCCTCACTGCTTCGACGACGGAAACCGGCGACCGCCGCCCCGAGGCCGACCATAGCGAGCACCAGCTCGGGCCACCCGCGCATCCTGTCGGCCAGGGTGATCTGCGTTCGCGCCGGGACGTCTTGCACCATCACCGACTGGGTGAACTCGGGCACTGAGTCCAAGATCGTGCCGTCAGGACTGATGACGGCACTGATGCCCGAGGTCGCGGCGACCAGGACACTTCGGCCGTGCTCGACCGCGCGCAGCTGCGAGATCGCGAGCTGCTGTTCGACCTGGCCGGTTCGCCCGTAGGTGGCGTTGTTGGTCTGCACGGTGATGACCTCGCCACCCCCCACCACGGCATCGCGGACGATCTGGTCGTAGGCCACCTCGAAGCAGATGACGTTGGCGACCGTCGTCGTTCCCAACGTCAGGACGCCGGGGTCGGTTCCCGCGGCGAAGTCCTTGGGGACCCGGTCGAAGCGCGAGATGAAGTGCTGCAGCAGGGACCGAAAGGGCACATACTCACCGAAAGGCACCGGATGACGCTTGACGTAGACCTGTCCCGGACCGGTGACCGGGTCCCACACCACTCCCTCGTTGCGCAGCTTCGTTCCGTCCGGGGTCTGCACCACCATGCCGACGAGGACCGGGACCCCGATCTCGGACACCACGTCGTCGATGAGGGTGTACGCACCCTTGTCGAGGACGGGGTCGATGTCTGACGCGTTCTCCGGCCAGACGACGAAGTCCGGCTTCGGCATCGTGCCGGCACGGACGTCCTTCGCCAGCGTCCTGGTCGCCTCGACGTGTGCACTGAGTACGGCGACCCGCTGCCCGAAGGCGTCCATACCGGTCCGTGGAACGTTCCCCTGGACGACCGCGGCGGTGATCGTCCTGCCGTCGGTCGGGGTGGGGATCACCAACCCGACCCCGACCACGGCGACCGCCGCGCCGAGGACGACGACCCGACCCCGGGTGGTCGTGCTGATCACGGCGAAGGCCACGCACGTGCCCGCGAGTGCGACCGTGAAGGTGACCAGTGGCGCTCCCCCGAGGGCCGCCCAGGCGGTGACGGCTGAGTGCGGCTGGGAGAAGGCGAGCCTGCCCCACGGGAAGCCGCCCAGCGGCCACCGGTCGCGCAGCGCCTCCTCAGCCACCCACAGGCAGGCCACCCAGAGTGGCCAGCCGGGCACGCGGGTCGCCAGGGAGGTCGCAGCACCCAGGGCGGCCAGGAACACCGCGCACGTTGCCGACAGGAGCACCCAGGCGTCCGGCCCGATGACCCGCAGCCAGGGCATCAGACCGGCGAAGAACACCATGCCGAAGACCAGACCCACGCTGGCGCCGCGCACTGCCGTCTCGCCCCGGCAGGCGAGCGTGAACGCGGCCACCGGCAGCGGAGCGAGCCACCACAGGTCGAAGGGCGGGAAGGCCAGGACCAGGGCGGCTCCGGCGACCGCGGCCACAGCGCAGCGCCACGGCAGCGACAGTCCCCGACCTCTCACTTGGCGACGGTAGCCCAGGAACGGCAGAGGTCAGGACGCCGGCGGCACGACGACCGTGCCGAGAGCGGTTGTGGCGACGATGGGCGGCTCGAGCACGTCGGCGGCGGACTCACCACGTTCGGGGCGGCCTCGGCAGACCACGCGCGCCTCGAAGCGCAGGGTCCGACTACGGGTCCCGACCCGTTCGACCGTGCACTCAACCTCGACGACGTCGCCGGCTCGCACGGGTGCCAGGAACTGGACGTCGGAGTACGAGGCGAACAGGCCCTCGTCGCCGTCGGTGCGGATGCAGACCTCGGTGGCGACGTCGCCGAACAGCGCCAGGGAGTACGCGCCGTCGACGAGGTTCCCTGCGTAGTGCGCGTGGCTGTAGGGCACGTAGCGTCGGTGGACCACGGTCAGGCCCTGGCGGGGATCGGTCATCGAGCGGACTTCTTCCTGGGCTGTGAGCCGCCCTTGGCTTGCCGTTTCTTGCCCGGCTTCCGAGCCGGCTCGACGAGCAGTGCATGGACCAGGTAGCTGGCCACCTCAGCCGGTGTCGTCCCCTTGACGAAGATCCGGTCGACGCCCAGCTTGGTGGTCCAGGTCTCGTCGAACCGAGGACCACCGACGAGGAGCAGAGGCCGTCTGCCGGCTGGGTAGGCCTCCCGGAACGCCGCTGACATCTCCGAGACGTTGTGAACGTGCGCGTCGCGCTGGGTGACGACCTGAGACACCAGGACGGCGTCGGCGTTCAGCTGTCTGGCTGAGTTCACTAGGTCAGGGACGGAGACCTGTGCGCCGAGATTGTGAACGGTGAACTCGCCGTACGCCTCGAGGCCCTTCTCGCCGGCCCAGCCCTTGAGGTTCAAGATGGCGTCGATGCCGACGGTGTGTGCGTCGGTGCCGATGCAGGCACCCACGACCACGAAGGGGCGGTGCAGTCGCGCCTTGATGAGCGCGTTCACCTCCTTCGGCGTCAGGAGCGAGTACTCGCGCTCGAGCACGACGACCTTGTCCAGCTCGACCAGATGGTGGGCCCGGCCGTAGACCACGAAGAAGGTGAAGTCGGGGCCCATCGGCTTGCGGTGCACCACGAGCGCTGGGTCCAGGCCCATCTTGTTGGCGAGCTGCAGGGCTGCACCCTCGGCCAGCTTGCCATCTCCCATCGGGAGGGTGAAGGAGACCTGGACCATGCCGTCGCCCGTGGCGTCACCGTAGGGACGCACGATGCGTGACGGCTCAGGAGTCTTCGCCATCGTCATCGACCTCCGGCCGTCGTGGTGGCGAAGCCCTCGGCCAGCAGCTCCGATGCAGGGTTGTAGTACCCACTCCCCTGCCGCACGACTCCGTCAAGGCCGCGTCCGGCATCGGCGGGGCGCTTCATGAGTCCGAAGGTGCCGTCGGCGATCGCGTTGAGGAGGCCATCGTCGACGATCCTCTCGAGCAGCTCGATGGCCTCGGCCAGGACCCGGTGCGCGCGTTGCACGATGAAGCCATCGTGCTGAGGTCGGAAGTCCTCGTACAGGGCACCCGTGGAGTTCAGCACGTACCTCACGTTCTGCAGTGCGAGGTCCCGGTCGGACAACCAGGGGGTGTGGACGGCCTCGGTGAGCATGCCCACCAGCAGAATGCCCTGCTGGGTCAGCCCGCCGACGAGGTTGAAGAACCCGTCCAGAAGGTATCCCCGGAAGACGTCACCGGTCATGTGCTTGGTGGGAGGCATCCACTTCAGTGGTGCATCGGGGAACAGCTCACGGGCGAGCATGGCGTGGGCCAGCTCCATACGGAACGAGTCGGCGACGTCCGGGTTGATCTCGAAGGCGTGACCGAGGCCGAGCTGCCAGTCCTGAAGACCGGCCTCTTTGGCGAAGTACTCGTTGAGGAGCTGGCTGACCGTGACCGTGTTGGCGGCCTCGATGCCGTCGGCGGTGGTGAGGTAGTTGTCCTCACCGGTGTTGATGATGATCCCGGCCCGGGCGTGGATCTGACGGGAGAACCGCTGGTCGACGAAGGTACGGATCGGGTTGATGTCGCGGAACAAGATCCCGTACATCGAGTCGTTGAGCATCATGTCGAGCCGCTCGAGACCGGCCAGGGTGGCGATCTCCGGCATGCACAGGCCGGATGCGTAGTTGGTCAGGCGCACGTAGCGGCCAAGCTCGCTCGAGACGTCGTCGAGCGCGGCTCGCATGAGCCGGAAGTTCTCCTGCGTGGCGTAGGTGCCCGCGTAGCCCTCGCGAGTCGCGCCTTCGGGGACGAAGTCGAGCAGCGACTGTCCGGTGGAGCGGATGACTGCGACGATGTCGGCGCCCTCCCGCGCAGCTGCCTGGGCCTGGGGGATGTCCTCGTAGATGTCCCCGGTCGCGACGATGAGGTAGATCCAGGGCTTGGGTGGGTCGCCCAGCCTGGTGATGAGCCGCTCGCGCTGACGTCGGTTGCGGTCGATGCGGGTCAGGCCGCCTGCGGCAGCTTTGCGCGCGGCGGTCTGGGCGCGGGTGCGGTCCTTGGCCGAGGGGACCCGGAACGTGGCACTTCCGGACGCCGCCTTCTGTGCGAGCTCGGTGACGTCGCCGCCCTGGCCGTTGAGCAGGGCGTCCCACACCGGAAGGGCCACACCGTGCTCGAGGCCGACCTGCTCACGAACCTCGTCGACGAGGTGGTTCACCCACGGCTCGCCCTCAGGGTCGGCGCCGCTGGTGCCGGCCAGACGAAGGACCGCCCGCTCGACGCTCACGGTGGTGTGGGTCTTCGCGAGGGTGACGATCGGCCGACCGGCTTTGCGCGCAAGGCTTCGGGCCTTGCGGACGGTGACCGGGTCGAGCTCGAGCTTGGAGCTCGTACGGGGACTCACGTGGGGCCTCCTGGGGCTGGCAGAACGTCGGGGTGATCCACGGAGTAGACGGTGGTCCCGTCGACCACGGTACGCAGGCACGACGGGGCGGGTGCACCCGGCGACAGGTCGGGGAGGCCGGGCACACCGGCCCGCGGGTCGGTCGACCACGATGCCACCCGGTCGTCAGGCGTCTGCACGACCAGGTCATCGGCCTGCCACACCGCATAGGTCGCCGGTGCACCGGCGACCAGGACACCTTGGTCGTCCTGTCGTGCTGCGCGGCGGCCGCCACGGGTATGCGCGTTGAACGCCGCTCGGGCGGTGATCCGTTGGGCCTCGACCGGATGGTTGACCGCGGCCCGGACGGCCTCCCAGGGTGCGATGTCCGTCACGGGGGCGTCACTGCTGAAGCTGAGCACGAGCCCGGCGTCGAGCATGTCCGCAAAGGGGTTCAAGGTGAGAGCGCGCTCGACACCGAGCCGCTCGGCGTACATCGAGTCCGTGCCGCCCCACAGGGTGAGGAACAGCGGCTGGACGCTGGCCATGACGCCCAGGGCGGACAGGTGCCGCACGCTGCGGGCGTCGAGCATCTCAGCGTGCTCGAGGCGATGCCGGGCCGCTCGGATCGCATCGGACCCCACGATCTCCGCGGCCGTGAGGAAGCCCCCGAGCACCTCGTCGGCGGCCGCGTCACCGATGACGTGGAACCCCGCCTGAACACCGGCCAACGTGCAGGCGACGACGTGGTCGCGCACCTGGGCGGCGCCGAGGTACGAAGCGCCGCACGTGTCCGCGTCGGCGTACGGTTCGCGCAGGAAGGCCGTGCGTGAGCCGATCGCGCCGTCGACGAACAGGTCACCGGCGGCACCTGCCGCCCCGAGCTCTTTGGCAGCGTCGACGCCGCCGAGCTCGCCCCAGTAGCCGATCACCTCAGGTCCGGCTCCGCTGGCTCCCAGACGGAGCACCGCGAGGAAGTCGTCGGCGCCGTTGATGCTGGGACCGCCGTTCTCGTGGACCGAGCCGATGCCCTGTGCCGCCGCTCGGCGAAGTGCGGCGCGGCGAGCTCGGTCCAGCTGCGTCTCGGTGAGTGCCTCGTGGACGACCCGTCGCACGACGTGGTGGGAGTCCTGCCGCAACCACCCGCTCGGGTCGAAGCCCGGGAGTTCCGCCGCCGAAGGCGCCGAGGCGAGCAGTGCCGATGAGGCCACGCACGAGTGCACATCGATGCGCGACAGGTAGACGACCCCGCCGTAGGACGCGCGGTCGAGCTCTTCGCGGGTTGGCGGACGGTGCTCGGGCCAGGTGGTCTCGTCCCAACCATGTCCGAGGACGACGCCACCCCGTTGATCACGCGCATGACGTTCGACGGCGTCCAGTGCCTCCGCGAGGCTGTGCGCGCCAGTGAGGTCGAGACCGGTCAGCATGAGTCCGGTCGAGGTCACGTGCACGTGCGAGTCGACGAACGCCGGCGTGACGAACGCCCCGTGGAGGTCCTCGACCGTGTCGACCGAGTCCCGATGAGTCTGAGCAGCGCTGTCCTGGCCCACCCACGCAACGACGCCGTCATCGACGAGCATCGCGGTCGCGAAGGGGTCGCTCGGTGTGTGGATGCGACCGCCGAGCAGGAGCGAGGTCGTCACCGCGCGCTCAGTGGCCGGACTCTTCGAGACGCTGCTCGAAGAGCCGACGCACGCCAGGCTCGGTGCGCAGCACGTCGAGCGCGAAGTCAGCATGCCCGGGGGCGTAGCCGTTGCCGACCAGCATGGTCACATCAGCCGCCAGCCCCTCGGCACCGAGTGCGGCTGTGGCGAAGGAGGTGGCCATCGAGAAGAAGATGATGGTCCCCCCGTCGGCGGTCGCGAGGATCGCACCGTGCTCGCACCCGGGGACGTCGACGCACACCACCGTGATGTCAGCAGGCGCACCGAGCTGTTCGACGACAGCCTCGGACAGCTGCACAGGGTCACGCGCATCGGCCAGAGCGATGGCGTCGCAGATGCCCTCAGCTCGCAGGCTGTCGCCCTCCTTCTCGACGGGGACGATGCCGACCGTCTTGGCGGCCCCTGCCCGGCGGGAGGCGGCCAGGGCGAGCGACCCGGACTTGCCAGCACCACCCAGCACGGCAACCGTCGGGGCGTGACCGCGGTCGACGTACTGCTGGACGACGCGCGCGGTCAGCGCCGGCGCGCCGCAGACGTCCATCACCGCCAGCGCCAGGGGGCGCGGCAGGTCGTCGGGCAGGTGGGCGGCGATGGAGCGTCCGAACAGGATCGCGTGACCGTCGCAGGCGATCTGCTCGGACAGCCCGTCCCACCGGCGCAGCTCGTCGTCGATCACCAGGGGCGTGAGGGTCAGGGACACCAGGGTCGCGATGTGGTCGCCGGCGCTGAGCCCGAGGGTCGAGTCCGGGCCGACCTCATCGACGATGCCGACGAGCATCCCGCCCGAACCGGTGACCGGGTTGTGCATCTTGCCGCGTGCTCGGACGATCTCGAGGACCTCGGCTCGGATCCGGTCCCCGTCACCGCGATGCTTGTCGAACAGCTGTCGAAACGATGCGGCGTCGAGGTTGAGCCGCTCGATCCTGACCCGGACCTCGTCGGGCCACAGCGACGGCGAGGCGTCGAGGCGGTAGGCCGCCTGGGGCAGGACGCCGGACGGTTCGAGGACGCGGTGGAGGCCGACGGGCGAGGAAGTCGTCACGGGCCCGATCTTGTCAGGAGGCACGGGGCGCTGCCAGGACATCACTCGGACGGACCGCAAGATTTGCGGTCGGTCGTTGCTCCGGCCGCAGGATCTTCGTACCCTTCCGGCCATAGGCCGGGCATCGGGCTCCGGCTTCAACGGAGGTCGTCGTGACCGCATCGTCGCACCCGCTCCCCCAGCCCTACGACTACCAGCCCCGGGACCTGGTCGAGCCGGACTGGACCCGGTTCCCCGCCTGGGCCTCGGTGACGGTCGAGGAGTGGCGCTCGGCACAGTGGCAGCGAGCACACTGCGTGAAGAACCTGGCGCAGCTTCGGGCAGTGGTAGGTGACCAGCTCGAGGAGCGGTTCTACCACGACCTCGAGCGCGACCAGCTCGAGCGGGCCACCATGTCGATGCTGATCCCGCCCCAGATGGTGAACACCATGGTGCCCACCTCGCACGACGCCGGTGTGCCGACACCGGCGGAGTTCACCGATGCCTTCTACTCCGACCCCGTCCGCCGGTACATGCTCCCGGTCTTCAGCGATCGGCGCACCGACTGGCCGTCGCACCCGTACGCCTCACGCGACTCCCTCCACGAGCACGACATGTGGAAGGCGGAGGGGCTGACCCACCGGTACCCCACCAAGGTCCTTGCCGAGGTGCTGTCCACGTGTCCTCAGTACTGCGGGCACTGCACGCGCATGGACCTGGTCGGCAACTCCACGGCGACGGTCACCAAGCTGAAGTTCGACCTCAAGCCCGTCGACCGGCTCGCGGCCCACATCGAGTACCTGAAGGCGACACCGACCGTTCGAGACGTCGTCATCTCCGGCGGTGACGTCGGAAACATGCAATGGAAGAACCTGGAGGCGTATGTCGACCGCGTTCTCGACGTCGAGAACATCCGCGACGTCCGCCTGGCGACCAAGGCGCTGATGGGTCTGCCCCAGCACTGGCTGCAGGACGACGTGAAGTCCGGCATGGAACGGCTGGCCACCAAGGCGAGGCGTCGGGGGGTCGGCCTGGCCATCCACACCCATGTCAACCACGCCAACTCCGTGACACCGCTCGTCGGTGAGGCTTCGCGCGCGATGCTCGAGGTCGGAGTCCGTGACATCCGCAACCAGGGAGTGCTGATGGGCGGGGTCAACGACTCAGCCGACCGACTCCTCGACCTGTGCTTCGCGCTGCTCGACGGCGCCAGCATCATGCCCTACTACTTCTACATGATGGACATGATCCCGTTCGCCGAGCACTGGCGCGTGTCGCTCGGGCACGCCCAGCAGCTGCAGCACGCGATCATGGGCTACCTGCCCGGGTTCGCCACCCCCCGGGTCACCTGCGACGTCCCCTTCGTCGGCAAGCGCTGGGTGCACCAGGTCGACGAGTACGACCACGTGCTGGGCATGTCGTACTGGTCGAAGAACTACCGGACCGGCATCGAGCTGGACGACCCCGACGCCGTCCAGCGCCACTACACCTACTACGACCCGATCCACTCCCTGCCCGTCGAGGGGCAGGCCTGGTGGAAGGAGCAGGGCCACCACGAGGGGTTCATCGCAGAGTCCGACAGTGCAGCCGCGAAGGCCTCCCGTGAGTCGGCGGCCGCGCTGGTGACTGGCTAGCCGGTCACGGCGTTGAGCGTTCCTGTGTACCGCAGGGCGAGGGTCAAGGGGTCGGCTGCCACGGCACGGTGACGCCTTTGGGAGATCAGGTGGGTGCGAAGGGTTGCGAGCCGCTGCGTGAGCAGCTGCTGGGGGGACAGCTGGACCGGAGCGCTGCGCACCGACGACCGCGAGGCCGTCACCGCGGCGGCCGCACGCGAGCTCACGGAGCTGGTCGCGGTCGACCCAGCGTTCGCAGACGATGCTGAGGTGCCCCCGCCGGATCCCCCGGTGTCGCGGAACACTTCAGCCACCCAAAGCCAGCCACCGGCAGAGGCGGTACCGACGCCGACGTCGTCTGCGTTGGCGTACAGGATGTTCGCCAGGTGCGGAGCGGAGCCCAAGAACATCTGGTTGATCTGGCTCGGCGTGCTTCCGTAGCCGCTGTTCTCGGCGACCCAGACGTCGCAGCACAGGCGGGCACCGAGGTCCGGGGTGTGGGACAGCGTCTGGTCCCTGGCCATGATCGAGGCACGTTCGGCCGCAACGGAGGCGAGCTCGCTGCTCACCTGCAAGGGCGCGAGCCCTCGGCTGGTGCGTGCGGAGTTGATCATCGCCACGAACGTGCTGGCCGGGTCGGAAGCCTCGGCCGTGCCCAGGCCCAGAGCCCCACCCAGTCGGCTGTGCCCGGCGACGGCCGGCACGACGACGGCTGCCAGGACGGCGGCCACGGCCAGGACGGCCAGGGAGCGCAACCAGCCCGCCCGAGAGGTCGGGCGGTGGAGGCGGGCGTGCCGGCGGTGGCTCATGGGCTCCTCGGTGCGGGTCGGCTGGCGGGTCGGCATCTGTCGGCGGGCTTGCGCGGCTACGGACGGAGGTGCCCGTGATCGTTTCGTGATCTGGTTCCAGCGACCCTAACCCGGACGTCGGGGCGGGGAGCAAGTCGGCGCATGACAGGCGTGTCGTCACGGACGGTAGATGCGCGGTCGCCTCTGGGTAGCGACTCCCGAGGGCCTTGAGCGTGAGTCGCGCGTCAAAGCGCGGGTGACCGCCCTTCGAACGGCGTGCTGAGCACCACGGTCGTGCGCGTGGTGACGTTGCCCACAGCCCGGATCTCCGCAACCAGAGCCTCGAGCTGGCGGGGTGAGGCAGTGCGGACCACCAGCACGTAGTTCGCGTCCCCCGCCACGCTGTAGCAGGACTCGATCGCTGACAGCGGGGCCAGCCGCTCCGGCAGGTCGTCCGGGTCTGCCGGGTCGATGGGCGTGATCGCGATGAGTGCGGTGAGGGCCAGCCCGATCGACTCGGGATCCAGCCGGGCGACGTACCCGCGCACCACGCCGCGCTCCTCCAACCGGCGCACCCGCTGGTGCGCTGCCGAGGTGGACAGCCCCGTGGCCTTGGCCAGGTCCGTGTAGCTGGTACGCCCATCGGCGCTGAGCAGGGCGACGATGGCCCGGTCGGCGTCGTCGAGGTGCTCCATCTCCGCGACCCTACGCAGTCAGAGACCGGCCGATGACGACACGCTGGATCTGGTTGGTGCCCTCGACGATCTGCAGGACCTTGGCCTCGCGGAACCAACGCTCGGCCGGCCAGTCGCGCACGTAGCCGGCACCGCCGAGCACCTGGACGGCGTCGGTGGTCACCTGCATCGCCATGTCCGTGGCGAACAGCTTCGCCATGGCCGCCTGGGTGGAGAAGGGCAGGCCGGCGTCGCGGCGTCGGGCCGCGGCGAGGTAGAGCGCGCGCGCAGCCTCGATCTGCGTCGCCATGTCGGCGAGCATGAACGACACGCCCTGGAACGCGGCGATCGGTCGACCGAACTGCTGCCGGTCACCGGCGTAGCGAACGGCCAGGTCCAGGGCCGCCTGCGCGAGCCCGACCGCACAGGCGGCGATCCCGAGGCGGCCCCCGTCCAGCGCAGCCAGGGCGATGGAGAACCCCTGCCCCTCGGCCCCGATCCTGCGGTCGGCGTCGACCCTCGCGCCGTCGAGGAGGATCTGCGCGGTCGGTGACGACGATGCCCCCATCTTGTGCTCGGGCGGCGCTGCCGAGAGACCGGACGTGTCGGCTGCGGCGAGCAGACAGGTGATCCCCTTGGCCCCGTCGTCGGACGTGCGGACCATCAGGTTGTAGAAGTCGGCCACTCCCCCATGGGTGATCCAGGCCTTGGTGCCCCGGACGACGTACGCGTCCCCCTCAAGCGTGGCCCGGGTCTTCAGGGCCGCGGCGTCCGAACCCGAGCCCGGCTCGGACAGGCAGTACGCGCCCAGGCTCTCTCCGCCGAGCATCCCGGGCAGGAACCGGTCCTGCTGCTCACGAGTGCCGAACTGGGCGACCGGGAACGTGGCGAGCGTGTGCACGCTGACACCGATCGCCACCGACAGCCAGGATGACGCAATCTCCTCGAGGACCTGCAAGTAGTCGTGGTGCGGCAGACCGGCCCCTCCGAACTCCTCGGGGTAGACCAGACCGAGCAGCCCGGCCCGCCCCAGGGTCCGGAACACCTCGCGCGGGAACTCCCCCCGCAGCTCGTAGTCGTCGACCACTGGTGCCAGCTCACGGGCCGTGAGGTCGCGCACGAGCTCCATCAGGGCCGGTCCCTCCGGCGTGTCCCAGGTTCGTTCGACGGTCGCCATGGTCACCCCACCACCACGAGATCGCGCGGTTGCAGGTTCAAGGGCCGCACGCCGTCGTCGGTGACGACCACGATGTCCTCGATCCGTGCGCCGTGGCGACCCTCGACGTAGATCCCCGGTTCGACGCTGAACGCCATGCCGACGTCGACGGCTTCGGTGTTCCCGCTCACGATGTAGGGGTCTTCGTGCGTCTCGAGGCCGATCCCGTGGCCGATCCGGTGGATGAACAGGTCGCCGTAGCCGGCCGCAGTGATCGGTGTGCGCGCCGCCGCGTCGATCGACTCGGCGGCCACTCCTGGGCGCACGAGCGCCACCGCTGCCTGCTGCGCTTGTTGCAGAACGGCGTAATAGGCGAGGAAGTCTTCAGGGGGCTCGCCGACGCTGTACGTGCGGGTGGAGTCACTGCAGTAGCCGGACGGCATGGTGCCCCCGATGTCGACAACGACGGGGTCACCCACCTCGATCACCCGGTCGCTGAGCTCGTGGTGCGGGCTCGCACCGTTAGGCCCCGATGCGACGATCACGAAGTCGACCGTCTCGTGCCCCTCGTCGACAATCGCCGCCGCGATGTCACGGCCGACCTCGTGCTCGGTGCGCCCGGCCCGCAGGTAGTCCGGCACGCGAGCATGCACCCGGTCGATTGCGGCACCGGCCTCGGCGAGTGCTGCGATCTCGTGGGCGTCCTTGCGCATGCGCAGGTCGCGCAGCACCCGACCCGCCAGCGTCTGTTCAACTGCTGGCATCGCCTCGCGAAGGTGGAGCACCTTGGATGCGACCATCAGGTCGTCGAGTGCGACGACGCCCGCGCTCGGCAGCATCGAAGCGACGAGCGCGAACGGGTCGTCGGTCTCGTTCCAGCCCGTGACCTCGAAGCCGAGCTGGCCGACAGGGGACACGAGGGCGGCCGGCACCTCCAGCAAGGGAGCGACCAGGACTGGATCGGCATCGGCACGCAGCACCAGGCACGTCAGCCGCTCCAGCGGGATGGCGTCGTACCCCGTGAGGTAGCGCAGGTTCGGGCCGGGGGTCACGAGCAGCGCGTCGATCTCGACCGCCCGGGTGATGGCCCGTGCCCGGTCGATGCGATTGGTGAATACGTCATTGTCCACGGGCTCACTCTAGGTGGGTCGATGCACCGCCAAGAAGATCAACAGCGTGAACAGCGCCGCCTCTGCGACTGAGACCACCGCCCCTGCCAGCGGATCGTCCCAGACACCGTGAATCCCGTTCCACCCGTAGAGAGCGACCGCAAGCAGCGGTACGAGAGAGCCGACCGCCCACAGGACCGACTGGTCGACGACGACCAGAAGGACTGCCCCGAGCACGAACAGGACGGACGCAAACAGGAACACCGGCGCTGAACTCTCGGTCTGTGGCGCCACTGCAGCTTCCCTGCCGTGGACCACGAAGAAGTAGCCCAGGTAGAAGGCGGCGAGCGCGCCACTGAGGCCGGCAGCGACAAGGCGGACGCGTCTCCGGTTGTGGTCAACTCTCGTGAGGACCTGCGCTGACGCATCAGTTCCCGTGGTGGGCATAGAACTCACCTCCCCCACACTCTTCAGCCTGACGCAGGCGGGCCGGTCTGCGTAGAGCCTTTGGTTGGTTCGCGGGTTGGTTCATATCCTGAGCGGATGCTCCTGGAGTTCGGCGGCGAGATGTGGTTCTGGCGCGGACCGTCGCCGTACCACTTCATCACCGTGCCGCCCGACGAGAGCGCCGAGCTGCAGTCAGCCTCCGCGCTCGTGACGTACGGCTGGGGCATGATCCCGGTCACGGCACAGATCGGGGCGACCGTCTGGACGACGTCGCTGTTCCCCAAGGAGGGGGGCTACATCGTCCCGGTTAAGGACACGGTGCGGAACGCCGAAGGGCTCGAGGTCGGAGACGCAGCGACAGTCCGCCTGACCGTCGACGTCTGACCTCGGCAGACATACCTCGCCGGCGACTCGACCCACCTATGCAGCAGAAGGACCGCAGGACCTAATCGATCGCCCTGTGGCTCGAAAGCGTACGTTCGTCCCCGTGAACGGACGATGTCTTGCCCTGGACTCTGCCTCGATGTACTTCCGCGCCTTCTACGGCGTCCCGGAGTCGATGACGGCTCCTGACGGGATGCCTGTCAACGCAGTTCGCGGGTTCCTGGACGCCATCGCCCGCCTGGTCACCGACTACCGGCCGGCTCAGCTGGTCGCCGCGTTCGACGCCGACTGGCGTCCGCAGTTCCGGGTCGACCTCCTGCCGGAGTACAAGGCGCAAAGGGTGGCGGAGGCAGGCGGCGAGGAGGTCCCCGACACCCTGTCCCCGCAGGTTCCGGTGATCCAGGCCGTGCTCGACGCGGTCGGGATCACCCGGTGCGAGGTCGAGGGGTTCGAGGCCGACGACGTCCTCGGCTCGATCGCCGAGCAGGCCGACGGACCGGTTGATGTCGTCACCGGCGACCGCGATCTCTTCCAGCTCGTCGACGACGTCGACGGTGTGCGGGTGCTGTACATCGCTCGGGGCTTCGCGAAGCTGGAGGTCGTCGACGAGTCGGTGGTGCTGGCGAAGTACGGAGTACCGGCCAGGCACTACGCCGACTTCGCTGTGCTGCGTGGAGACGCATCTGACGGGCTGCCCGGCGTTCGCGGGGTCGGTGACAAGACAGCAGCAGCGCTGGTTCAGCAGTTCGGCAGGATCGAGGACCTTCTCGCATCGCTTGCCGACCAAGGCGCCGACGTCCCCCATCGCCCCAAGCTCGAGGGCGCGGCCGACTACCTGGCTGTGGCCCCCCGTGTGGTTCGCGTGCGACGTGATCTGGACCTGGGCCTGGACGGGCAGTCACCTGCGGCGGCGCTGTCTGGCGAGGTCGCGGACCCCCAGGCACTGGCGGTGCTGACGGAGCAGTTCGGGCTGGCCAGCTCGGTCAAGAGACTGTGCACAGCCCTGGTCTCGGGGCCACCTGACAGGTAGAATCGAACACATGTTCGAATCCGTCGTCTCTCCGACGTCCGTCGTCGACTCCCCGGGGTTCGCGATGCCGTCGGTGGAGGTGATGGAGACGTGGTGGGGACAGTCGCAGCGGGCCGATGCGTCGGCCGCGCTTGAGTCCCTCCCCGAGGACCCCAAGTCGACCGACTCGGAGCTGCCCGGGCACCAGGCCATGCCGGTGGACTGGTGGGGGGTGACCGACCGGAGTGACCCGCGGTTGTCCGGCGCGCAGCTGGCGGCGGACTGGTCGGCTGCGCAGGCCCTGATAGAGGGGCCCGGGGGCCACGCTGCTGTGCTGATGGGCTCCATCGTGCTGAGTGACTTGTCCGGCGCGGGGCGGTTGGACTTCCTGCAGGCGGCTGAGGCACAGAGCTCGTGGCTGTGCGCGCTGCAGTCCAGGGTGCTGGTGGCCCACGTGGGTCACGAGCACCGGCCCGGTGCGGGTGACGCAGTGGCAGAGCTGACCCAGGCCGGTGCCTTGTACGAGGCGCAGCTGGCGATGAACGTGTCAGTCACCGAGTCATACCGGCGGTGGCGAGTGAGTGCGGCGCTGGCCGGGCGCCTCGGTGACACCGGGGCACTGCTGGAGCAAGGCGTGTTGTCCCCGCTGGGTGCCAGGGCCGTGACCGAGGCGGTCGAAGGCCTGTCCGAGGAACACACCGCCCTGGTGCAGGCCCAGGTGCTGCCCAAGGTGGCCGGTCGCCCGGTCGCCGACCTGCGGCGGGCATTGCGGGCCGCGGTCGACCGGGTCGACAACGACGCAGCGGCCAGGCGCCATGATCGAGGTGTGACCGAACGCGGGGTCGCTTGCTGGTCGATGCCCGACGGCTTGGCACGTTTGGTGGTCACCTCCTCCGCCCACGACGTCGCAGTAGTGAAGCAGGCGTTGACGGTGCTGGCCGGGCCGAGGGAGACCGACGACCCCCGCACCCTGGGGGCCCGTCGGGTCGACGCGCTACTTGGGCTGTGCCTGGGTGCGGTGGCTCCCGCTGCCCCTCTTGGCGCCGACCGAGACGATCCAGCCGTGCGGGTACCGGCACGACCGTTCAGCCCGGTGACCGCCCAGATCGTGGTCGACCTGCCCACACTGACCGGGCTCGCCGACCACCCCTGCCACCTGCGCGGCTACGGGTCGGTCCCGGCCGCGATCGCTCGCCATTGGCTGTCCCACGCCACCACCTGGCAACGACTGGTCACCGACCCAGTAACCGGGCACCTGCTCGATGTTGGCCCGACCGTCCGGTTCGCGCCCGCCCAGATCCGGGCCTTCGTCACCTCCCGCGACCAGACCTGTACCGCACCTGGGTGTCACCAACCGGCCACCCGGTCCGACGTGGACCATCACCCACCCTGGCAACCCGACGGCACCGGTGGCCGAACCTCCGCCGAGCAGCTCGCTGCGCTGTGCAGGCACCACCACCGTCTCAAGACCCACACCAGGTGGCGGGTCACCTCACGCGATCACGGCACCACCGAATGGGTCAGCCCCAACGGTCGCCACTACACCACCCGTCCCCCACCTGTGCTCCCCGACTGAACTCCTTACGGCCGGGCTGAGCGGCTGAGCTGAGCGGCCGGGCTGAGCTGGCGGGTCAGGTCTCGCGGCCCTCGCTGACCACGCCCCGACGGATTGCGCCAATCGCAGTTCGTGCGGTGCGCTGCAGCTCGTCGTCATCGGTCGCCACCGCGAGCTGGCCGAGCAGGTCGATGAGCTGCTTGGTCCACCGTACGAAGTCACCGGCAGTCAGGTCGGCGTCGTGCAGCACATCGTCGAGCCGGTGACCGCTGGCCCAGCGAAACGCGGCGAACGCAAATCCGGCGTCGGGGACGCGGGTGACGTCCAGCCGGTGCTCGCGCTCGAGCGCGCGCACGTCGCCAGCCAACCGCATCGTCGCCTCGATGGCGTCGCGGCCGCGCCCACCGGGCAGCTTGGGGCTCGACGCGTCGTCGCGTCGGGCCTCGTAGACCAGGAGCGACACCGCGGCGGCGAGCTCAGCAGGCGTCAGATCCGCCCACACTCGGGCCCGAAGGCACTCGGCTGCCACGAGGTCGAGCTCGCCGTAGATACGCGCCAGTCGGTCTCCCGAAGGCTGCACCTCGTCGCCTTTGATGTACCCGAGCTCCTGCAGGACGGTCAGCACCCGGTCGAAGGTGCGCGCGATGGTGTTCGTCCGCTGCTCGATCCGGCGCTGGACGTCGTCCGTCTCCCGCTGGAGCCGGTGGAACCGCTCGCCCCAACGGGCGTGGTCCTCGCGCTCCGCGCAGCCGTGGCACGGGTGGGCTCGCAACGCAGCACGCAGGTCGAGCAGGACAACGTCGTCGCCACCAGCCGAGCGGTTGCGCGCGCGAGTGCGTGGAGGAAGCTCCACGCCACGCAGTCGGTTGCCGAGATCTCGCCGGGCCTGTGCGTTCCGGGCATTGAACGACTTGGGCAGCTTGAGCCGCTCCAACGCGTTCATCGGAGCGGTGACCTCGGTCGGTGAGATCCGACGGACCTGGCCGCGCTGGGTCATCACGACGACGCGCGGCGGATCCTCCCGTCGGTGCGGGTCACGTTCGCTGCTCAGGACGACGGCCACCCCGGAGCGTTTGCCGCCCGGTACCTCGACGACATCGCCGGGCTGAAGCCTTGACAGGGAGGCTTGAGCCTCGGCGCGTCGTGCCGCACCGGCCTCTCGCGCCTGCTGCTTCTCGTGATCGCTGATCGCTGCCCGAAGGGCTGCGTACTCGGCGAAGTCGCCGAGGTGACAGGTCATCGAGGTCTGGTACCCGGCGAGCGTCTCCTCGTTGCGTCGGACCTGACGAGCCAGACCGACGACTGCGCGGTCGGCCTGGAACTGGGCGAACGACGACTCCAGGACCTCGCGCGCCGTGTGGCGTCCCATCTGGCGCACGAGGTTGACGGCCATGTTGTAGGTCGGCCGGAACGACGAGCGCAACGGGTAGGTGCGCGTCGATGCCAGTCCGGCCAGCGCCCGTGGGTCGAAGCCCGGTTGCCACAGCACGACGGCGTCGCCCTCGACGTCGATCCCCCGGCGTCCGGCGCGCCCCGTCAGCTGGGTGTACTCCGCCGGCGTCACGTCTGCGTGCGTCTCGCCGTTCCACTTTGACAGCTTCTCGAGCACGACGGTGCGCGCCGGCATGTTGATGCCCAGGGCGAGGGTCTCGGTGGCGAACACGACGTGGATCAACCCGCTGGCAAAGAGCTCCTCGACGACCTCCTTGAAGGCCGGCAGCAGTCCGGCATGGTGTGAGGCGAAGCCGCGTTCGAGTCCCTCGAGCCACTCCCCGTAGCCCAGGACTGCGAGGTCGTCGTCGGGCAGGTGTCCCGTGCGCTCCTCGGCGATCCGGCGGATCTCCTCGCGGGAGTCGGTGGGTGTCAGACGGACGCCCGAGCCCAGCAGCTGACGCACAGCCGCATCGCACCCGGCACGGCTGAAGATGAACACGATGGCGGGCAGCAGCTCGCGTCGTCCCAGCGCCTCGACGACATCCGCGCGGGTCGGAACCCCGGGGGGCCGGCCGCGACGCTCACCGCGTCTGGGGCGGTGGCCTCGTAGCTTGGTGAGCCGTTCCTCGTCGCGGGCCATCCGCAGCAGCTCGGGGTTGACCTCGCGCTGGTCGTCGTCGACGAAAAGGTCGAACAGCCGCGTGCCCACCTGCACCTGCTGCCACAGCGGAACGGGTCGGTGCTCGCTCACGACGACTGCGGTACGTCCCCGCACCTCGCCGAGCCACTCGCCGAACTCCTCGGCGTTGCTGACCGTGGCCGAGAGGGCGGCGACCGTGACCGTCTCCGGCAGGTGGATGATCACCTCTTCCCACACCGCGCCCCGTGACCGGTCGGCGAGGTAGTGCACCTCGTCCATCACTACGAATCCGAGATTGGCCAAGGTCCCGGAGCCCGCGTAGAGCATGTTGCGCAGCACCTCGGTGGTCATCACGACGACAGGCGCGTCACCGTTGATCGAGTTGTCCCCGGTCAGCAGCCCGATCTGAGCCGAGCCGTGGCGATCGACCAGGTCGTGGAACTTCTGGTTCGACAAGGCCTTGATCGGCGTGGTGTAGAAGCACTTGAGCCCGCGTGCGAGCGCGAGGTGGATCGCGAACTCGCCGACCACGGTCTTGCCCGAACCGGTGGGAGCGGCGACGAGAACTCCCTGGCCGTCCTCGAGCGCGCGTGCAGCATCGAGCTGGAACTCGTCGAGACCGAACGGGTACTGCTCGGCGAACCGCGCCAGCTGCGTCGCGTCGGCTCGCTGCCGCTCCTGCGCGGCGGCAAAGCGTTCAGCCGGTGTGCTCATGTCGAGCTCAACGGTCGTCGGTCAGAGGCTCGTCGTCGGGTGGTGAGGCCTCGATTGCTTCGGGCATCTCCAGGGGGGACGCGGTGTCGTCGTCGAGGTCGGCGAACATGCCTTCGCTGGCCCGTCTAGCTCGGCGCCGGTCGTTGAGCCAGCACACCAGGAGGGCAAGGCCGATGAGGACCAGCATTGGCATCGCCAACGCCATCATCGAAGCAGGGTCCTGCGAGGGAGTTGCGACAGCGGCGAACACGAAGGTGCCGAACACGATCCACCGCCAGGACCGCTGCAGGACGCTGGCGGAGAGGATCCCGATGAAGTTCAGCGCGACGATGAAGACCGGGACCAGGAACGAGACCCCGAACACGATGATCGTGCGGATGAAGAACGACAGGTACTTGTCGACCGTCAGCAGGTTGTTGGTGTCCTTGGGCGCGAAGTTCAGCAGGAGCAGCTGAAGGCCTTTCGGGAGGACGTAGTAGCCCAGCGACACCCCGAGGAAGAAGAGCGGAACCGTGACCGCGACGAAGACGATGGTCCACCGGCGCTCGTTGCGCTGGAGGCCCGGGGTGACGAACCGCCACAGCTGGTAGATCCACACCGGAGCGGCCACGATCATGCCCGCCATCAACGAGACCTTGACCCGGGTCATGAACGGGCTGGTGATGTCGGCGAAGTTCAGCGAGATGACGCGGCCCTGCGCCTTGCCTGCCGCGATCACCGGGTCGAGCGGGTGCTGGATCAGCGCGAAGAGCGGGTCGTAGTAGACCCAGGCAATGACCGCGCCGACGGCGACTGCGAGCATCGACTTGACCAGGCGAGAACGCAGCTCACGCAGGTGCTCGGACAGGGGCATACGTGCCCCTTCGTCTGGCGTCGGGGTGCTTCGCGCCGTGGTGTCGGACGTCGTCATGGCCGGACGGTCGGCCTACCTCGACTCGCTCAGCGCTCGGCGGGGTCGGGCTTGGTCTCGGTCGGTGCCGGGTCCACGACCGGCGGGGTCGAGGTGACCTCGTCGGCCTTCGCGACGATCTGCTCGGGGGCCTTGCCCTCGGCGTCGTCGTCGTTGGCGGCCTTCATCTCGGACTTGAAGATCCGCAGCGACCGGCCCAGCCCTCGGGCGGTGTCAGGCAGGCGCTTGGCGCCGAACAACAACAGGACGACGAGGAGGAGCAGGATGATCTCGGGGCCGCCAAGGCTGGGCATGGGGAGAGTCCTCTGCAGGTCTGGCTCGCGACATCCGACATCCGAGCGCGGGTGGTGACTGTCCACCGATGGTACGCCGCCGAACAGCCTCAGTGGTGAATCGGGCTCCCGGCCACGCGGGCCAGCAGGTCGTGGCCGTCCAGCCAAAGGGCGAAGTCGAGCAGCTCGTCGTAGCTGATCACCGCGCCGTTGTGCTCCTCCATCGCCTCGGCCGGGATGTGCCAGGGCGTGGCCGCGACCCCTCCGGACATGAGCAGCGCCACGATCTCGTCGTCGGCAGGCTTGCGCACCTCGTCGCTGCAGGTCGGGCAGCAGAAGGCGTAGTAGGACCACTCCGAGCGGGTGCACACGACCAACCGGAGCTGCTCGGGTGTGAGCTCGACGTCGCCGCATACCGGGCACGACGCCTTGATGGTCGTCATGGCCGACACCTCCCCTCCGCGTACCCCCGGCTGTGCCGGGTTGTAGAGGGAGGTTCGGCACGAGGACCCCGGACCTGAAGGACCCGTCAGGAGTAGCCCGCAAGGGCCTCCTGGGCCTGGTCACGGACGGCGGCGGCCAGCTCGGGGGGGTCGAGGACGTGGCAGGCCCCGCCCATCCGCAGCGCCAGTCGACGCAGCCAGCCGGTGTCCCCCACCCGCAGCGTCACGACGGCCGAGCCACCGGGCTGCTCGGACACCGACTCGACCGGGTAGGCCTCGATCAGCCAGCGACCGGCGGCCGTCACCTCCACCGTGGCCAGCATCTGGTCCTCGGCCGGGGCGAAGACGTCGTCGTCGAGCTCGGGCCGTTCGGCCCCGGGAGGCACCTGGGCGGGCACGTCCAGCTCGGTCACCTCAGCGACCCGGTCCAGCCGGAAGGTGCGTACGGCCTCCGCGCTGTGGCACCAGCCCTCGAGGTAGGTCCGGCCGCCCAGAACGACCAGTCGCAGGGGGTCGACGTCGCGGTCGGTGACCTCGTCTCGGGCCGGGACGTAGTAGCGCAGGTGGACGCGGTGCCCGTGCTCGAGAGCCAGCCGCAGCTGTTCCGACGCCGCGGCGTCGCCCTCGACCTGGACGGCGATGCGCTCGGCCGCGTCGGCGGCGTCACCGGCCGCGCTCTGCAGCTTGGCCAGCGTGCTCTCCAGAGCGGCACGGTCGTGCCCGCCGGGCACCGCGGCGAGAGTCCGCAGGCCGACGAGGAGCGCAAGCGCCTCGTCGGCGCCCAGGCGCATCGGCCGTGCGATGGTGTCGGCGTTGCTCACCAGGATGGTGTCGCCGTCGAGGCTGACGTCGATGAGGTCGTCGGGCAGGTGTCCGGGCAGCCCGCACAGAAAGGCCAGCTCGAGGTCCTTGCGCAGCTGGGTGGGCGTGACCCCGAACTCCCGGGCTGCGTCGTCGACCCCCACGCCTGGTCGGGCGAGCAGCCACGGGATCAGGGCGAGCAGCCGAGACAGCTGGGCGACGGCACCGGTGGTCATGACGCGCGCGCCACGGCGGTCAGACGGCGGATGACGGCGTCACGTAGCTCGGCGGGCTCGAGCACCACGACGTCGGCCCCGTAGCCGCACAGCTCGATCGCGAGCGTCTCTGCGTCGGTGTAGCCGACCGACACCGTGTCCCAGCCGTCGCGCGATGACCGCGATGACCGCGATGACGGCGATGACACTGCCAGGTCACCGCGCCGACGCAACGGATGTGCCGCGCCATCGCGGACCAGAACCGAGGCGCGATGGGCAGTCCCGTCCGGGGCCAGCATCGTGACCTCATGCCGGACGTCGATGTCGTCGGGGACCTCGACACTGCCGCGAGCGCCGGTGAACGTGACCGGGCCCGCGATGCGTGACAGCCGGAACACCCGCGAGGCCCCCTTGGCGACGTCGCGTCCCACCACATACCAGCGGCCATGCCAGGAGACCACGCCCCAGGGCTCGAGCTCGCGGGTCTGTGGTGCCGGCGCGCCTGAGCGCCGGTAGTCGAAGCGCACCGGGCGACGGTCGCGAACCGCCTCAAACAGGGCGGCGAAGGCCGGTTCGGCCGCGGTGACCCGGGGCTCGACCACAGCCAGGCCCGACGGGTCGACGCTCACCCCCCCGGCCTCGAGCTTGCGGACGGCCGTCGATGCTGCCTTGGCCAGCGTGGCCTGCTGCCAGGCGCGTGCGGCCAGGGCCAGCACCGCGAGCTCGTCGGGAGCGAAGGTGATCGCGGGCAGCGCGTACTCGTCCTGGGGAATCCGGTAGCCGATCTCGTCCTCGAACCAGGCACTGTTGGACCCGGTGACCAGGGGGATCCCGAGCTCGCGCAGGTCGTCCTTGTCGCGTTCGAACATCCGCTCGAACGCCTCGTCGCTGTCGCTTCGCGCGTACTGGGGCACGGCCTGCCGGATCTGCTCGCGGGACAGGAACTGGCGCGACGCCAACAGGCAGATCACCAGGTTCAGCAGACGCTCGGTGCGGGTGGCGGACACCTGCCCGAGGCTAGTCCCAGCGAATCCCACCGAAGAAGTGTCATCGGCACCGGCGTGCCGTCACGGTGGACGGGTCCTCTCGGGTCATCGTGGTCTCCGGTGCGGGCGGCCGCGTGGGTCGCCCTTCCCTGCACCGTGACCTCAGGAGTCGTCATGACCCTCGTCAGCCCCCACGCCCTCGTCGACGGTCGTCCTCGCCGTGGCAGCGACAGCAAACACCACGGTAGACATGACGAGGACGCCGTCCTGCGTCATCCCGACCTGGTCGCCGTCCTGTCCGCCGCGTTCGCCCTGGCGGCGCTGGTCACCACGGTCCTCCCATTCGCACTGGTCTGCGCTCCTCTGCTGGCCCTGGTGGCCGTGGCGACGGGCCTGAGCAGCCTCTTCGGGTCCGGCCACGGACATCGGCTGGGGCACACCGTGGCCGTGATCGGCGTGGTCGGGGGCAGCGTCGTGCTGGTGGCCACCTTCGCCGTCCTGCTGCTCATGGCCCGACTCAGCTTCTGACCGACCTTCGGGACGCTCGGCCGTCCGCGGCTACGCTGCGCGCGTGATCACTTGGCGGGCCGGCACCGTGGACCGGCTGCGCCGCAGCTGGCGCGGTGCTCGCGAGCTCGACGTGCGCCTCGCAGACGAAGGTCCGCAGGCAGGCGCCCTCGTGTCCGCCCTGGCCTACGACGACCTGGTGGGGACCGTCGAGCCCGGTGACCGGGTGCTGCTCAACACCACGGCCTTGGACCAGGGGCTGGGCACCGGTGGCTACGCCATGGTCGTGGCCCTGCTCGACCGCCTGCCGCCTGACCGCTCCGGCCCCGGGCATCTGGTCAAGGCGCGGTACACCCCCCTGCAGACGACCGTCCTCGGTGTCGATGAGCAGGACTCCGTGCACCACGAGCTCCTGCGGGACGCGGATGGGCTAGCGGGCCTGCCCGTGGTCGTGGCCGACCTCCACTCGGCACTGCCCGCTGTCGTGGCCGGTGTCCGGGCTGGGGGTTTGGCGCCGCGGGTGGTCTACGTGGCCACCGACGGAGGGGCTTTGCCGCTGCCCTTCTCACGGACGGTGGCCGGGTTGCAGGACGCCGGGTGGCTGGCCGGGACCGTCACCGTCGGGCAGGCCTTCGGTGGCGACCTGGAGGCGGTCACGGTCCACAACGGTCTCCTGGCCGCCGCGCTCGTGCTCGGGGCCGACGTCGTCGTGGTCGTCCAAGGCCCCGGCAACCTGGGCACCGACACCCGGTGGGGTTTCTCCGGCGTCACCGCCGGCGAGGCGATCAACGCGGTGTCAGCGCTGGACGGGCGCCCCGTCGCCTCGCTGCGGGTCTCGCAGGCCGACCCCCGCGAACGGCACCGGGGTGTGTCGCACCACTCGATGACGGCCTACGGACGGGTGGCTCTGGCCCCCGCCGACGTGGTGGTCCCCGACCTGCCCGAGCCGTGGGGCTCGACCGTGCGGGCGCAGGCCGAGCGGCTCGGCGGCCGGCACCGGCTGGTGAACCAGCGCCTCGACGGGCTGGACGCCGCCCTTCGCTCGTGTCCCGTTCCGTTGTCCACCATGGGGCGGGGTTACGACGAGGACCCTGCGAGCTTCCTGGCCGCGGCGGCGGCTGGGCGCTACGCGGCGAGCCTGCTCAGCTGACGTCCAGCAGGTCGATGACGAACACGAGGGTGCGTCCGGCAAGGCGATGACCGCCACCGGGCGGTCCGTAGGCCAGCTCGGGCGGGACGACGAGCTGCCGGCGTCCCCCGACCTTCATCCCGGGGATGCCGTCCTGCCAGCCCTGGATCAGGCCGCGCAGCGGGAAGCTGATCGGCTCGCCGCGGCCCCAGGAGGCGTCGAACTCCTCGCCCGACTCGAAGTCGACGCCCACGTAGTGCACCAGGACCTGGCAACCGGGCACGGCCTCGGCCCCGTCGCCGACGACCAGGTCGGTGACGACGAGGTCGTCGGGTGCGTCCCCGCCGGGGAAGTCGATCTCGGGCTTGTCCATGGTGAACCCTTCGTGGGAGAGGTGGGCGGGCTCGAGCAGGCGGTCAGGAGTACGAGCCCAGGATGTCGACGGCGAACACCAGGGTGTCCGTGCCCCCGATCCCGGCGGACGGCTGGCCGGCCGCACCGTAGCCGTCGGCGGGCGGGATCACCAGGAGCATCCGGCTGCCCACGGTCTGGCCGACCAAACCCTTGTCCCAGCCCGGGATCACCTGGCCGATACCGATTCCGAACGCTGCGGGTGACCCGCGGTCCCACGACGAGTCGAACTGCTTGCCGGTCTTCCAGACCTTGCCGACGTACTGGACGACGACCAGGTCGCCCTTCTTGACGACCGGACCCTTGCCGGTCACGACCGGGATCGCGATCAGCTTCGGCGGTGCTGCACCGGCGGGAATGATGATGTCCGGCTTGCGCGGCAGGACGCTGACAGCCGGAACACTGTCGTCCTCAGGAGGCGTGGGGTTGCCTTTGGCGGAGTCGCTGGCGGGATGCGTGGCCACGATGTCGACGACGAAGACCAGGGTGTCGTCGCCGGCGATCCCAGCCTGGGAGTTGCCGGTGCTGCCGTAGCCGTCGCCGGGCGGGATCACCAGCAGGACCCGGCTGCCCACGGTCTGGCCGACCAGACTCTTGTCCCAGCCGGGGATCACCTGGCCGACGCCGATCGCGAAGCCCACCGGCGACCCACGGTCGAAGGAGGAGTCGAACACCGTGTCGGTCTTCCAGATCTTCCCCACGTAGTTCACGACCGCGAGGTCGCCCTTCGCCACGGTGGCTCCGTCACCCTTGACGAGCACCTTGGTCGTGAGCTCGCTGGGAGGGTCCCCGGCCGGCATCGTGACCTTGGGGGTCTGGCCGTAGCCACCCTTGACGGTCGGGAGCGCACCGGACGCAGAACCGCTCTGGCTCGGAGAGCTCGACATCGACTCGGAGGTCGTCGAGGACGGTGTGCTCGAGTCGGAGCTGGTCTGCGCGGCTGCGCTTCCCGCGGAGCTGCTGCCACAGGCGGACAGCACGACGGCGGAGGTCAACGACAGGGCCACGACGGCGGTGCCGATGAACGTGGGACGGCGCACAGGACTCCTTGGAGACGGGACGGAAACGGATCTCACCCTAGACGGGCCCTGGCGGACGTTCGTTCCCGACTCGCGGTCACATGCTGTCGATCAGCTTCTCCACCCGGTCGTCGACACTGCGGAACGGGTCCTTGCACAGGACGGTCCGCTGGGCCTGGTCGTTCAGCTTGAGGTGAACCCAGTCGACTGTGAAGTCGCGCCGCTTCTCCTGGGCTCGCTTGATGAAGTCGCCCCGCAGCTTGGCGCGGGTCTGCTGCGGGGGGACCGACTTGGCCTCGAAGACCTCGAGGTCCGTCGTCGTACGGCGGACCAGCCCGCGGCGCTGGAGCAGGTAGAACAGGCCGCGCTCGCGGTTGATGTCGTGGAAGGCGAGGTCGATCTGTGCCACCCGGGGGTTGGCCAGCTCGAGATCGTGCTTGGCCCGGTAGCGCTCGATGAGGGCGTACTTGACCGCCCAGTCGATCTCCTGGTCGATCAGTGAGAGGTCGGCGGTGCTGACGGCCTGGAGCGTGCGACCCCAGAGCTCGAGCACCTGCGCATGGACGCCGGTGTTGATACCGCGTCGCTCGGCGAACGCGGAGGCCTTCTCGAAGTACTCGCGTTGGATCTCCAGCGCCGACAGCTCGCGGCCGTTGACGAGCTTGACGGTCTGGGTGCCGGTCATGTCGTGGCTGATCTCACGGATCGCCCGAATCGGGTTCTCCATCGACATGTCGCGCATCACCGCGCCCGCCTCGATCATGCGCAGCACCAGGTCGGTGCTGCCGACCTTCAGCAGCGTGGTCGGTTCGGCGAGGTTGGAGTCGCCCACGATGACGTGCAGTCGACGGTACTTCTCCGCATCGGCATGGGGCTCGTCGCGGGTGTTGATGATGGGACGCGAGCGGGTTGTCGCTGACGAGACGCCTTCCCAGATGTGCTCGGCCCTCTGGCTCAGGCAGAAGACAGCACCTCTGGGAGTCTGCAGCACCTTTCCGGCCCCGCAGATCAGCTGCCGGGTGACGAGAAAAGGGATGAGGATGTCGGCCATCCGGCTGAACTCGCCCTGACGGCCGACCAGGTAGTTCTCGTGACAGCCGTATGAGTTGCCGGCCGAGTCGGTGTTGTTCTTGAACAGGTAGACGTCGCCGGCGATG
>JBAPUB010000277.1:0-4165 GCA_049282455.1 Actinomycetes bacterium
GCCCATGACCTTGCGCTGGATCGACGCCGACCACGCGGCGCAATCGACGGTGTCCACCGAGGGCGGCCGGCGGCTGCGCCGGTCGCGATCCACCACCACCCGCAACGACACCACGACGTCGCCGCTCGGAAGCGTGGTTGAGACCGGCTCGGAAGCCAGCCGACCAATGAGATGGACTTCGTTGCGGTGACCGTTCTGGGGTGCACCTGAGGGTCGCTGGGCAGCCATGCTGGTCGCTCCTTGTGATGGGTCGACACGCGGAGTCGACCGGCGGGTTAGCGCCTACTGTTGAGGCTCACACCCTCGGCACTGCGCGCCCGGGCGCCGTCTGGGGACCACGACAGTGGGGAGCCGCGGTGGAAAAGCCTCCAGGGCCACCCCGGTCGCCGACGGGAGCTTCCGCCGAGACTCCCGACGGATTCCTCGGCGACGACGTGTACGCGATCGACACCCGCCTGTCCGGCCATCCAGGCGTCACCTCGGCGTACCTGGTCGCCGGCAGTGCACCCTGCCTGGTCGAGACCGGTACCGCGACGTCGGCGCCCCAGGTCGAAGCCGCGCTGACGGCGCTCGGGATCGGTCACGACGACCTGGCGACGATCGTCGTCACCCACATCCACCTCGACCATGCCGGTGGCGTGGGGCACCTGGCCGCCGTCTACCCGAAGGCGCAGATCGTCGTCCACCGGGCCGGAGCCCGCCACCTCGTCGACCCGTCGCGCCTGATGGCGTCGGCTCGTCGCGTCTTCGGCGACGTCGTCATCGACCGGGTCTTCGGCGACCTGCACGCGACGGCCGACGACCGGGTACGACCGCTGGACCACGGCGACACGGTTGACCTGGGCCACGGCCGTCGGCTGACGGCTCTGGACTCCCCGGGGCACGCCCGTCATCACCTGGGTCTGCTCGACTCGGTGACCGGCGACCTGTATGTGGGTGACGCCGCCGGCCTGTGGTTCAACGACACCGCCGAGGTCCGGCCAGCCACACCTCCCCCTGAGTTCGACCTGGCGGCGGCCCTGGACTCCTTGCGCCGGTTCGCCGCTGCGGCCCCGACGCGGCTGCTGTTCAGCCACTTCGGCCCGGCCGACGACCCGGCGACGACCCTGGCCCACGCCGCCGAGGAGCTGCAGCTGTGGGTCGACGAGGTGGCTGCCCTGAGGGGCAGCGGCAGCCCCGCCGACCTCGACCATGCGCTGGAGGCCGTGGGCAGCCGCGACCGGGCGCGCTACGCCGCCTTGCGCTCGGACCTGGACCGGGCGACCCAGATCGACCAGCTCAGCTCCACGCGGGCCAATCTCGCCGGAGTCTGGCGCTGGCTTGACAACCACCCGGGCCCCATGGGCTATGGTTTGCCGGTCGAGTAGGTGGGAATACCCTAGGAGGATCAGTGAGCGTCGACCCGGGGCTGGCCGTTGCCGGCCTGATCGTGGGCTTCGTGGTGGGCCTGACGGGCATGGGCGGCGGTGCCCTGATGACCCCGATCCTGATCTTCTTCTTCAAGATCGACCCCCTCAATGCGGTCGGCAGCGACCTGGTGGTCTCGCTGTTCATGAAGCCGGTCGGCGCGGCGGTCCACTGGCGCCGGGGGACCGTGAACCTGGACCTCGTGAAATGGTTGTGCCTGGGATCGGTTCCCTTCGCCCTGCTCGGTGTGTTCATCGTCGACTCGTTCGGCAACAGCGACCAGGTCGAGAACGGCGTCAAGGTCGCCCTCGGCATCGCCTTGCTGGTGTCGGTCCTGACCATGACCGTCAAGGCCGTGATCTCCCTGCGTCAGCACTACCGCGACAAGGCGCTGGGCATCGAGGTCGAGCACAGCAGCGTCAAGGCGATCACGATCCGTCCCATCCCCACCGTGTTGATCGGAGCGCTGGGCGGTCTGGTCGTCGGCATGACCTCGGTCGGCTCCGGGTCACTGATCATCGTGGGCCTGCTGCTGATGTACCCGCTCCTTCGCGCGGGAGACCTGGTGGGCACCGACCTGGTCCAGGCGGTGCCTCTGGTGGCCGCTGCAGCTCTCGGGCACGTCCTGGCCGGCAACTTCGAAGCTCCCGTTGCGTTCTCGCTGCTCATCGGTGCCATGCCCGGTGTCTTCATGGGGTCGCGCGTCTCCTCACGCGGCCAGTCCGGGCTGATCCGGCGAGCCCTGATGCTCGTCCTGCTTGCCAGCGGGCTGAAGCTCGTCGGTGCCGCACCGGCCGTGATCCTTGGTGCCCTCGTCGCGTTCGTGCTGTTCGGCCCTGCCATCTGGGCTCTGGTGCGCAACACGGAGGGGTTCACGCGTCGTCCGCACCGGGTCGAGGGCGTCCATCCGATGAAGCTGGTTCTCGCCTCGGCTACCGGGGTTCCTCCGCGCTACCAACGGCCTCGCAGCGACAATGAGCCTGCGCCGGCGGGTGCTTGGGACCCCGAGGAGTCGGCCGCGGACCCGTTGTAGGGCGCTGCCCAGCATCCACCGTCAGGTCGACGCGGGACCCGCCGTCGTCGCCTCTGGGTCACCGATGAGCTCGGACTCGCCGACCTCGGTGAACTGTGTCCCGGCCAGCTCGAGCAAACGCTCAGCGGCGTCCGTGGAAGCCTGCGGGTCAACCTCGACGGTCGCGGCGAACCACCGGCGCGCCTCCTGCGTTCGACCGAGCTCGAGCAGGGTGTCGGCGTAGGCATAGCGAAGCCGGGGAAGCCACACCGGGCGCCCGGACGCGTGCAGGGCAGACACGTCGAGCAGGCGAAGGGCCGCGTCTGGCTGGCCCAGGTCACGTCGCGCTCCGGCCCGCACCAGCAGCAGCTCCAGGGCCACGGCCGGCTCGAGGTAAGCCGCTGCCGGATCGGCGGCCACGTCCAGGGCCCGGTCCGGATGACCCAGGGCCCGCTCGCAGTCGGCGACGATCGGCAGGTGGACTGCGGACCCGGTGAACCTGCGGAAGGCGCGCAGCTCGGCTACCGCCTCGGACCACCGCCCGGTGGCGTAGGCGGTGAGCCCGGCAGCCTCGCGGACGGCGGCGACCCGTTGTGCCAGACGGCGGGCCGCCTGCGCGTGCTCGTAGGCCTCCTCAGGGTCGGCCTCCAGCAGGAACCCGGCTGCGGCAAGGTGCCCGCCGACCCGTTCGGCCAGAGTCAGCGGCATGTCGCGCAGCTGGGTCCGCACCGCAGGGTCGAGGTCCAGCCAGCTCACACCTTCGGGCAGGTCTGGACCCGACGGAGCCGACGGAGCCGCCTCGGGCTTGGGGACGAAACGGCGTGCAGGCCCTGAGGACCGTCGTGCCTCGCCTGACCTGGGCCCAGGCGAGCGACGTCCGCCCCCGCTGGTCGAGTGGGGAGGTTCCGACGGGGCCATGCAGGCATCCTTTCGGGGAAGGCACTCAGGAACAACTCAGAACAACCGGTCACACGACTGACCCCGGACATGCGACGAGGGCCACCCCAAAAGGAGTGGCCCTCGTCAAAGAATGTCCGGCGGCGTCCTACTCTCCCACGCAGTCTCCCACGCAGTACCATCGGCGCTGAAGGGCTTAGCTTCCGGGTTCGGAATGGAGCCGGGCGTTTCCCCTTCGCCATGGCCGCCGAAACTCTATGGAGTTGAAGGCCGGTTCCCGACCGTCACTCGGGAACCGCACAGTGGACGCGACATCAATAGTCTTGATAGAAGATCAAGCCCTCGGCCTATTAGTACCGGTCGGCTGCACACGTTGCCGTGCTTCCACCTCCGGCCTATCAACCCAGTCATCTACTGGGGGCCTTACCAGGTTGACCCTGTGGGAGACCTCATCTTGAAGCAGGCTTCCCGCTTAGATGCTTTCAGCGGTTATCCCTCCCGAACGTGGCTAACCAGCCGTGCTCCTGGCGGAACAACTGGCACACCAGAGGTTCGTCCATCCCGGTCCTCTCGTACTAGGGACAGCTTTTCTCAAGTTTCCTGCGCGCGCGGCGGATAGGGACCGAACTGTCTCACGACGTTCTAAACCCAGCTCGCGTACCGCTTTAATGGGCGAACAGCCCAACCCTTGGGACCGAATCCAGCCCCAGGATGCGACGAGCCGACATCGAGGTGCCAAACCTTGCCGTCGATATGGACTCTTGGGCAAGATTAGCCTGTTATCCCCGGGGTACCTTTTATCCGTTGAGCGACCACGCTTCCACAAGCAATGGCCGGGTCACTATGCCC
>JBAPUB010000278.1:0-12489 GCA_049282455.1 Actinomycetes bacterium
CACTATGAAGTCGCCTCGGTCGAGCCGAGCGACTGAAACCGAGGGAACGGGACGAACCCTGACCCGGACCCATGAGCACACGACGGACCGCCGCGACCCTGGTTGGACGCCGTCGGGGCGACTCACAAACCAGCGGTCGTAGGTTCGATCCCTACTGCGCCCACCACGTTTGCGCAGGTCACCGACGAGAGAACCCCTCGGCAGGCAACGCGTCGGACGTGGCGTTGGCTAAGACGGAGGAGGAATCCAAGGACTACTGTCTCCAGGTGCATGAAGGCTGGGGAACACCAGCGCTCACTCGGGAGGTCATCCACCCGGTCTGGTGCCAGACGGTCGATGGAGAGGTGGGTGGAGTGTCAGTTGGCATCGGGGCCCGAGTCGGGTTCCTCGCTCAAGCCAATGAGGTCCTCGTCTCCCAGACTGTGAAGGACCTCGTGGCAGACTCCCGGCTCAACTTCGAACACCCCGGCAGCACGAGTTTGAAAGGCGCCCCGGGCCGTTTGCGGCGCTTCCGGGTGACGTCATGACCGGAGCACCCGAGACACGGTACGCACGCGCGGCGGACGGGATCCACGTGGGCTACCAGGTGGTGGGTTCCGGTTCTGTGGACATGGTGTTCGTACCGTACGACTACTCCAACATCGAAGCCGCCTGGGACTTCCCCCCGTTTGTCTCATTCGTTCGGGGCTTGGCCACGATCGGTCGAGTGTTGGTCTTCGATCGGCGTGGCAGCGGCACCTCGGACCGTTCCTGGGCCGGCGAAGCAGCCACGATCGAGGCGCAAATGGACGACATACGCGCCGTGATGGACGCAGCGTCGTCACAGCGTGCGTTCCTGTTCGGGATCGAGAGCGGCGCGTCGCTCTGCTTCATGTTCGCAGCCACGCACCCGGACCGCACGTCGGGAGTGATCGTGCAGGCCCCGATGGTGTGTGGAACACCGGCGCCTGACTACCCCGCGAGCTGGAGTAGGGAGAGGTACCAGGAGTACTTCGATCGGGTCGAGAGTGCGTGGGGCACAGATGCCTTCGTCCGGGAGGTCGTCGAACTGCTGTCTCCGTCGCTCCTGCACGACGAGACCGCGGTGCGAGCGTACGGGAGGCATCTCCGCCTCTCCGCCAGCCCGGGAGACGCGATCGCCCGAGATCGAGCGGTGATGGAGACCGACGTCCGCCACATCCTTCCCTCCGTTCAGGCCCCGACACTCGTCCTGCATCGGACCGGCGACCGCATGACGAAGATTGACGAGGGGCGGTACACCGCGGAGCACACACCCGGCGCGCGACTGGTGGAACTCCCAGGAGACGACCACTTGTACCCGCTCGACGATCTCGTCCCCCACATAGCGGCGTTCGTCGAGTCGTTCCGCGTCGAGCAGGCAGACTTCGATCGTGTCCTCGCAACCGTGCTGTTCACGGACGTGGTCGACTCCACCGTGCAGGCGGCGGCGCTCGGTGACGCCGGCTGGCGCGATGTGCGTGCTCGTCATGATCAGATCGTGCGCTCGCAGATCGCCCGGTACCGCGGTCGCGAGATCAAGACCATGGGCGATGGGTTCCTCGCGACGTTCGACGGGCCGGCACGTGGGGTGCGCTGCGCGACGGCGATCGCCGCTGCGGTTGGTCCACTCGGGATCGAGATAAGGGCGGGATTGCACACAGGCGAGGTCACGATCGAGGGCGACGACGTTGCCGGGCTCGGCGTCGTGATCGGCGCGCGCGTGGGCGCCCTCGCCAATGCCTCGCAGGTGCTCGTCTCCCAAACGGTCAAGGACCTAGTTGCAGGAAGCGGCCTCATCTTCCAGGACGCCGGCGAACACGAGCTGAAAGGGGTCCCCGACCGATGGAAGCTGTATCGGGTCGTGACTTGAGCCCCTGTTGGGACGGAAGTCGTGGCCGATCGGCGGCTAGACCGTCTCCCACGTTCCGTCGATCCACTCGGGCTCACCCTCGAGCAAGGGTGCGACCTGCGTGCTCCACCACTCGGCCTGGACGGGGTCATCGGCCAGCTTCTGGTACGCCTCCTTCGACTCGAACCGGACGGCCATCACCATGCGGCCGTCATCTGCTGTCATCACCCACTCGTCCACGTAGCCGACCGAAGGCCCGCGCTCCTTGGTCCACCGCCGCGCGGACTCACGGATCTGCTCGACCGGAACTGCGGTCCGGGCGATCATCACGGTTCCGTACATGGCACCTCCTCGCCCACCGGTGCCGACCGGTGGGCACCAGGCCGCGCTCAGCGCGGCACATCGACCACGGGTGGTGGCCGTCGGTCCGTCGTTGCCGCCGTTGATCCAGCAACGCGTCCGTGACGAACCGTAGACCCGGTCTGGCCCCTCTGTCACCGGCGCCACCTTCGGCAGCGATAGCGGGTCCAGAAGGCCGGCGTACGGTGGGGCCCATCAACGGTCGGAGCTGGTGGTGATGACTCCCACAGGTCGCGCGGAAGCGAGCGGCGCGGCCGTGCTGCGGCGCAACCGGCTGCGCTCCCTCGCGGGCCGTTCGGGCTGGAAGGTCCGTCTGCTGGTCACCGTCGGCTGCTGGTGGGTCTTCGCTGGGCTCGTGTGGTGGCGAGCTGTCGCGCAACCGGGTGGACCCTGGACGCCGACGACATCAAGTGCGCCCTACCGATTCGCGCTGCTGCAGCTTCTGCTCTTGGTCCCTTGGGCCTTGACACTGCACGCGCTTCGCGACCAGCGGCGAATCGCCGCTGCCGCGGTCTTCGTCGCCTGGGGTGCCGTTGCGCTCCCCCTGCTCCTGGCACCGCCGATGCAGTCGCATGACGTTTTCCAGTACGCCGTGTACGGGCACATGCAGTCCGGGCACGACCTCAACCCGTTCGTCACCTCGCCAGCGTCGGGCGACGGCACCTGGCTGGGCTTCGCGTCGTGGCCGAGCACCACTGCGGTCTACGGCCCACTGTGGCTGATGGTGGTGGACGTGCTGGCCGGGTGGGCCGGCGGCAGCGTCGTCGCCGCGGTCCTGATGATCAAGGTGCTCACCGTGATTCTGCTCGGACTTGCCGGCTGGGGGCTGCTGAGCCTTCGGGCCGACCCGGTGGCCGGTGTTGCGGAGGGGAGTGCGGCCACGGTGGCGTTCCTGCTCCTGAACCCGCTGGTCGTCACGGCCGTCGTGCTTGGGGGCCATCTGGACGCGGTCCTCGTGGCGGCGTTCGTCGCGGCGATGGTGGCCGACCAGCGCCGCCGGCCGCTTCTCAGTGTGGCCTGCCTCGTGGCTGCGTGTCTGGTGAAGGTGTACGCAGCCCCGGTGCTCGCGGTCTACCTGCTTGCTCTGTGGCGGCGGGGGAACCGTCGGAAGGCCGTGGCCGGTGGCGCGATCGCTGTGGTCGCCTCCGTGGTTGCCTACGCGCCCTACTGGGCCAGCGCGGCGACGTTCCAGGCGCTCATCGACGCCGGCGGGATGGCTGACCACTCGTTGGCCGGAGTGCTCGGTCTGCATCTGGTCGGTCTCGTGCTTCCGTTGGCCGTGGGCATCGTCCTGGTCTTCCATCCCGTCACCGTCACCCGCACCTGGTGGGCGGCAGCCGTGCTGCTCGGGTCGTTCTTCCTGGCAACCAGCTGGTTCCTGCCGTGGTACCTGGTCGGCTTGGTCGCGCTGGTTGCCCCACTGACCGACGAGCGGCTGCGCCGCGCGGTTGCGGTCGCCACGGGGACGTCGTTCATCGGCCTCCCCCCGGGCTGGTTGGCACTGCAGACTGCTCTTCGGTACCTGCCGGTTTGGGTGGCCTGGCGCTGGCCGGTTCGCACCGTGCGGGTGGACAGCAACCGCTAGGTCCCGCAGGTCGCAGACGAATCACCCCATCGTGTGCCCGTTAGGGTTTCGGCCGTGGCCACTGACCCGATGATGGGCGACGTCATCGCCGTGCTCGACGCCCAATACCCGCCGGAGACGGCCGAGACGTGGGATGCCGTAGGTCTCGTGTGCGGCGACCCGCTGCGACGGGTGCGTCGGGTGATGTTCGCCGTCGACCCCCACGAGGACGTCGTCGCAGAAGCAGTCGAGTGGGGCGCCGACCTCCTCGTCACCCACCACCCCCTGCTGCTGAAGGCAGTGCACGCCGTTCCCTCGAGCACCACCAAGGGGCGCGTCCTCAGCGCCCTCATCCGGGCCGACTGCGGGCTGTTCACTGCGCACACCAACGCCGACGTTGCGCAGGGAGGTGTCAGCGACGCCCTGGCGCAGGCGCTTGGACTCGTCGCCACCCGGCCGCTGGTGCCTCGCAGTCACGGCGAGCTCAAGATCGTCACCTTCGTGCCACCGCCCCAGGCCCAGCGGGTCATCGACGCGATGGCGGACGCGGGGGCCGGCACGATCGGCGACTACACCCGGTGCGCGTGGAGCATCTCGGGCGAGGGGCAGTTCCTGCCGGGAGTGGGCTCGCATCCGGTGATCGGGCGACCAGGAGTCGCGGAAGAGACCCCCGAGGTTCGTGTCGAGCTCGTCGTGCCGAGGTCGTGTCGTGACGCCGTTGTCGAGGCCATGGTCGAGGCTCATCCGTACGAGGAAGTCGCCTTCGACGAGTACCCGTTGGTCGCTCGGCCCGGCCAGACGGGGTTGGGCCGGGTCGGCCTTCTGGAGTCGTCGACGACGCTGGACGCGTTCGCCGAACGCGTGGCTCGGTCGCTCCCTTCGACGGCCGGTGGGGTACGCGTGGCCGGCGACGGCGGGCGTGTCGTCGACCGCGTCGCGGTCTGCGGGGGAGCGGGTGACAGCCTGCTCGCGGCCGCTACGGCAGCCGGGGTCGACGTCTTCGTCACAGCCGATCTGCGTCACCACCCGGCGTCGGAGCACCTCTCCGACGCTGCGCCGGCCCTGGTCGACCCCGGGCACTTCGCGAGCGAGTGGCCGTGGCTTCCGCTCGCTGCGGACCGGCTGGCCGAGGCCCTGGCCGAGGTCGGCACTACGGTGGAGACCCGAGTGTCGACCCTCGTCACCGACCCGTGGTCCGCACTGGTGACGGCGGAGATCACCGCAGAGATCGCCGACATCACCGCAGACCGGACACCCGTTCGAGAGGAGCAGCCCTGAACGCCTCGCCCGCCGACCAGCAGCGCCTGCTCGACCTTCAGGCCATCGACACCCACATCGCCCAGCTGGCCCACCGTCGGGACCGACTGCCCGAGATCGCTGAGCTCACGGGCATCGCCGATCAGCTGAGGGGCGTCGCTGACGACCTCGTCGGGGTCCAGACCGAGAGGTCCGACGTCAACCGCGAGGCCACCAAGCTCGAGCGTGACATCGAGCAGGTGCGGGCCAGGGCCGACCGTGACCAGCAGCGGATGAACGCCGGGACGGTGGGGTCCGCCAAGGAGCTGGAGAGCCTGCAGCACGAGATCACGTCGCTGCAACGTCGCCAGACTGAGCTGGAGGACGCCGAGCTCGAGATCCTCCAGCGTGTGGAGGATCTCGACACGACCCTCACCGAGCTGTCCCAGCGTGAGCAGTCGTTGACCGGGCAGCAGGTCGAGACCGAGCGCCGGCGCGACACCACGTGGGCCGAGATCGACCGCGACACGGCTCTTGCGCGCGAGCAACGAGCGGCGATCGTCGTCGACGTACCAGCGGACCTCATGGCCCTCTACGAGAAGATCCGCGAGCAGCTCGGAGGCGTGGCCGTCGCCGAGCTCAAGCAACGGCGTTGCGACGGCTGCCGCCTGGACCTCAACGCCATCGAGGTCGGGCGGTTCCGCGACGCACCCGACGACGCGATCCTGCGTTGCGAGGAGTGCCGTCGCATCGTCGTGCGTACCGCACAGTCAGGGCTCTAGGCAGCGCGGGTGTCACGTCGTCTGCGCGTCGAGGCCGACGGTGGGTCGAGGGGGAACCCCGGTCCCGCCGCCTACGGCGCGGTGGTGCGCGACCTCGAGACCGGTCGCCTGCTGGCCGAGTCCGCCGCCGAGATCGGAGTAGCCACCAACAACGTCGCCGAGTACCGGGGGCTGATCGCCGGGCTGCGTGCGGCCCGAGCGATCGACCCCGACGCCGAGATCCACGTCGCGCTGGACTCCAAGCTCGTCGTCGAACAGATGAGCGGACGATGGAAGATCAAGCACGACGGCATGAGGCAGCTGGCCCTCGAGGCACGCGCGGTGTTCCCTTCCGACCAGGTCACCTACACGTGGATCCCGAGGGAGCAGAACCGTGACGCCGACCGACTGGTGAACGCTGCTCTCGACGGCACCATGGACAAGCCACGAACCGCTCTACCGGCCAACACACTGGTCGGCTGGTCCGCGCCGGCGGCGTCGGCCACCACGACCCTGATGCTGCGACATGGCGAGACGACGCACACGGTGGCCAAGCGTTTCAGCGGCTCCGGGGGTGATGACCCGGTGCTCTCGGAGCGTGGTCGCTGGCAGGCCGAGCAGGCGGCCGGGTTCCTGGCAACGCACGGGGGGATCACGGCTGTCGTCAGCTCGCCGATGAGACGCACCCGCGAGACCGGCGAGCTGGTCGCCGGTGCGCTCGGCGCCGAGCTGCTGATCGACGACGACCTTCGCGAGTGCGACTTTGGTGCCTGGGACGGCTACACGTTCGCCGAGGTCCGTGACCGCTGGCCCGAGGAGCTCGTCGCATGGCTGGCGTCGACCGCGGTGCGTGCGCCTGACGGGGAGTCCTTCGATGACGTGCGCGAGCGGGTCAACGGCGCGCGAGAGCGGATCGTGTCCGAGCATGAGGGCGCAAACGTGCTGCTGGTCACCCACGTCACGCCGGTGAAGACCTTGGTGCGGATTGCCCTCGATGCTCCTTCACACTCGTTGTTCCGCATGGAGCTGCGCCCCGCCTCGCTGACCACGATCGTGTGGTTCGCAGACGGCAATGCGTCGTTGCGTGCGTTCAACGACACGTCCTACCTGCGCGACGAGCCCACGCAGCACACTCCTAGCTCCGGCTGAGGCTCCAGGGCTAGAGGTCGTGGACCACGATGTCGAGTCGCCCCGGCCTGCCCGCCCCCGGTTCGGCGAGGTCGACCTCTGCGCCGTGGGACGAGAGGGCCTCGGCGAGCGCCTTCGGACTGTTCGGCGCGACGCCGGTGCGGGCCAGCTGTGCCACCAGCCGCCCCTTGGTCGCCTTGTTGTGGTGGCTCACGACTGAGACCGAGCCGTCGGCACGCCGTTGCAGGACACGGGCGACCAGTGTCTGCTCGGCGAGGTCGCCGGTCGGCGTCCACATGGCCGCGTACGGGCCCGAGCGCAGGTCGAGCACCACCTTGTCCCCAGCCTCGGCCGGCATCACGCGTGCGAGCGGTTTGCGCCACCCGGTAGCGACCTTGCCCAGGCGCGGCAGCGTCACGTCTGCGCTGAGGCGGTAGGCCGGGACCCGGTCTGTGAGCCGGACCGCGCCCCACAGGGCGGAGCTGACGACAACCCACCGGTCCAGCCGTCGCCGCGCAGCAGCTGGGAGCGAGCCGTAGGCAAGAGCCTCGTAGAGCACTCCGGTGTACACCTCGACCGCCGGCGCGGCCGGGGCAGTCCGCAGGGACCGGTCACGCTCGAGCTCGGCGTCCTGTCGCGGACTCAGGCCCAGGACCCGTCGTGCCGTCGTGGCCCGTCCGTTGGCCAGCTTCTCGACGGCCGTCATGAGCGACTCACGCCTCTTGGTCAGCTCGGGGAAGGACAGTGCTCCCAGTTGGACGGGGTCGCCGGTCCCGACGACGGCCTTGCCCTCTGAGGGTGGCAGAAGGATGAGCACGAACGCGTACCCTAGACCGACGACGGACGAGTGTTCCGGGCGGCCGCGTCGGGCAGGGAGACCTGCCCGCCGAGGAAAGTCCGGGCTCCGAAGGGCAAGGTGGTGGGTAACGCCCACCCGGGGTGACCCGCGGGACAGTGCCACAGAGAACAAACCGCCGTCCGGTTCGCCGGGCGGTAAGGGTGAAACGGTGGTGTAAGAGACCACCAGCGCCGCAGGTGACTGCGGCGGCTCGGTAAACCCCACCTGGAGCAAGGTCAAGAAGGCGTCGGGCGCAAGCCCGGCTCCGCGCAGGCGTTCGAGGACGGCCCGTCCGAGCCTGCGGGTCGACTGCTGGACGGTGCCGGCAACGGCACCGCGAGAGGGATGGTCGCCACCCAGGCCAGTGCCGCAAGGCGGCCTGGGAACAGGACCCGGCTTACAGGGGCACTCGTCCGTCGCCCCACTCCTGCACCGTCGCTTTGTGATGGGATCGGCTGATGAGTGTCATGGCAGCGCACACTGCAGAGGACCCGTCGGGACTGTCCGCCGCAGACGTCGCCCGGCTGCGGGCCGAGACTCCGGGCTGTCTGGGACACCATCACCTGAACAACGCCGGATCGGCCTTGCCTGCGCAGGTCGTGGTCGACGTGATGGTCGACTTCCTGCGCCGTGAGGCACAGCTGGGGGGATACGAGGCACTCGCCGCGGCCCAGGACCAGCTCGATGCGACGTATGCCTCGCTGGGGCGGCTGGTCGGATCAGGTCCGGGCTCGATCGCGCTGACCACGAGCGCCACCGACTCCTGGCTGCGGGGTTTCCTGTCGATCCCCGTCGACCGAGGCGACCGGATCCTCGTGTCCCAGGCTGAGTACGCGAGCAACGTCCTCGCCATGCTCGCAGCCGCCAGACGCGTGGGCGCCACGGTCGAGGCGGTGCCCGACGATGCCACCGGGGTGCTGGACGTCGGGGCGCTGCGCTCGATGCTTGATGAGCGAGTCAAGGTCGTTGCCGTCACCCATGCCCCGAGCCACAACGGACTGCTCAACCCGGCCCACGAGGTCGGCCGCGTGCTGCGTGAGACGGGCAGCGACGCGTGGTACGTCCTGGATGCGTGCCAGTCGGTGGGCCAGGTGCCCATCGACGTTGCCGCGATCGGCGCGGACTTCGTCTCGGCCACGGGTCGCAAGTTCCTGCGTGGTCCGCGAGGGACCGGGTTCCTGTGGGCGTCTGGTCGCGCCCAGACCTTGGAGCCACTGGTCATCGACCTCGACTCCGCGACCTGGACCGGTGGCGACGAGTACGTCGTCACGCCGGGTGCGCACCGGTATGAGTCGTTCGAGAAGCCGTACGCCGCACTGCTCGGGCTGGGAGCGGCTGCCGACTACGCCCTCGGGCTGGGGGTCGACGTGGTTCAAGCGCGAATCACCTGGGTCGCCGATCGCATCCGTCAGACGCTGGCGCAGATCCCAGCGGTAGTCGTCCACGACCGCGGTGTCGTGCTCACCGGGATCGTGACGTTCTCCGTCGAGGGCCGCGACGCGGCTGACATCGTGGACATGGTCAAGGCGCAAGGGGTGAACGTCAGCCATTCACCGCGTGCCTACGCGGTACGCGACTTCGATGCTCACGGGTTGAGTGGTCTGGTTCGCGTCAGCCCACACGTCTTCACCGACGAGTCCGACATCGAGGCGCTCGACGCCGCAGTCCGGGGTGCCGTGGCCGGAGGCTGACCCGGGCCAGGTGATGAGCGCCGTGCCGAGCGTGGTCGGGGAGTCACTCGCGGATGTGCACCAGGTGGTCCGCGACTTTCTGCAGGATCGCACCGAGGTCGGCGAACTCCTCAGGGCTGAGCAGGTCGACCAGGTGTTCGCGCACGCTCGCGACGTGCCTGGGTGCCGCACCGACCAGACGGGTCCAGCCTTCGTCGGTGAGCGTGGCGAAGAACCCCCGGCGGTCTCCGGCGCACGCCACCCGCTCGACCAGTCCCGCCTCTTCCAACCGGGTGATCTGGTGAGAGAGGCGACTCTTGCTGGACAGGGTCACCGATGCGAGGTCGGTCATCCGTAGTCGGCGGTCGGGCGCCTCGGACAGCCGTACCAAGATCTCGTAGTCGGCCATGGTCAAGCCCTGGCTGCGCTGGAGGTCGCGGCCGAGCTGGTCGTGCAGCAGCAGGCTCACGGTCAAGAACGCGCGCCAGGACTTCTGCTCGTCAGCGCTCAGCCAGCGGGGTTCGGCCACGCGTCGATCGTAGTGTCGTCGGGGAGCGCCCCGTCGGTTGCGGCGTCCTGCCACAAGCTGATCTGACCGACGACTCCGGCCAGGCACAGCGCCGAGCCGAGTAGCAGAAGAGTGCTCGCCAGATCGATCACCAGCGACTGGGGGAGCACGGGGCCACCGAGCACCGACAGGAGGAGCGACACCACCAGCGCCGCCAGCCACCCGGTGATGAGCTGCGGGCTCGCCTTCTTGGACGTCGCTTCGGGTGCGTCGTCCTCGGTCGTCGGCTCACTGCCGTGCCACAGGTCCTGGAGCACCTGCCACCCGATGTAGAGACCGGCGAGCGGGATGAGCCAGCCCACCACCGACAGCGTCGGAGACCACCGCTGCGGGACCGATGAGAGCTCAGTGACCGTTTCGCGCGCGAGTCGCACCCAAAGCAGGAACAAGACGCCGGCAGCCACCCAAGCGGTCAACGTGACGAAGGCCAGGAGTGCGCCAACCGGCCAGGGGACGAACGACGACGCGAGGGTCAGGACGGGCACGGCGACGATGAGCGCCGACGCGAGGCGCCCCTTCGACGTCAGTGCGCCAGTGGCGGGAGTCTGGGCGGCAGGCCCGTCGGGCTGGTCCGTGGCCTCTGACGAAGTGACAGCGTCCCCGGAGTCGTCGATCCAGTCGACGTCGTGGACGTTGTCGGGACCTTCGCCGTCATTGGGGCTCTCGAGCAGGGGGGCGGAGGGACCGCCCGCGAGGAGGCGCCCGCCGCCGGTGACCTGCTCGAAGGGGGCGGTCAACGGGTCGAAGTCCTCCGTGGTCGTCGCGACGGAGGCCATGACCAGCGCGGGGCTCTCGAGGCTGCGCTGCTCGTCGATGGCGTCGACAGTCTCGGTGCTCGCGTCGCCGTCGCCGTTGTCGGCGTCAGACTCGGTGTCCGATTCGGTGTCAGACGGGGTGTCGAAGACCTCCGCAGCAGCGAGCTCGGCCTCGATCGGCTCGGGTTCGACGGCCGGAGCCGTCCTGCGCTCGACCATCGCAGCAAGTGCGTCGAACTGAGCGTCGGCGTGGACCTCGGGGGCCGTCTGGACCTCCTGATCCTCCACCTCGGGCTCGGCGTCCAGCAGCGAAGCTGTGTGGTCGCTGTGGTCGCCGTGGTCGTCACCCGGGGGGTAGCCCTGCCCGGCCGGCCAGCCGCACAGGGTGCAGCGGACGGCGCCGGACAGCATGATCGCGGTACACCGGTGGCAGGCATCGGCCGTCGAGGCGGCTGGTTTCTTGGCACGCATGGATGGCCTATCGGCCGTTTCGGCCCCGATCCTTACCCCACGAGCCGCCCCAACCCGACTTGGTCAAGCACGGTCACGCACAGTGACCAAGCCCCCGGGGCCTAGGCGACGGTCAGGATCTCGGCACCGCTGTCTGTGACCACCAGAGTGTGCTCGAACTGGGCTGAGCGCAGCCGGTCTCGGGTGACGACAGTCCATCCGTCGTCCCAGATCTCGTAGTCGATGCTGCCCAGGGTGAGCATGGGCTCGATGGTGAAGGTCATGCCGGTCTCCATGACGACGTCCAGATGGGGGTCGTCGAAGTGGGGCACCACCAGGCCTGAGTGGAACGCGGTGCCGATGCCGTGGCCGGTGAAGTCACGGACCACGCCGTAGCCGAAGCGCCGCGCGTACGCCTCGATCACCCGGCCGACGGCGTTGAGCGGACGCCCGGGGGCAACAGCCCGAATCCCACGCAGCATCGCCTCACGGGTGCGTTCGATGAGCAGCAGCGACTCCTGGTCGACGTCGCCGACCGGGTAGGTCGCGTCGGTGTCGCCGTGGACACCGTCGAGGAAGGCTGTGATGTCGACGTTGACGATGTCACCGTCGCGCAGCTCGGTGTCGTCGGGGATGCCGTGGCAGATCACCTCGTTGATCGAGGTGCACAGCGACTTGGGGAAGCCCCGGTAGCCCAGCGTGGACGGGTAGGCACCGTGGTCCAGGAGGAACTCGTGGCCGATCCGGTCGAGCGTGTCGGTCGTGACACCCGGTGCGATGTGCCCAGCTACGGCATCCAGGGCCCGGGCAGCGAGCGCGCCGGCGCGGCGCATCCGCTCCAGGGTGTCGGAGTCCTTGACCTCGGGGCCGTCGTAGGGCGTCGGGCGAGTCTTGCCGACGTACTCGGGCCGGGGGATCGACGCAGGCACTGACCGCAGTGGTGAGACCCGGCCGGGTAGGAGGAGCGACATGATGGGGAAGTCTAGAGCCGGCGCGTCGGAGGTGCCCAGTGAGTGGTCCAGTGAGCGGTCCAGTGAGTGATCCAACGAGTGATCCAGCCAGTGATCCAACGAGTGACCCAGCGATGGGCGCCGGACCGTACTGGTGGTGCCTGGACCACAGTCGGGTCGAGGGTCACGACGGGTGCGCGAACACCGTCCGACTCGGGCCCTACGTGACGCGTCTGGACGCCGAGCACGCCCTGCAGACGGCTCGCGAGCGCACCGAGCAGTGGGACAACGATCCCAACTGGAACAGCTGAGCGCGACCCTGGGGAGACAGACAGGAGCGGCCACCCTTCACGGGGTGGC